>NZ_JAKJSE010000025.1:0-103676 GCF_050336585.1 Enterovibrio makurazakiensis
TATAGCATTACTCCGAAGAGCTCAACCATCTTGGGTCACTCAGTTCATTGATAAATCTTATGTCTATCAAGTACGAGTGCCCACACAGATTGTATAGGTCAAATTGTTAAAGAACGTTGACTGTAGAAGCGGCTCATTTCGAGTCATCTTCTCATCGTCAGGGCTGCGAATTCTACGCTGCCAGGCGATGAAGTCAAGAAGAAATTTTGAGATTTTTCAACGTTGCTTTCGCAACCTTCAAAACGTCTTGTTGACTCCCTTCAACCGCGAGAAGCACTGGGCTTTTCCGTTGAAGCAGGCGGGCATTCTACTGATTGAGCCGTTAACGTCAAGCGTTTATTTTCAATCAAGTTTTAAGCCGTTTTCGCCATACTGATTGGGTAGGTAGCACTTGAATCATGTGCCGCTCTCCGTGTCAGTGAGGCCGCATTATAGAGACTGAGATCACATTGGCAAGGCTTTTTATCTGTTTTTATTCCGACTGAACACAATTCAACCTAAACTTTAAAAAACACAACAAATTGCAACATTAGATAGGCGTCACATTCACTTACTGGCAATAACACTTCAATAACCGTAATATCGAACCGACAATTGTATTTATTTTAGTCAGCATTGATTTCGATCCTTCATGCTATTTCTTCTAACCGACTTTTAAATTTAATGATTATGAAAACATCTATTAGTTTGTTAATTACCGCTGCCATTGCTTTGATTGGCTTTTTTATCCTTAACAGTTCACAAACTGTGATTACAAGTAACGGGGCATCATTTGCTCTAGGCGCTATTTCTGTTGGTATTGCCCTTTCTCTTCTTTCTACTAAGTCTGCGGGCGAAAGTTCATCTGAACTACCAACTTCTACAAATAGTAAAACCATCTATGTCGGCAACCTGCCATATCGCGCTAATGAAAACGACGTAAAGGAACTCTTTGCCAAACATGGTGAAGTATTTGCAGTTCGTTTAATGAAAGACAAGCGCACGGGTAAGCGTCGAGGTTTTGGCTTTGTTGTAATGGCAGCAGCCGATTCACCTGAAGCTATAGAAGCACTTAACAATGCAGAATATGGTGACCGAACGTTGAAGGTACGTGAAGCTAACGATCCTAGAAAATCGGAGCGCGCTTGATCGGTGAGAAGCCAAGCTTCTTCATTTCTTGATTCAACGCGACTTCATCTTCAACGGCAGCACTGCTGAAAACAGAGTGCAGCAACTGACGATTAAAGGAGGCCTTTGGGTCTCCTTCTTCATTTAGTAAGCCATTCACTCTACTCGCAATGGCTTGCCCGGAATCAATAACGACACAATCGCTTCCCATAACCTGCTCGATCTCCCGCTTTAATAGCGGAAAGTGCGTACAACCCAATACGATGCAATCCACGTGATTAACGAACGGTGCCAATATTGTTGAAAGTGTCGATGGGTTAACAGGAACCCCTCTTAGCTTTGCTTCTCCCATTTGCACAAGCTCGGTAGAGCCAACCATAGTCACTTGGCAGTCAGGGGCAAAATCTCGAACGAGTTGCTGGGTATAGTCACGCTTCACGGTTGCAGGTGTGGCCAATAGGCCGATTCGTTTGCTTTGACTGATCGCTGCCGCGGGCTTGATGGCAGGAACAACCCCCACCACAGGAATTGACAGTCTTTCACGTAGTGGAGGAAGAACAATGGTGCTTGCGGTATTACATGCAATCACGACCAAGGCGATATCATGCTCTGCACACAGTGTAGAGACCATGCCACATACACGCCTTACCAATACATCGTCGGCTAACTCCCCGTAGGGGAATGCTGCGTTGTCAAACGCATAGATAATGTGCTGCTCAGGCATCGTTTTCGCTATTTCTTTAAAGACGGATAAACCTCCGACGCCAGAGTCAAAAATCAGCACACTTTTCACTATCATTACCTTTTCTATGGTTTTCGTCGCAATGATACGTTGTGAACGCAGTCTTTTAAATCTCCGGTTCACTCAGTCGGTAAATCTGATGATGAAAACGCCCTTCCAACACCCACTTATCCACTTCCACCGCTAAAGGCCAAGAAAAGCACGGTGCATCGGTAACTAATGTATGAAACTCACCATCCTCACCACAAGGATCACAACTCTGTGGTAATTCGCCTAACAATTGATGCTCATAAAGACGGCCCAAAAACACCGAATCAAGCTGGGAGGTATCTATTGTCGTAAGGTGAGTCACGATACCTTCTTCTATTATTTCGTTAGCCAATCCAACACTCGACTGCCCTAACAAAGGGAAAACACATTCCCATCCTTGCGGCTCAATATAGCTTCGGCGATATGCTTCTATGCCGTTACAAAACATGTCTCCAAATGCGACTGCGTCAATTTCAAGACCACTATCTTTTATACCTTCAATAATAGCTTGTTGATAAACATTGTTTGGCGGGAACACTTGTTCTAATTCGATAAGCACTAAAGGTAAGCCAATACTCTTAGCTTGCGCCTTTACGATATCGATTGGCGTAGCTTGAAAAGGTACTTCCCCATTCACATACGACGTATATAAACCGACGACTTCATAATCAGGGTTTTGTTGAAGCCGACAAAGTGTGAGCGTTGAATCTTTGCCAGATGACCAACTTACAATGACACGTTTTTTCATTATTACTCTCAGATCAAAAAAGCCGCCCGCAGGCGGCTTGGGATTACTAATACTTAGAAGCGATAGTCCATACTTACATAGTAAGCTCGCTCTGGGGCAGGATAGCCACCAGCAGTTTCATAATCTTCATCGAACAGGTTGTCCACGCGACCTCTAAGTGCCAACTCATCGTTTATCCAATACGTTGCAGCAAAGTCCCACAAGCTGTATGCATCAAGCTTGTCTGCGCTAGCATCTAAAGTGCTCAGATCAGAACGCTCACCCGCATAGATATATGTCAGACTTAAATCGAAATCACTCACTGACATTTCTCCAATCCACTTAAGGTTTTCTTTGGAACGTCGAGGTAACTGCGCACCTTTACTATCCTTAGGATCTTTGTATTCCAGCACCAAAGTATGTGCAAGAATGCCAGTATTGAACAAGGCTTCTATTTCCACGCCACGAATGCGAGCATCAACATTGAAAGCATTCCAATCTGGCGCATAGTAAATAATGAGATTATCGATCTCATTATCGTAAGCAGCTACTGAAACCGTCACTGGTTCGAAGTCTCCAGTCCAACCTAATTCAATGTTCTGAGCTTCTTCTGCCTTTAAGGACGGATTGTCGGCGAACTCTTTATAGTTAGGTGCTTTGAATGAAGTACCTAAGCTCGCTCTCAATTGGTGATTCTGATTCAGTTGATAAATTGAGCCTACAGACCATGTTGTATAATCATCATATACATCATGCTTATCGAAGCGGATATTTGATAGAAGGGTCAGATTACCAAACTTACCAGTCGCACCAACATACGCACCAGTATTCTCTCTTCGTTCACCAGCTATAGATGCATTCCAACCAATAGAGTCACTATCCATTTTCTCGGTACGCCAATCCAAACCACCTTGGATACCTACATTTTCGTTCAGTTGATACTGGTTAGCCCACTGGATATGAGTCTGTTCTGTTTCAATCTTAGAGAATGGGGTTGTCTGGCCTGGCAAACTATCAATAGAAGAATCATCCTGATAATTGAATACTAGAAATGATTGATAGTTATATTTGTCATATTCCAGTTTCGCGGTATAGCTAGTGCTCTCAGAATCTGAATTTGCAACTTTGTATGACATAGAATCAGAGTCAAAATTATTGTATTGACTCGTATTTTCATACCATCGAATAGACGCAAAACCAACCCAGCCTTCTGCGATAGCGTGCTCATAGTTAACCATCAGTTGGTTCCCATCAAAGCCGTGTTTATCACCATCATTTAAACCAGGGTACGGTTGAACATTAAACCCTTCAGTTTCTTGAAAACCACCGGCTACCTTAAGATGACCGTCATCAGAAACATCTGAATTGACTGAGAAGTTGCCCTCTCGGTAATCATTACTACCAATTCCTGCTAAAATTTTCTTTGCTTCAGAGCCGGGTGCTGAACGCGTAATGATATTCAAAACACCACCAATCGCATCTGAGCCATACATCGCAACACCTGAACCACGAATAAGCTCGATACGCTCAATCTGATTCAAAGGAAAACGGTTCAGGTTGATTCCTGCAGTCAATGAGTTGTTCATACGAACGCCATCAACAAGAATCAGAGAGTGACTAGAGTTGGTGCCACGAAGAAATAAAGAGGAATTTTGCCCAATACCACCATTTGAACCCATTTCTACGCCAGGTAAACGACGCAACATTTCGGTTAATGTTTTAGCTTGGCTTTGCTCTATTTCTGCACGAGTCACTACAGATATAGGAGCAACGACATTTTCAACAGGCTGTTCAAATCGAGAGGCGGTAACGACCATTGTGTCGTCGATAGAAGGGGTGGTTGTTTCGGCGTGCGCAAACACAGCCATTGGCAGCATTCCAGCTACCCAATACTTATGAGACATATCAGATCCATTTTCGCGTGTATCTAATGATGTCAGGAAATCCTGAGACCATATTGTAACCCAGCTGATATTCGGACTTAGAGACGACCTACGATGACGACTTCCCATACTCTATGTTCATAGGAATACAGTGTCTGGCTTTTGCCATGTCATTTTCGTTTCTCATTACCGCTGCGCGCCAGTTCTGGACTTACACCAGATTCCCAGCTGGAAGTAAAAAGCGCGCCGATTATAGATAAGTCAGCGCGCCTTTAATACTTAGATTATGAGATCTGCCCCTAATTAGCTTGGAAAGTGCTAGGAAGAAGACATTCGGAAGTTAGTAGTTGATGCTGATGTAATCCACTTCTTCGACATCCAGCTTCATCTTGATGTACACGGTCAAGACAAAGAAGAAGTTTGCAAGTAAGTTAGCAAACCTTGGCAGCGTAGGCTCAAACGTCTCGCCCGACTCATCTAAACGATGAAGTAAGCGGACGGTTTTCTTTGCACCGGTACGACATTGATGTAATGCCATCACAGCAACGGGGCCTCGAGGCAACACGAAGCGCGAGACACGACCGCGACTTTCTTCGTTATAATAGTCATATCGCGCATGCAGCCACTCTAAGTCTTCCTCAAAGATGCCATTCTTGCCACGAACAGAACCATTGAGATGATAAATTTTAGGGTGAAGCGTTTCCAAATCTGCCACGACATCGTCAAAACCCTCAGGCATCTGTGCCAAAACCATCCCTACCAAGCTACACAGCTCATCAGTATGAATTTCGTAATCACACGTGAGTGCAGATTCATAAATAAAGGGGTAACAAATCTCTTTGCGATTTTTCGACTTTTGAATACTCATTGGTCAACTCAGTCTCTTAAGGTTGCGCCAATCTTATCCTAACCGATATGTTTACGCTTCTGCTGGCGAAAAAGTCAGCGAAAAGGCTGGACAATACGGCTTGGCTACATACAATTTGCGCTCATTTTTAGTTATGCAGGTTAGGTAATATGAGCAACACCCTGATTGACACCAGCCAATACCAGGCGCAACTGGACGAAAAGATTGCACGTATGCAATCGACATTTTCCGAGTTCAATGCCCCTGAGTTAGAGGTGTTCCCATCACCAGACAAGCACTACCGAATGCGTGCTGAGTTTCGCGTCTGGCATGAAGGCGACGACCTTTACTACATCATGTTCAATCAGGAAACCAAGCAGAAGTACCGTGTGGATCAGTTTCCACAGGCAAGTCGCATCATCAATGATTTGATGCCACTGCTGGTTGACGCCATCAAACCGATTGAAAGCCTGCGCCGTAAACTGTTCCAAGTAGACTTTCTGTCTACCATGAGCGGTGAAGTACTCGTTTCTATGCTTTACCACCGCCAATTGGATGAAGAGTGGGAGGCCAACGCTCGCACACTCAAACAACGCTTAAATGATGAAGGGTTCAATCTCAACCTCATTGGTCGCGCACGTAAGCAAAAAATCATCCTTGACCGTGATTACGTGTTGGAAAAACTCACTGTCGATGGTCGACCTCTCACCTATCAGCAAATTGAAAATAGTTTTACCCAACCAAACGGTAAAGTGGCTGAGAAAATGCTGGAATGGGCCGTTGATTGCACGCAAGAAAGCACGGGCGATCTGCTTGAGCTTTACTGTGGTAATGGTAACTTTTCACTGGCGTTGGCAGACAATTTCGATCGCGTGCTAGCCACTGAATTGGCAAAGCCGTCGGTTGAGTCAGCGCAGTTCAACATTGCCATCAACAAGATCGAAAACGTACAGATCATTCGCATGTCTGCGGAAGAGTTTACGGAAGCGATGGAAGGCAAGCGCGAGTTTCGTCGTCTGCAACAAGCAGGTGTCGATTTGAAGAGCTATAACTGCAATACCATCTTTGTCGATCCACCGCGCTCAGGCATGGATGAAGGAACCTGTCGCATGGTGCAAGGCTACGATCGTATCCTCTATATCTCGTGCAATCCAGAAACGCTAAAAGAGAACTTAGCCATCTTATCTGAAACGCACACTATTTCGCGTTTCGCATTATTTGATCAGTTCCCATACACACATCACATGGAAGCTGGCGTTCTGCTTGAACGAAAATAAGCCAAGATGACAGACAAAAAAGGAGCCGATAGGCTCCTTTTTTGATATTAGCATTTCGACAATGATGAATTGATACGCTGTGCGAGGCTCAGTTGCTTAACCCCAACAATGACGAATCATGATCGCCACTTACTCGCTGGCTGTTTCTTCTTTCTTGTTCATCGTCAGCCAGCCCATTTTGTGAACGACCCAGAAAGCCAACAGCATGGTGACAATGATCGAGAAGAAGTTACCGCCAAGATCCGGCACTTGCATACGAACAAAAGCGGAATAGCCAAACGCACCCACAAGGAAACAAGCAAACGCGATCAGCGGTGTTCCTTCAGTCAGCGGTTGATTAACGTGTTGCTGGTAAAAGCAGTATACCGACAGCACGAATGCAATAACGGGGAATACGGAGAAGGCAACGCTATCGATAAAAAACGTTGCGAGAGTCGCACTGCCGCACAAACCGGCGAGCACAGCGAGTAGAAGAAATTTACGCTCTGATTGGTGATTCTGTTCCATAATTTTTACCTGCCTGAAGACAACTTATCCTTGAGAGCATTACGTTCACGTTCTTTTCGATACCAATACGCACCTTTTGACAGCATGCGAAGCTGAGTAACCAGTCGCTCTGCAAGCTCAGCACGAGCACGCTTGTCCAAATCCAGCGCTTCAGCACCGGAACTGAACACCAAAGTCACACATGCCTCAGCTTGATTATAGGCTTCTTCACGCGTCAACCCTGCGGTTGCTTCGAAATATTCTGTCAGTTCCGCAACAAAGTGTTGGATCTCTCGTGCGACAGCGGCACGAAATGCCGTCGACGTACCCGAACGTTCACGTAATAGCAGCCGAAGTATATTAGGGCTACTTTCAATAAATTCCATGAAGGTTTCCACCGACGTTCTTACCACACTGCCTTCTGTAGCAATACGTTGGCGAGCTTGGCGCATTAACTGACGCAGCAACAAACCGCCTTCATCGACCATGGTCAAACCCAGTTCATCCATGTCTTTGAAGTGACGATAGAACGACGTTGGCGCGATACCAGCTTCACGCGCTACTTCACGTAGACTGAGGTTGGAAAAGCTCCGGTCTGCGCTGAGCTGGCTAAATGCCGCATCAATCAGCGTTCGCCGAGTTTTTTCTTTCTGTTGTGCTCTTATTCCCATCGCCAGTGTTTACCTCATGAAATCTAAGAGCAAACTATACTCGCTTTTTTTCATCAGTTCAGTGCCTGTGAGTAGCACTTTTTGTAATCCTGAGTTGGATCACCGACTTGGTGATTCATTTTTGCACTTAATGGTACGCACCATCATTGCTCGCGCCACTTTTAGTACATATTGCATTCGATACTTACAAATTTGAGCTATGTCGTTCACATCTTCCACGCTCTAGAATCTGCACTACGTCGTCTTACTCCTGCTCAATAAATAAGGCCAGCCTAATGAAATATACTCATATTGCCGTCAGCTTCCTGCTATTGGGATACTCGTCGATAGGACATGCACAGCTTGCTCCTGAGGAAGGTATCAGTGGCAATTTTTCTTTATTGGCAGCCGTATCGTCGACCGACTCTACTTTATCCACCACTGTTGATGCTCATTTACCAAATGGCGAACAGGCGCGATCTGAAGAGCTTCTCGGAGCCGGACTAGGAAACATCACTTATACCTTTGGCGATGAGTTAAATAAGCAATTATTCATCGGTACATCACGTGAAGATATTGCAACCGGCCTCATCGCATTGGAAATGGGTTACCGCCACTTAACCCATTCAGGCACAACATTCAGCTTGGCATTTTTACCCACGGTATTAACAGACGAAGTATGGCAAGACCCATATAACTGGGACACTTCACGCGAAAAAACAGACAGAAATGGCAATGCATACCTATTGTCATTATCTCACATCAATGGCTCACCATTTTCCATCGATATCGGTTTTGCTAACATCAAAATTGATGAGGAAAAATCAGGGCAAACTCACCTCGATAGGCCTGAACAAAAGAGTATGAATCGTAATGCTCATAGCTATTTTGGCAAACTGAGTTATCAAGAAATGCTCACTGTCACGAGTGGGTATAGTGTTTCTCTGCGCTACCTTCACCACGATACCGAAGGTAACGCGATGACATACAATCACCTCAGTGCTGAAGGAACCTGGTTCAAGCTCCACAATCGCCATAAATTTGCCGCGACACTGGCAACGGGCTTATCCAAATTCGATAAAACTAACCCAATTTTTGAAGAGCAACGATCCGACGCCCAATACTCTGTATTTGGTGCTTACGAATTCGTATCCTTGTTTGGAAATGAAAATTTGTCGTTCGTATCGTTGGCAAGTTACAACAATCATCGCTCCACCATCGATTTTTATTCTTTCGAAGAATATTTCTTCTCCTCGGGTTTCAACATCTCATTTTGATGGCGTTTCGGCAGCCATTCCCATTATTGAACGGTTTTTCATTAATGTAGCGTGATCACCTACGCTGAATAGTAGAGAGTGTATTCTCGTTACGTAACATGGGCGTTACACTTATCACCAAACAACCAGAATATAATGAAAACAAAAGGTCATACGGATATGAGCAAAACGACCCCTACATCGTCCAGCCATTTTGATGTCATCGTGATCGGCAGTGGGCCCGGCGGCGAAGGCGCTGCAATGGGTTTAACCAAAGCAGGATTACGCGTTGCCGTTGTTGAAAAAGAAAGTACGGTAGGTGGAGGCTGTACTCACTGGGGTACCATTCCGTCCAAAGCATTAAGGCACACCGTCAGCCGTATTATCGAGTTCAATCAGAGCCCGATTTATACTGGTGACAATCAACATATTCACAGCACATTTTCTGCCATCTTAGGCCATGCGCAATCCGTGATTGGAAAACAAACTCGTATGCGTCAGGGGTTCTACGACAGAAATCTCTGTACCATTCTGCACGGCACTGCGCGTTTTAGTAACACGCATGAAATGGAGCTCACAGCTGCAGACGGCACCATCGACAAATACACTGCCGATAAGTTTGTGATTGCCACAGGCTCTCGCCCATATCGCCCTAAAGATGTTGATTTCACACACCCTCGTGTTTATGACAGTGACTCCATCCTCTCTCTACAGCATGATCCGCGCCACGTCATTATTTATGGAGCGGGTGTTATTGGCAGCGAGTATGCTTCTATTTTCCGTGGTTTAGGCATCAAAGTTGACCTCATCAATACGCGAGATCGCCTGCTGTCCTTCCTTGATAACGAAATGTCAGACTCGCTGTCTTATCACTTCTGGAATAGCGGTGTTCTGATCCGTAATGATGAAACCTACGAGAAAATCGAAGGCACAAAAGAAGGCGTTATCCTTCACCTTCAATCTGGCAAGAAGATGAAAGCCGATTGCCTGCTGTTTGCCAATGGTAGAACCGGTAACACAGATGCACTGAACCTAAAAGCGGTGGGGCTGAAAGCTGACTCCCGCGGACAACTGAGTGTGAATGACAACTATGGCACTGCCGTTGAACATGTTTACGCCGTGGGTGATGTCATTGGCTACCCAAGTCTAGCCAGCGCTGCCTATGACCAAGGCAGAATTGTTGCTCAGGCGATTGTCGAAGGACAGGCAAATGGTCGACTGATTGACCATATCCCTACTGGTATTTACACCATTCCAGAAATCAGCTCTGTGGGAAAAACCGAACAAGAACTCACTGCAGCTAAAGTGCCTTACGAGGTAGGTCGCGCCCAATTTAAACATTTAGCACGAGCGCAAATTGCGGGTATGGATGTGGGCAGTTTGAAAATATTGTTCCACCGTGAAACCAAAGAAATCTTGGGTATTCACTGTTTTGGTGAACGTGCTGCTGAAATTATTCACATCGGACAGGCCATTTTCGAGCAAAAAGGCGAAGGCAACACGCTTGATTACTTCATCAATACAACGTTCAACTACCCAACCATGGCGGAAGCGTATCGCGTCGCTGCATTGAATGGTTTAAATCGTTTGTTCTAACCAGAGAAGTATCACCTTAGAAACGAAAAAACGGAGCGAATGCTCCGTTTTTTATGCCGTTAACCTATCGACAGACCTCTGGGCTGTGATCTGTATTTTTTAGCCTTCGAGACGCACGATGTCACGCCATGGCAAATCCGTATCACCCATGACAATGAAGTTAGGATTTTCTAACGAATCCCGCTCGTTGTAGGAAAGCGGAGACAGGGTAGTATCGAGAATACGACCGCCCGACTCTTCAACAATGCACTGCGTCGCTGCAGTATCCCACTCTCCTGTCGGACCGAGACGTAAATAACAATCAACCGCTCCTTCAGCAACCAAACACGACTTTAATGCAGCAGAGCCTAGCGGCACTAAGTTGTAATTCAAACTCGGTGCTAACCGTTCAGTGATTGCTTTAATGTTTTGACGTCGGCTGATGGCGATAGACAGTGATTTTACGTCACCATCATGCTTCATGATCGACAGACGGACTTTTTCACCATCAGGCATCACTTTCCACGCACCGAGCCCTTTCGCGGCATAATACGACACACCAGAAACAGGGCCATAGACGACGCCCATAATTGGCTGATTATTTTCCACCAACGCAATGATTGTCGCGAAATCACCGCTGCCCGCAATGAACTCTTGCGTGCCATCTAGTGGGTCGACCAACCAGTAACGTGTCCATGTTTCGCGTTCTTCGAGAGGTACAGAGGCATCCTCTTCAGACAAAACAGGAATATCTGGTGTCAGTGCGCTTAAACGCTCTGTAACAAGCTTGTGTGCAGCCATGTCAGCGCTTGTAACTGGCGTATCATCGCTTTTGATGTTCTTTTCAAAATCGCCACGCTGATAAATATCTAAGATCACTTGCCCTGATTCACGAGCAATCTCTATGACAGGTTGCAATAGCTGTGACAGCTCCATACCTTACTCCTTTTGGGCTCTCACACTACGACTTTGCTTGGCTGACAATGGTCACCTTCACAGACGTCCCTACAAACGGTTAACGGCTGTTCAACTGCCTCAATGCCAACATTAATGCAGTAATACTGCGAGCTTCCCCAAAATCGACGTGCGCTAATAATTCTTCTGCCTGCGCAAGCGGCCAGCGGACCAATTCCAATGGCTCGGGTTCATCGCCCTCGAGCTTCTCTGGGTAAAGGTCCTGCGCCAGTAACAGGGTCATCTTGCTGGAAAAATACGACGGTGCAAGCACCACTTCTTTCAGCGGTATCATATGATTGGCACCAAAGCCAATTTCTTCTTTTAATTCTCGGTTAGCTGCTTCCAAAGCGGTTTCATCAGGATCAATGAGTCCTTTAGGAAAGCCTAGTTCATAACGTTCTGTGCCGGCGGCATATTCTCTGACCAACAACATATCGCCATTGTCTGTCACGGGGACCACCATTACGGCGTTTCGTCCGCTTGGTTTCATTCGCTCATAGGTGCGTTCAACACCATTGCTAAAGCGAAGATCTAACGCTTCAATTTGAAATAACCGCGATTTCGCGACTACCTTCGCATCAAGAATTTCTGGTGCTACTGTCTTTTGCGTCATCATTCTCTCCTGCAGAAGCCTAACCGTTGAAGCTCAACCGGTAACGCCCTTCTCCATCTGGCGCGCCCAACCAACCCAACTGGCCTTTGATACCCTGAGGCAGAGCATCACCCGGAATAAACCACCCGCTTACGCTATATTGCTGGTCCGGTGACAAAGATAAATTAAATTCAGTTTCAAGAGCTTCCGAATCACTGTCTCCACTCACCAATACACGACCGGTATCACACGTTAGTTGTGCCATCACCAGACCAGGTTCAACCGACCCCATTGGCGAGTCAACACTACCTTGCGACCAAGCCAGCGTGCCGTCAAGCACATCACAGAAAGGTTGCTGCAATTGGTAATCACGAAGAGTGAGATCAAACTGCCCTTTTAAACTAACAGGCATTGGATAAGGGATAAATGATTGAACAAAGTGCGCGGGCGCAGAGAGCAGCAATTGATTTGCATACACCCCACTAAAGCCATACCCAACGTTGCCACGTACAGAGAATCCGGGCACGCCGGAAACGCGAACACCGAGATCCGCCTTCCCTGCTAACAGTGCGAGTGGGTTGAACTGCCAATTGATGGCACCAAGAGACTGACCTTGCCAACGAAAATCTGACGCCATGCCATTCCAGATAGTTCCAGATACGCCATTCACTTCCAACCCGTTTACAGGCGGAATGTAGCGAAAAACAAAACTAGCTGGAGTATGCACCACAACACTAGTCAGTAAGACCAGTACAAACACGATACTCATGAGGACTGTGCGCTTCATCTTACCCTCGTCCTAATTGCAGGCGCTTTACTTCAACCAATCCCGACTTATCGGTCTTACCTATATCAATGAACTTCACCTGCACGCCGTGACTCACGGACAAAAAGTCGAGCCAGCTTAACAAGGTATTAAATGGCATGGGTTTCAACCAAACTTGGATCTGCTCTTGCTGTGGCTGAAGACGCACAATTTCAAGGTTGTAGCGCTTAACACTGGTGGTCACAGACTGATTGAGCGGCAATGCACTCGCCTGTCCACGACTTCCCGCAGTAACGCGTAGTGATTGGATTTCAGCCGCTTTACCATTAACCCAAGCCAGCAGATTCTTTTCACTGTTCACACGTTGCTGAGCTTGCTCTGCTCGAGCTTGAAGTGGACTCACTACTCCCCAATACAGGCCGCCGAGAAGTAATACGGCTGTTGCAACGCCCATCAGGCGTTGCTCTCGCTTAGATAGCCCTTGCCAATAAGCCAATATCGTTTTCATTTATGGCTCCTTTCGCAAGACAAATGCACCCGTGACGCTTTGCTGATCACGACTCAATTGCCCTAATTCTGTCGAATACTTCGCGGACAGTGCCTCACGCAGTTTTTCGAAATCACCAAAGTCTTTGCCGCGAGCATTCAGACGCAACTCACCACGATCACGATCGAAGCGCATGGCATCCAACTTGATGCCTGACGCCCCGTCCAAAATCGGGCCCAGTTCGGCAAGCCAAATCATGACACCAGAACTGCTTCCCGTTCCAGATAATCGTGTCACTTCGCTTTCGAGTATACGGCGCATATAACTGGTGGTAGGAATACGTTGGTTTTGAGGCAACAGTGCACGCACTCGCGCCTCACTTTGGGCGCGATATTCATCAGCTTGCGCTTCCATTTGATAGATACCCGCCACTTGCTCAGCGCCTAGCACTGAGAGTAACAAGGCAGCCGCAATAGCAACACTTCGCCAAGGTTTAAGGTGCTTATAGATTTGATTTTGAGGCTTATATTGACCAACGAGCAGATTGTATCGGCTAGTTAATGCGCCTTGCGCAAGTAGCATCATGACCAATTCGGCTGGCTCACTTCGCCAGTTTTCAGCAGCACCCTCTGGCAACTCAGAGTAACTAACAACCGCTTTCATTGGTGCATCAGCATCTTCTTGCTCGTGCAAACTACGCAACCACACTGGCAACCACAGCATTTCAGCCATGCCCCCTGAGGTTTCATCTACGCGCACAAGCCAACGGTCATTAAGCTTCGCGACACTGTAGGCGTCTTCATCAAGCGGTAAGCACAAGCAATCAGGAATAAGACGACGCACAGTAAGACCCGCATCGGCCAAGGCATCAAGCCACTGCTGCATGATGCGCTTTTCAACCACGGCCACATGCGCTTGCTCGGCACTTTTGCTCAACAAAGTAACATGAACTTGATCCACGTCCTGTGCCAAATCATCTTCGAGCAGGAAAGGTAATACGTTCTCTAACTGACGCGCACTCCCAGATGGGATAGCCACTGTCGCTAAGGTAACTGCAGCACTGTCAGCCAGCGCCACCACCTCTCGATCGACAGCATAGTCTGTCAACTGTGACAAACTGTCAGCTTCGCCTGACGCGATCACTTCCTGTTGGCTCGTTGACCACACCAGCCAAGGTATGGGTTCCTGCGTATCGCAGTTAAGCCTTATTGTCAGGATCTCGCTCACTCATTCCTCCAAAGCGGCGACGAACTACAGTCACCGTACCATTATCATCCCTTTGCAACAGCGCTCGTAATCGTAACGACGTGCTGTCGAGGGTTATTTCCGTGTCCAACTCAAAATAGCGGCTTCGCACATCAAGATTTTTTTGTAGCTTTTCTTTATCTTCGTCGCTAAGCCCTGAGAGTACAGGCTCTGCAATAAAACTCGCGATGTCTTTCCAACCATCAACTGCATTTCGCTCGTTGATCAGCTGCTTCGCTTGATCTTCCGACAAGTTAGGGTGCAGCAACGCAGTCAGGATCGGTGCATCTTCTTCCGTCAGCGTATTGATGTTCACCACCAGCTTATTGCTGGGAATGGCACACAGCAACGGGCTCACTTTCTCATAAATTTCACGGGTCACACCGTTAATGGCACGCCATTCTGATATATCAGCAATCAAACCATTGGGAGCAACGTGCGGTATCGGACGTGCTTCGTATTCACTATCTTCAACGCCCAACGGCGATTGAACATTGGTGTTAATATCGATGTATTCCCACGTTGCTGCCGCAACCGTTTCCGCCTCAAAGCTGTCAATGTCTTGCGATTCAATCAACTGTTGCAGCGCAATTACCAGCGCCGGATTGGTGCCATTCTCAGTCGGCTTGATATCTCGCAACCCGTTGACATTAAAACAGGCCTGACGATCGTAAACGTTGCCTGTTGCCTGTCCGCCATCAAGAGGGTAAATCTGATCACGCACAGCCCAAGGTTGACTCAACGTCACCGTGTCGTCGTCACCAAAACTCTCTTCAAGACCAAAACGAGCAAGTGATTCTACCGACTGCGCATACCAATATGCCTGCTGGTAACGAATTTGGCTTTCTGCTCGGTCAAAGTTCACGAACATACGGCTTGCCATGTTCACTGACACCATGGTCATCAAAGCCATGATCAAAAGCACGACAAGCAGTGCAACACCGCGTTGTGATTGTCGGCCGTGCGTTTTCATTATCATTGCACGCCACCAGCAATTGGCGCAGGTAACACTTGCCCAGGCAGTAAATAAACTCGGGTCAACTCACCATAGCGCTCGGTGTCGAGTGTCACTCGGACAGCTTTCGGCATCTCAAGCGGAGTGTCCCAACTTTGCTGCCAACTCTCACTGCCCAGCACTTCAAATTTAATATCTGTGACACCTTCCATCACTGGCATCACAGCAGGGTCAACCGCCGAACTATCATCAGGGTACATCCAACGAACGCGCTCTAACGTGTCATCTTGAATGCGATACCCCACCTTGACCACTTCTCCGCGAGGGAACAGGGCTTGCGGGTTAATCCACCCACCGCGAACAAAGCGTATTCCCTGAGATTCCGATTCATTCACATCATCACCAAGTTCGAGCAATGACTCTTGCGCTTCCTCACCACCATCGCGATATTGTCTCGCCATCATTTGGCGGAAATCGCTATCCATGATCAGTAGTGTGCGTTGCAAGGTTTTTAGGGCATTACCCACTTCTTCTGTTTGCTTATCACTGGCAATCACATTGCTGAATATCTGGTTTGCCGCGACGCTCAACGTGGCGAATATCATCAAGGCCAGCAACACTTCAATAAGTGTAAACCCGCGAGATCGGCGCTTAATTTGCAGGAACATACGTTCTCACCGACACAATTGAGCTACGCTTCGTTTCGTCTTGCCAAACAATCACGTCGATAGCGCGAAGCATGCTGTCTGCTGTCGCCGTGGGTTTAATGGTCCAATACCACTTTCGCCCAGCCATTTCTGAGCTGCCATTCTTTTCTGATGACAACGCTTTTCCTTCCAATACCAACAATGCCAGTTGATTATCAGCCACCATGGCAGCAAAGGTTTTTTCTTCTAGCACACCGAGTGTATTCACATGCTGTCCGGTGGCATTAAGCACCGCTAGCGCAGCCACCGCAAAAACAGCCATGGCTACTAGCACTTCAATCAGGGTAAAGCCGCGAAGTCGCTTCACTCTCTACCCTCATTCAGCGCAGTTATTTTGAACGTCGCCACATCATTTCCTTCCACTTGCCACAGGCGTTTCTCATCGGCTAAAAATGTCAGCGAAAATGGGATGATTTCACCGTTACCCATTAGCACCACTTGTGGTGGTTTTGGTTTTTCCTCTTCTTCAGCAAACATTTCGTCATCAAACAGTTCGGTCCGCTCAAAAAGGCGATCTTCTTCAGCAACAAACCCCGTGACTTGCAAATCAAGCTCGATACCTTCGGGCATGGTGGCTTCAGTGACTGTGCGTCCCTTTTCAACTGGCACCCAGTCTTCTCGAGTTAGACGCACCAACTGGTAGCTGTTGTCATTCACTCGCAGGCCAAACGTTTGACCGCTCAACAACGCTTGTTCAGTCCAAAGCTGTACCAATTGATAGAAACGCTGGGCTTCCCCTTTAGCTTCATCACTTTGGTTTTGCGGAAGGTTGGGCACCACGATCACTGCGCTGATAGCTAACAACAGCATCACAAGCAGAATTTCCAGCAATGTAAACCCGGACGGGCGCCCTCTCTTCATCGATTACTTAAGGTCTAACATGTTCCAGTTACCAATGTCCTGGTTCACACCCTCACCGCCTTCTTGGTTATCCGCGCCCAAGGAGAAAATATCAACGGAACCATGCTCACCTGGGTTGAGGTATTGATAATCGTTACCCCAAGGGTCTTGCGGCAAACGCTTAATGTAGCCATCTTGACGATAGTTACGTGGCTCTGGAGACGAGCTAGGCTTGCTGACCAATGCATCCAACCCTTGGTCTGTCGTCGGATAAACACTGTTATCCAGACGATACATATCTAGCACACCCTCAAGTGAACTAATGTCTGTGACGGCTTTTTGTTGATCCGCTTTGTCTTTGTTACCCAACAGGTTTGGTACCACCAAACTTGCCAGTACACCCAAAATAACGATGACAACCATGATTTCCAGCAGGGTGAAGCCCTGTTGACGTCGTTGCATGTTCTCTCTCCTGAAAAATTGCTGCTCGGCAGCTTATATTGAAATCAAACGCCCACAATATTGTTGAGCTGAATAATAGGCATTAATGTTGCCACCACAATGAAAAGTACGATTAACGCCATCACAATAATCAACAAAGGACCAAAAATACCCAGTGCGATGTTCACTTGAGACTCAAAATCCCTGTCTTGGTTGTCTGCCGCTCGAGTCAGCATTTGTTCTAGCTCGCCACTTCGCTCACCACTGGCGATCATATGCAGCATCATTGGCGGAAACAGTTTCGATTTTTCCAACGACACTCTAAGGCTTGTGCCTTCACGAACTCGGTCAGAGGCTTCCAACACTTTGGTTTTCACCCAAGTGTTTGTCATCACATCAGCAGCCACTTTCATACCGTCCAAGAGCGGAATAGCGCTGGAGGTACAAATTGACAACGTACGCGCAAAACGAGATGTATTAAGCCCTCGCGCAACACGTCCTATTACAGGCATGCTGAGAATATTTCTATCCCAGCCCAGTTTTCGATTTGGGTTTCGAAGCATCATCTTGGTCAGCACGAATGTCGCGACGAATACGACTAACACTAGCCATCCCCACTCGGTGACAAAATCACTGGCGGCAAGTAACACCTGAGTAATACCGGGCAACTCAGCACCCGTTTTTAGAAATTGCCCAACAATATCTGGTACGACCGTCGCCAACAAAAATGCCACGATCGCAATAGCCGCCACGGTCAACACAATGGGGTAAACCATGGCTTGAATCAGCTTGTTCTTCACCTGCTGTCGGTTTTCGACGTAGTCAGCCAAACGCTCAAGCACAGGCCCTAAGTGACCGGATTTTTCACCCGCAGCGACCATGGCGCGAAAGAGCTGATCAAACACATGGGGGTAGTCCCCAAAGCTATCTGACAGGGTATACCCCTCAACTACTCGGGCTCGCACCCCTGTAAGCATGTTCTTCAGCCGTGGCTTTTCCGTTTGTTCCGCGACGGCTTTGATACACTCTTCAAGTGGCATGGCAGCTTGCACCAATGTAGCGAGCTGGCGGGTTATCAGTGCCAAATCATTTGTGCTGATCCCACGCTGAAAACCAGCAGAGGGTTTAGCTTGGTTTTGCTGTTCTTTTTCATGAGTTTGCGCTATCTCCATCGGGACTAGCGCTTTTTCACGAAGTAGTTGGCGAGCCAATCGCGCTGTATCCGCTTCAATCACGCCCTTAACGGTGCGCCCTTTGGCATTTAACGCTTTGTATTCAAACGCCGCCATTACCCCTCCCGCGTCACACGCAGAACTTCTTCTAACGTCGTTTGACCTTTACGCACTTTCATCAAACCATCCGCTCGAATGCTCGGAGAGGATTGGCGAACATAGCGCTCAATGGCCTGCTCGCCCGCTTCATTATGAATGAATTCCTGCACTTGCGTATCCACAACCAGCAGTTCATGAATACCCGTTCGACCGCGATAACCTTTATGGTTACAGGCTTTGCAACCCTTAGCACGGTAAAGGGTCAATGGCTCATGTTCAGCCAAACCAAACCACGCTTTACTTTGCGTATCCGCCTCATAGGCTTCTTTACAATCAGGGCACAAGGTACGAACCAAGCGTTGAGCTAATACGCCCAATAACGAGGAGGAAACAAGGAAAGGTTCAATCCCCATATCACGCAAACGCGTAACAGCACCAACCGCGGTATTGGTATGAAGGGTCGACATCACCAAGTGACCCGTCAAAGAAGCTTGAACTGCAATTTGCGCGGTTTCTAAATCACGAATCTCACCAACCATTACCACGTCAGGGTCTTGGCGCAATATTGCGCGCAAACCACGCGCGAACGTCATATCAACTTTGGTGTTCACTTGCGTCTGACCAATGCCGTTGATATCAAATTCAATCGGGTCTTCGACGGTGAGTATATTGCGCTCGGCGCTATTAAGTTCCGTCAAACCGGCATACAAGGTGGTCGACTTACCCGAACCTGTGGGACCGGTGACCAGTAATATACCGTGTGGGCGCTTAATCAAGGTTTGGAAGCTGTCATGGACAGATGGCGTCATCCCCAAACTTTCGAGGTCAAGTTGAGTGGCATTTTTGTCCAACAGGCGCAATACGACACGTTCACCGTGGGATGACGGCATGGTAGATACACGCACATCAACAGCACGTCCACCAATGCGCAGTGAAATACGACCATCTTGAGGAACACGTTTTTCTGCGATATCGAGACGCGCCATGACCTTGATACGAGAAACAAGCAGCGGCGCTAATTTGCGGCTAGGGCTTAAAACTTCACGAAGCACGCCATCAACACGGAAGCGAATCGATAGACTTTTCTCGAACGTTTCAATGTGGATATCAGACGCGGTTTCTTTGATGGCTTCACCAAGCATGGCGTTGATTAATTTGATGATCGGCGCGTCATCTTCGGACTCAAGCAAATCTTCACTTTGCGGCAGCTCTTCCGCAAGAGCAAAGAAGTCATCGCTGTCAGCACCAATGTCTTGCATCAGTTGCTGCGCTTCGGATGAATCACGCTGATAAAGCTGGGTTAACTTGGGGTCAAAATCTTCAGTGCGAAGCTGTATCGGTGTAAAGCTTTGACCGAGTACACGGCGTACTTCCATCAATACCGCTGGCTTCGGTTGATCTCGGTAATACAACAGCCAGCCACCGTCCGTTCGCTCAACGACCACGCCATGACGCTTGGCAAAGCCAAACGGCAAACGCGTTGCCGCTGTCACCACTTCAGCGTCAAAGTCTTCGCTGATGAAGTCCGTTTCTAAATCTACAGACTGCGTATCCATCACCGCTACCTCAACTCAGCCATGATGGCACGCACTTCCGCAGGCATCGTCAAGTCCACACCGTACTCAGGAAGTATTGGCTTTTTCACGCCAGGCATCAGTTTTACTTCCTCTTGAGCTCGATAAATTTGTTCAGCTCTGATGTAGTTATATTTACGCTGTGAAATTCCATCAGCCGTTAAACCAGTGCGGATGATCGTTGGCTTGATAAATAGCATCAGGTTACGTTTTGTTTTGCCTGATGACGTGGATTTAAACAGGTGACCAAGGAACGGAATATCTCCCAATAACGGGACCTTCTGTTCACTTTCGTTGGTCTGCTCATCAATCAAGCCACTCAGCACAATCATTTGCTTATCCGCCGCCAATACTGAAGTGGTTAGCTGACGTTTACCAAAGCGAATATCAACTGCCCCACTAGCGCCGAGTACGTTAGAAATTTCCTGCTCAATATTGAGTTGAACGGAATCTCCCTCGTTTATCTGTGGCGTGATTTTGAGCTTAATACCCACGTCTTTACGTTCAACGGTTTGGAACGGGTTGTCATTACTTGAACCTGTCGTCGAGCCTGTTACCACTGGTACTTCTTCACCAACGATGAACGATGCTTCTTCGTTATCCAACACCATCAGGCTTGGCGAAGAAAGAATATTAGATTCGCTGTTCGACGATACCGCTGTGACCAACGCCGTCCAGTCACCAAACACGATGCCAGCGGCAAGACCACTCACACCACCCAGAACTTCTGCGATAGCCGTTGGGTCGCCAGATTCCGTGATGGGTACCTCAACCAAATTGTTGTTGTTATCAAAGCGCGACTCTGTCGTGGTTTGATCTTTCGCTTCTTCTTGCGCAGCGAGGTAGTTGGTAACAGGCACGCCCGTATTACCAAATTGAATACCACCGCCATCGAGCGAGCCCCACTGAACACCCAGATTAGCGCCATCGCTTTCTGATACTTCCACGATCATGGCTTCAATCAATACTTGCGCACGACGGATATCCAGCTGAGAAATCACACTTTCCAATGCACGCATGATGTCAGGCGGCGCCGTGATCACCAGTGCATTTGTTCCTTTGTGAGAAGAGATTTTTACATCGTTACCCGCAACCGCGCCTGTTTGACGTTGGCCACCTTGCTTTTCGGCGATCAGGTTTTCAGACACGCCCTGCAATACATCCACCACTTCTTCGGCTTTTGCATAACGAAGATAAATGACACGGTTATTACCCGTGGTTGCCATTTCGCGGTCAAGTTGGGAGATAAGCTTACGAATGCGGTCACGCACTTGAGGTTCACCAGAGATCAACACTGAATTGGTACGCTCATCAGCAACAAAGCTAGGCTGGAGAAGTTGAGGAGTATTTTTACCGTCACCTTGCTTATTCAAACTCTCAACAATTCTCACCATCTCTGAGGCCGACGCAAACTCAAGGTGAACCACATCCACTTCTTTGTTACCCGCTTGGTCAACACGTTCAATGATCTCGGCCAAACGGTTAACAACCGCAGCACGGCCCGTGATCATAATGACATTGGCTGGGTCATAGTGAACCACGTTACCCGCACCCGCGTTGTCAATGAGCTGACGAAGTAGCGGTGACAATTCACGAACAGAAACGTTTTTTACCGAGACAACGCGCGTAACAACCGCATCGCCTTGCACTTTGTCATTATCACCCACCACAGGGATTGCCGATTGCTTCGCGTCTTTGTCGCGAATAACTTTCAACACACCATTTTCCATTTCAACCACAGCAAAGCCATAAACAGACAATACATTGAGGAAAAACTGGTAATACTGATCTTCGTTGAGCACATCGTAGCTACGCACGTTGACCTTGCCACGAACCGCAGGGTCAACAATGATCGTTTTCTCAAGGTTGCGTCCCACAATTTCGATGAACTCTTGAATATCAGTCCCTTTAAAGCTGGCACTAAATTCTGCCGCCCATGCGCCCATGCTCTGCATGGCGAGCATGCCAGCAATCAACCACGTTTTACCTTTCATCCACGTCTTCACTGTGTTCTCCGTTTCAGTCTTACTTAGAGACCGATATAAATTTCGTGCAGTTCACCGCCGCGCTGAACGGTAAGGCTGATTTCGGACGCATCAGACAAGCTTTGCCAAATGCGATTCATCTCTGCAGGGTTGGTTAAGTCTGCGCCATTAATTCCCACGGCTACATCTCCGGGTTGCAACCCTGCTTCTTTAAACAGACGGCTATCGCTCCCCGGACCGAGGCGATAGCCTATCAAGCCATCCTCACCCTGTTCTTGAGACAGCGTGATGTATTTCAGTAATGATTGAGGATTGCTAAGAATTTCAGCTTTGACCTTCGTCAGATCAGCACGTCCCGTGTCTCTTGAATTTACTGCAGGACGCGAAGCCGTGGGGGAGTTTCGCTTCGGCTGTTGCGTTGTTTTACTGTAATCCACTCCTGCCAGCATTAACGCTTCATCATTCCCGTTATTACGCAATATCACACGATCGTTCAACACTTGACGTAAAATAACGCGTGTTCCTTCAATTGCTTCGCCGACACCGTATGTTTTTTGCGCGCCACGATTTGCAATGACCGCTAAACCGCGTTCGGGTTCGGAGCTTGCCACCAATCCAACAAGCGTTAGGTTTAAGCGAGTACGAGGGGCATCAACAACAGGTTCAGGTTTTTTCTTAACTGGCGCCGCTTTTTCACTGAAACGTCCAAAAAAGTGGCGACTCGCCAAATCATTCAGTTGATAAGCGGGGGCTTGTTGCCCAGATTGCGTGATCACTGCCGCTGTTGATAGAGCATCAACGGTAGGAGGCATAACCCAAGACCACACAAGGCGGCCTAGTGTCCAAGCAAGGACAATAATCAGCAAACGTGTTGTCCACTTTGCCGCTTTTGCAGGGAATTCTTTCCCAAGTTGTGGTTGTACCCAATTGCTCAGGCGCTGTATCCCTAAATTCGCAAACATGTTCTTCCTGTCGTAGTACTTCGCATTCCGTTGGCTGCCAGCAGATTGCCTATTTTAGCGCCTAGGTGCAGGAATTATTAAATTGACTGTCCAATTTACCTTTTTTCCACGCACTTGCCGATAAGTGAGAACCCATTTTTGTCTGAATGATTCCATTGCGGCTTGAAAGTTGGACGCTTGAACACCATATAAGAGCCATAATTGTGATGCTGATCGGATTACCTGATTGTGGTAAGTTTAGCCCGTCAAACGTAAAGGAGTGTTTAGTGGGTTCAAAACACGGAAATAGTGACCAAGATTTACAGGTAAGGCTGGATAAATGGTTGTGGGCCGCTCGCTTTTACAAAACCCGTTCCATCGCTCGTAATATGATCGATGGGGGCAAAGTGCATTACAATGGCCAACGTGCCAAGCCTAGTAAAGTGGTTGAAGTTGGTGCAGAAGTTAAGCTCAGACTTGGCTCTGAAGAAAAAGTCGTGATGATTGAAAACATCAGCGGTCAACGTCGCGGCGCACCAGAAGCCCAATTGCTTTACAGTGAAACGCTGGAAAGTGTGGAACGCAGAGAACAGCGTACTTTAGAACGCAAACTCCATGCACATAATCCAAGCCCCGAACGTCGCCCTGACAAAAAGCAGCGGCGCGATATTATCAAATTTAGAAACAGTAACGATTAACGCCGGAGAAGTTATCCCATGGCACACGATAGTCTGCACCGTTACTTGTTCGATGGCGTGTCAGTGCGCGGCGAACTGGTTCAACTTTCAGAAACGTATCAGCAACTGACGGGTGGAAAAGACTACCCTGCACCGGTTAAGCAAATGCTTGGCGAGCTATTAGTCGCGACCAGCCTGCTCACCGCAACCTTGAAATTTGAAGGTAGCATTACCGTCCAGATCCAAGGCGAGGGCCCTGTGTCTCTAGTCGTAGTGAATGGTAATCATAACCAAGTCATGCGTGGCACTTCACGCTGGCAAGACGATCTTCCAGAGTCTGCATCTTTCAAAGAGTTAGTCGGTAAAGGACAAATGGTCATTACCATCGAACCTGAGAAAGGCGAGCGCTACCAAGGTATTGTTGCACTAGAAGCCGATACGCTAGAAGCTTGCTTGGAAGATTACTTTGCGCGCTCAGAGCAGCTGAAAACCCGTCTGTGGCTTCGTACTGGTGAGTTCGAAGGGCAAGCGAGAGCTGCGGGTATGTTGCTTCAGATCCTTCCAGGTGACGAAAGCAAAGAAGAAGAATTTGACCATTTGGCGCAACTTACCGATACCGTGAAAAACGAAGAGTTGTTCAGCTTGGAAGCGCAAGACGTTTTATATCGTCTTTACCACCAAGAAGAGGTGAAAGTCTACGAGCCAGAAAGTGTGACCTTCAAGTGCACATGTTCACGCGAACGTAGTGCATCTGCTATTGCCGCTATTGAACGCCAAGAAGTAGAACAAATGGTCATTGAAAGCGGAAACATTAAACTTCACTGTGACTATTGCGGTGCAGATTATGAGTTCGACAGCGTTGATATTTCAGCCATTTTTGACCAAACCAACCCGTCTTCTGGCACAGTGCATTAATATTTTTCTTCGATAATTAATGAGCAAAAACCCCACAAAAACCGGCTAATTAGTCGGTTTTTTTTTATTTATCACCCGATTCCCAATAAAAATACGCCTTTCTCTAACCTCTTAATTTTGTACAAATATTAACCGATCCAATCTGGCGTAAGTACGCAACATGACGGTAATATAAATAGTACAAACTAATTAATTGAGTTTCATAACCTTAAGAAGTTTGTGGTTATTTTTTGAATTAACTCTCTGAATTGACTAATTCAGCTTGCTAGCATGGACGACAGTTACTTTACATCTTACCCAAGGAGCACCTATGACTGTCATGAACGTCGAAAAAAAGGTTGCACACAATATCGACTTGTCGAAACACGGCATTTTCGATGTTGAAGAAGTTGTTCGTAACCCTACCTACGAACAATTGTTTGTTGAAGAAACTAAACCGGAACTGAAAGGATATGAGAAAGGCACCGTCACTGAACTCGGAGCAGTGGCAGTCGATACTGGTATCTTTACAGGCCGCTCCCCGAAAGACAAATTCATCGTAAAAGATGACACCACAAAAGATACCCTTTGGTGGTCCGATCAAGGTGCGAATGACAACAAGCCTATCGAACAACACGTATGGGATGATCTTAAAGAATTAGTCACACAGCAACTGTCAGGCAAACGCCTGTTTGTGATTGATGGCTACTGTGGCGCAAACCCCGATACACGCCTGAATATCCGCGTGATCACCGAGGTGGCCTGGCAAGCACACTTCGTCAAGAACATGTTTATCCGCCCAACAGAAGAAGAGCTGGAGAGCTTTGAGCCTGATTTCGTCGTCATGAACGGGGCGAAATGTGTTAACGAGAAGTGGCAAGAGCACGGTCTGAATTCCGAAAACTTCACCGTGTTTAACCTGACAGAACGCATGCAGCTCATCGGCGGTACTTGGTACGGCGGCGAGATGAAAAAAGGCATGTTCGCCATGATGAACTACTTCCTTCCGTTGCAAGACATTGCTTCTATGCACTGCTCTGCTAACAAAGGAACTGATGGTGACGTCGCCATTTTCTTTGGTTTATCCGGTACGGGTAAAACGACCTTGTCGACTGACCCCAAACGAGAACTCATCGGTGATGATGAACACGGCTGGGATGACAACGGCGTCTTCAACTTCGAAGGCGGCTGCTACGCAAAAACCATTAAATTGTCGAAAGAAGCAGAGCCGGATATCTACAATGCCATCCGCCGCGATGCGCTGCTAGAAAACGTCACGGTGCGTGGTGATGGCTCTATCGACTTTGATGATGGGTCAAAAACAGAAAATACCCGTGTTTCTTACCCGATTTACCACATCGAAAACATCGTGAAGCCAGTGTCAAAAGGGGGTCACGCCAACAAAGTGATCTTCTTGTCTGCTGATGCCTTTGGTGTATTGCCTCCTGTGTCTAAGCTGACACCAGAGCAAACCAAATACCACTTCCTGTCTGGCTTTACGGCTAAACTGGCAGGTACTGAGCGTGGTATCACGGAGCCAACACCGACGTTTTCAGCATGTTTTGGCAAAGCGTTCTTAACGCTACACCCAACGCAGTACGCAGAAGTGCTCGTTAAGCGCATGGAAGCGGTCGGCGCAGAAGCGTATCTGGTTAATACTGGCTGGAATGGTACTGGCAAACGTATTTCTATCAAAGATACGCGCGGCATTATCGATGCGATCCTCGATGGTTCTATTGAACATGCAGAAACCAAAGACATTCCAATCTTTAACCTGACGGTTCCAACCAACCTACCAGGCGTTGATCCAAGCATTTTAGATCCACGAGATACTTACGTTGACCCACTGCAGTGGGAAAGCAAAGCGGAAGATTTGGCGAAGCGTTTCATCAATAACTTCGTTGAATACACCGACAATGCAGAAGGCAAAGCGCTGGTCAAAGCCGGCCCACAGCTCGACTAAAACTGCACACCAATCATAGCCCCCAACCTTGGGGGCTTTGTTTTTCTCAATCCCGCTTCACGTCATCTTTTATTACCGCTTGAATAACGTCACTTTTTGCGCCAACCTCAACACATCTGCGGTTTATCCCTATCTTCCGCGCGCATAACCAAAGAGAGAACTTCGCCAAATGCGTTTGCTCATCAAGCTGTTTGCTTCATTGCTGATCGTGTTTGTGGTGACATTAGCAACCAGTTTGATTGTACTCAGTACCAACTTTGGGCTGCCTATGCTGAAACAGGCGGTGAGGCTCGCTACACCCTATCAATTGAACGCAGATTCGCTTGAATACTCCGTGTTGGCGCCATTTTCTGTGGCATTGTCTGGCCCCAATTTGGAGCACGACACGGACTCCGATAAAAATCGTTCCGCTGAGTTCATCTCTTTCCGTTTAGCGCCATTTTCATCACTGCTTGGTGAATGGGTATTTGCCAGTGTGGTTGTTCGCGGTGTCGACCTAGACAAAACGGTGAAACACACATGGCCCTCATCGCTTTCTATTCGCCACTTTGCGTTAGATGACGTCAGCTATCACGGCGATGTACTTTCATTTGACCACGCAGACATCCA
Source organism: Enterovibrio makurazakiensis (assembly GCF_050336585.1). Taxonomy (NCBI): domain Bacteria; kingdom Pseudomonadati; phylum Pseudomonadota; class Gammaproteobacteria; order Vibrionales; family Vibrionaceae; genus Enterovibrio; species Enterovibrio makurazakiensis. The sequence continues at coordinate 27,485 of NZ_JAKJSE010000025.1, forward strand.
ACTGTCGGATTGGCAGAACAGCGCGGAGACATGGGGAGATTGGCGAGGGAGATTCCAATTATCTACCCCCAAGATCAAGGTTGAAGGCCAAGTGCTCACGAATGTCTTACTCGACAGCGAATACCGAGATGACGTTTGGGAGATTTGGGGATTGTCGCTCAACAGTGGTTTCGGCAATATCACAGGCAGTGCTACCTTGCATCCAGACAACCAGTGGACCGTCCATCAGCTCACTTTGTCAGATGCTCGCATTGAACCATCAAAGCAGCTTCAGCGCCTCTCTGCGCAATGGAATACTTTTCGCCAACACAACAACATCCACATTAAACGGATAGATTTACTGGATGTTAGCGCAGCCTTAGAGCAGGTGACGGTAGAGCACCTCAATTTTTCGGCACAATCCGTGCACCTTAAAAAAGGCGAGTTAGTGTGGGCCCCCAATGCCGCATCTTCGCTTGTGTCATTCAACGCGAGCTTGTTCAATGTAGAGCAATGGCTACTGACCGATTTACTCGCTGAGTTATCGCTATCACCAACACGCGTTGACGTAAGCGCATTTTCAGCCAAAGTGAATGATGAGGGCTTTGTCTCTTTTTCCGGAGCAATGGGAGCGTCTTCGCTCGCACTTAAGACACTGATTGCCAATGGCTTAAACATTGAAATAGACACAGATACTCTCAACAATCTGCATCAAAAATGGACAGCATTTGATTCAGTTTCTGTCGATCAGTTATCGGTCAAACACACCAGCATTGCTCTGCCAGACCCCGACTTTCCTTTGCAGATCATCGGGCTAAATCTACGCGGTCGAGACATGGTGACGAGAAAAAAAGCCAGAGATGGAATGTGGCAAGGTACGCTCACAGCGAGCGCAGCCGCTGCCAGTATTAATCGTATCGCGGTCTCCGCCCCCTATGCCAGCATGCGCGTTGACGAGGCGGGTGAATGGCACTTAGACCCACTCAGTCTCAATTTCCCACAAGGTCAACTGTCGGCAAAGGCGCAAATTCAATTACAAAGCCCCAGCCACCCATGGGCAGCAACTATCAATGGTCTTCGTATTCCTAACTCCCTCTACCAACATTGGCTAGGGGCGCCATTGCCTTTGCTTGGCGAGCATGATGTCGAGATTCAGTTATCAGGACTCGCCGCAGACAAAAACAGCTTCGCGTATAGCTTGAGTGGCGAAGTGAGCGCTACGCCCCACCAAACGCAACTGGTCACACAACCTGAACAGTCGCTCTCTCAGCGTTTGTTAACGTTATTCTTGCCACAGAAACAAAGCGAACCTTCGGTTTCGATTCCCGTAAAAGTCGGAGAGGTGAAGATCATCGCTGATAGAGGCCGCATTGCTTTGACACCGGTGAGTATCGAAGCAACAGCGGAGGCGGCATCGCTATCAGGAAATTGGGATTTGGTAACAAAAGAAGGGGCGCTATCGAACCAAACTCGTTAAGCGCTCAGCTAGCCAAACAACAAGGTTTGATTTTGCATTTCATCTGCCGCTATTTGGTTCGTTTCAGGCATCAACACAAAGGTTCCCGTAAATGTGCCTGCGACTTCTTCACCACTGTATAACGTCACTTCCAGTTTCACTCGTGCTCGGCGGCCATTGGCGAGACGATCTAAATCGCCACTTAAACTGTCTAATGACACCGCAGCGCGGGGACGTTCTGTTATCGGTTTACGATAACGAATATGACTGTCAGCCAGAACAATACTGGCAGAAAGCTGTCGTTCTTTCATCAGCAGCCACACCATGCCCCACCCAGCCAACGTCGCCATACTAAATACGCTGCCAGCAAACATTGAATCATGGGGGTTAAGGTTGGCATTTAGTAGTGCAGACACCTCAAAGCGGTAGCCCGAAAACTGTGTAATGCGAACGCCCATTTTGTCACTGATTGGAATTTGCTGCTGCCAACGTTGCTGAAGTTCATGGCACCATTCTGGGCGACGAACCACATCCGACATAGGGTCAAGCAGCTTTAACATTTGCTGATGCTGAACCGGGCCGCGCTCTTCACTCAGCTCACCTTGGTTGCTAAAGCCATTAGTGCTATAAAAACCAATGGCGTCCTCACGGGCATTGCACACCAAACGCTTCGCACCTTCTTGGCGCGCTAACGATTCCAATGCCATCAATACCAATGCGCCTAATCCACGGCTGCGATATTGTGGTGCAACGGCCATATATCGAATCTGACCATCATTATCAGGGCTAATATAGAGTCGACCAATGGCAATAGGATCGCCTTTTGCGTCGACAATCATACGATGATGCGCAGCCACATCGTATGCATCTCGCTCCGACCCTTCAGGTTGACGCCAAGGCTCACGGAGCATCTTCCAACGAAAATGGAAATAGGCGTTTAGCTCGCTTTCCTTCGTTGGCGTGATTAATCGAAACATGCTCACTCCTCTCCTTGTGAACCCAATAACTGGCTAGTGTTAGGCTTTCAACCAAAACGTGACTGGCCCGTCATTGGTTAGACTAACTTTCATGTCAGCCGCAAAAATACCGTTTTCTGTCTGTACGCCGCTCTCTCGGCAATATTGAGAGAACAACTGATACAGTCTGTCTGCCTCTGCAGGTGGCGCTCCATTAAAACTAGGACGCATTCCTTTATTCGTATCGGCGGCGAGCGTAAATTGCGACACCACCAGCACCTGACCACCGGCTTGCTGAACATTGAGGTTCATTTTACCTTCGTCGTCAGCAAAGATTCGATAGCCCAATACTTTTTCATGTAGGCGATGGGCTTTCTTATCATCATCGCCTTTTTCGACACCCAACAGTACCAGCAAACCTTTGCCAATCGCCCCGACAACTTGACCATCAACAACCACATTCGCTTCACTGACTCGCTGGATTAGCGCAATCATATCAGTTCCTTTCTTATCGTCTTAACTATCAGTAATTTGATCTTTTTCCGGCTCAGCCTCGACAAACCACATCGAACGCTCACCTAATGACGCGGTTATTTCCGCACCTAACAGCACAATACACCAACTGAGATAAACCCAAACAAACAGCAATGGCACCACAGCTAGTGCGCCATAAATCAGCTCATACGAAGGGAAATTCGTCGCGTAGAAGGCAAAGCCTTTTTTACTAAATTCGAACAGTACGCTGGCCGACATGGCGCCAATTAACGCATGGCTCACCCGGATCCGACAGTTTGGTACTAAGGTATATAGCCCCCAAAATGCGAGTGTTGTCAGTATAAAAGGCAAGCCACGAAGTAGCGTCGGCGCCCACATTTCACTGCCTTCAAGATCAAGCAAATTCAACGAGCCAAGGTAAGAACTGACACCAATACTGCTACCGACCAATACCGGCCCCAAGGTTAGCACCATCCAATAAATGGAAAATGACACCACGGAAGCCCGCTTATGTTTCACGCGCCAAATGTAATTTAAGCTCTTATCAATGGCTGAAATGAGCATCAAGGCCACCACGAACAAGAAAGCGACACCGACAGCTGTCATCTTGCCTGCATTGGCGACAAATTGGTTGAGGTATTGTTCGAGTGCATCACTCGATGCAGGAACGAAGTTATGCAACACGAACGTGCGGATTTCGTCGCCCGCTTCTGCAAAACTGGGAAAAATTGATAATGCTGAGAGCACAACCGTGATCAATGGCACTAATGACAACAAAGTCACGTAAGCCATGTAACCTGCACTCACCGTTAGGCGGTCATGAACAATACGGCGAACAAGATGCCGCAAAAACGCGAATAAAATCTGCCCTATCCTGGGCATTAAATGCTTGAGTCGTTCCATTCCTTCAACCATAGTCTCTTGTAAAGAAGGTTTATCATAACGTAAAAGGAGTTTGCCGTGCGTCTTCTCTCTACCCTGTTTCTGGTTTTCACGCTGGTCGGTTGCCAGTCCGCTTATTACGCCACCATGGAGCAGGTTGGTATCCACAAGCGTGACATTATGGCTGACCGAGTCGAAGCTGCATCCGAGGCGCAACAAGAAGCCAGTGAGCAATTCACCAGCGCACTTGATGCACTGACTGAGCTAACCCAATTTGATGGCGGTGAGCTGGAAACCATGTACAACACCATCAATGATCAGTACGAAGACAGCGAAACCGCTGTCGAAAACGTACGTAATCGCATTCAAGGCGTCGAAGACGTGTCAGATGCTTTGTTCGACGAGTGGCAAGAAGAGCTCGACCTTTACTCCAGCGCCAACCTTCGTCGTGAAAGCGAGCGCAAGCTCAATGCAACCAAACAAAGTTATCGCCAAATGCTCTCTGCCATGAAAAAAGCAGAAGGCAAGATGACCCCCGTACTCGACACATTACGAGACAACACCCTGTATCTTAAACATAACCTGAACGCAGCGGCTATCGGCGCTCTCAAAGGCGAGTTTTCGGGCCTAGAGAAAGAAATTAATCGTGCGATCAAAGATATGCAGTTAGCCATCGCCGAATCAGAGCGCTTCCTAACCACCTTAAAGAACTGAATTAGCTTTCAATGTTTCTCGCAGATGAAACACCTTGAGTAAGACAAATTCCCTTATCGTTTGCGCAGGCGAATTTTCTGCCTGCATTCAACGGTATGAAAACCGTCTCTCAACATGGAGGAGAAACACATGGGCATTATTTCTTGGATCATTCTCGGGCTACTCGCGGGTATTTTAGCGAAGTGGATTATGCCAGGGAAAGACGGTGGTGGTTTTATTATGACCACGCTATTGGGCATCGCGGGTGCGGTGGTTGGTGGTTGGGTTAGTTCACTACTTGGCTTTGGCACTGCGGGTGGTCTAAGCCTAGGTAGCATTGTCATGGCAACGGTTGGCGCACTGATCTTGTTGTTTCTATACAATCGATTCGCCAAGTAATCCTTCTCTTTCTTAACGATTTCTTACGCCATATAACGCTAAGAAACACTGGAAATAGAAAGCGTTAGACACAAAAAAGCCTCCAATCATGGAGGCTTTTTTATTCGCTACCGTTGAGTCACGATAGCGCTAGCGTTGGTAAATGAATTACCCGCGGCTTGCGCGTTTACGCTCGTTCTCAGTAAGAAGTTTCTTACGGATACGAATGCTTTCTGGCGTTACTTCTACCAATTCGTCGTCATCGATGAATTCTAGTGCTTGCTCAAGCGTGTACTTGATAGCAGGTGAAAGTGTTTGAGCTTCGTCAGTACCAGATGCACGAACGTTAGTTAGCTGCTTACCTTTCAGACAGTTAACTGTCAGGTCGTTAGAGCGGTTATGAATACCGATAACTTGACCTTCGTAAACTTCATCTGCGTGTTCAGCAAACAAACGGCCACGCTCTTGCAGGTTAAACAGTGCGTAAGTCAGTGCTTTACCTGTTGCGTTAGAAATCAATACGCCATTTTTACGCATACCGATAACGCCAGCTTTCATTGGACCGTAGTGATCAAACGTGTGGTAAATCAAACCAGAACCTGACGTCAACGTCATGAACTCAGTTTGGAAACCGATCAGACCACGTGAAGGCATGATGAAGTCCATGCGCACACGGCCTTTGCCATCTGGAGACATGTCAGTCAATTCGCCTTTACGAAGACCGATTTTCTCCATAACGCCGCCTTGGTTTTCTTCCACAACGTCGATGGTTACTGTTTCAAACGGCTCTTGTTTCTCGCCGTCTACGTCTTTGATGATAACTTCTGGACGAGATACTGCTAGCTCGAAGCCTTCACGACGCATGTTTTCGATCAGGATAGACAGGTGAAGTTCACCACGGCCTGATACGCGGAAACGATCCGGGTTATCGGTTTCTTCAACGCGCAATGCAACGTTGTGTACCAATTCTTTTTGCAGACGCTCAAGGATGTTACGTGAAGTTACGTACTTACCTTCTTTACCTGCGAAAGGAGAGGTGTTTACTTGGAACGTCATGGTTACTGTTGGTTCATCAACAGATAGCGGTGGAAGCGCTTCAACCGCGTTCACGTCACAGATAGTGTCAGAGATTTTCATCTCGCCAAGACCGGTGATAGCAACGATGTTGCCCGCGTGAGCTTGATCGATGTCGTGACGCTCAAGACCAAGATAACCCAGTACTGTACCGACTTTACCGTTACGGGTTTTGCCGTCAGCACCAACGATGGTGACTTGTTGGTTAGGTTTAACCGAACCACGTGTTACACGGCCTACACCGATAACACCAACGTATGAGCTGTAGTCCAACTGAGAGATTTGCATCTGCAGTGAACCGTCAGAATCAACTTCTGGAGCAGAAACGTTATCAACGATAGCTTGGAACAATGGTTCCATGTTCTCGCCAGTTTCGCCTTCTTCTAGGGTTGCCCAGCCGTTTAGTGCTGATGCGTAAACCACTTGGAAGTCAAGTTGTTCGTCGGTTGCGCCAAGGTTGTCGAACAGGTCAAACACCTGATCCATAACCCAATCAGGACGAGCGCCTGGACGGTCAATTTTGTTGATAACAACAATAGGCTTCAAACCGTGACCGAACGCTTTCTGCGTTACGAAACGGGTTTGTGGCATTGGGCCATCCACGGCATCAACGATCAGAAGAACAGAGTCAACCATCGACATGATACGCTCAACTTCACCACCGAAATCGGCGTGTCCTGGAGTATCTACGATGTTGATACGGTAGTCATTCCAGTTAATAGCGGTGTTCTTCGCCAGAATGGTAATGCCACGCTCTTTCTCGATGTCGTTCGAGTCCATGACGCGTTCTTCGTGCTCGCCACGTGTTTCTAGGGTGCCAGACTGCTGAAGCAGCTTATCAACCAGCGTAGTTTTGCCGTGGTCAACGTGCGCGATGATCGCGATATTTCTTAGTTTATCTAACTGTAAGGTAGACATGGGTACTCTTTCACTCAAAAAAGATGTGCCGCCAAAGGCAACTAGCAAACCTGCTAGGAGCACTCACCGCCACTTGATTAAAATCCGGTCGTAATTTAACAGATTTTTACTCAAAACCCACCAACAATGTGACTTAGGATCAATTTATATTCATATGGGCTTATTCATGACACACATTTAGGTGAATAAAAAAGCAGCTCAATCCCTTATTTTCCCCAGATAACGGGTGATTTTTGCGCCACAGCCGCCAAAGCCTCGATATTTCGATCGAGTTCACAGCTCCGACATTACGTATTCATTCCGCTGTATCAGTGATTGACAAGGCCTTCCTAGCACTGCTGAATGATTCAATTGGTTATGCAATCCCTTCCATGCACCATCATGGTGCGGACGCGCACCAAAGTTGATCGCGGCATTGCTCACTTTCAACGCAAATTCGCCTAAATACAGGCATTAACGGGAAATTTAAACTTGGCACGCTTTTCGCTTAAGTGTGCTCAGACCAACTTTTTGGTAGAGCGCATCAACGCGGCTTCGCCAATTTAGAGAACAATGACACCGGAGGTTTATTCACATGTCAGTAGAAAACGTACTCGCCTTAATCCAAGAGCACGAAGTGAAATTTGTTGATCTGCGCTTCACCGATACCAAAGGTAAAGAGCAACACATCTCAATCCCAGCTCACCAAGTTGATGCAGACTTCTTTGAAGACGGCAAAATGTTTGATGGTTCATCTGTTGCAGGCTGGAAAGGCATCAACGAATCAGACATGGTAATGATGCCTGACGCATCTACTGCAGTGTTGGACCCATTTACGGAAGCCAGCACACTGAATATTCGTTGCGACATCCTAGAGCCGGCGACCATGCAAGGCTACGATCGTGACCCACGCTCAATCTCGAAGCGTGCAGAAGACTACATGCGCTCTTCTGGTATCGCAGACACCGTTCTTGTTGGCCCTGAGCCAGAGTTCTTCTTGTTTGACGACGTGAAATTTGCCACTAACATGTCAGGTTCTTTCTTCAAGATTGATGACGTAGAAGCGGCTTGGAACTCAGGTTCTGATTTCGAAGGCGGTAACAAAGGTCACCGTCCAGGCGTGAAAGGCGGTTACTTCCCAGTTGCTCCTGTTGATTCATCACAAGATATCCGTTCTGCCATGTGTTTGGTGATGGAAGAGATGGGTCTGGTTGTTGAAGCACACCACCACGAGGTTGCTACTGCAGGTCAGAACGAAATCGCAACGCGTTTCAACACCCTGACTTCTAAAGCGGACGAGATCCAAATCTACAAGTACGTGGTTCACAACGTGGCACACGCATTTGGCAAAACAGCGACCTTCATGCCTAAGCCACTAGTGGGTGATAACGGTTCTGGTATGCACGTTCACATGTCTTTGAATAAAGATGGCCAAAACTTGTTTGCTGGTGATAAATACGGCGGCCTGTCTGAAATGGCGCTGTTCTACATTGGTGGTATCATCAAGCACGCACGTGCAATCAACGCATTTGCTAACCCAGCAACTAACTCATACAAGCGTCTTGTACCAGGCTTCGAAGCGCCAGTTATGCTTGCATACTCTGCACGTAACCGCTCTGCTTCTATCCGTATCCCTGTGGTACCAAGCCCGAAAGCACGTCGTATCGAAGCACGCTTCCCAGATCCTGCAGCTAACCCATACTTGGCATTTGCTGCACTTCTGATGGCTGGTCTTGACGGTATTAAGAACAAGATCCACCCTGGCGATGCAATGGACAAAGATTTATATGACCTTCCTGCAGAAGAAGCAGCAGAGATTCCAAAAGTTGCTGAGTCTCTGGAAATTGCATTGAAAGCACTTGACGAAGATCGTGAGTTCTTGACTTCAGGTGGCGTATTCTCTGACGATTTCATCGATTCTTACATCGGTCTGAAATCTCAGGACGTTGAAAAAGTCAACATGACCACACACCCACTGGAATTTGAACTGTACTACTCAGTGTAATACGTTCGGTTTCATACCAAATCAAAGGGCTCGCTCACAAGCGAGCCTTTTTTCTATTGTTTATCCATGACTTAGGCGCAAACTGTCCTTTTTACGCTTAGGGTCAACATCATGCGTCGAATATGGCTAATGCTCCTCTTAGGTGCACTTTCAAACACGGCTCATAGCGACGAGTATTATCGTTGGGTCGATGAGAACGGCACGCTACACCTGAGTGATTCCAAACCCGAATTCAGCGTTAACGTTGAAGTCCTCATTCAACCTAATACTGCCAATACTCACTCCCCAGAAACACCGCCCACACCACCAACCCCTCCTACCCCCGACGCACCAGCCATTGCATCTCACATCAAACTCTTGTCTCCAATCAACGAAGCCACCCTTCGAAACAACCAAGGCAACATCAATATCGAGTTGTCTACAGACTTACCACTCGGTAAAGACCAGCGCGTTCGCGCAGTCATCGACGGAAAGCCACAAAAGCCACAGCGCAACTTGCAGATAGAACTGGTGAACATTGACCGTGGTAGCCACACCATCAAGGTGCAACTGTTACAAGATGGCAAGGTTATTGCAGACTCATCCTCAGTAACTGTGTTCCTGCATCGGGCTATTCAACAAAAAGCCCCATCAAAAGGGAAGCCAACCCCTAGATAGCGTGTTCACGGTCACCATGTGCAAGCAATTGAGTGCAAAGCACGTTTTCATCGCTGCACAACCATGCACAATCAAGTAAACTTGATTGCACCATAACGGTGCAGCCAAATAGGAAGGTGATGTGGCCACTCTGACCGAAACTGTAATGGACAATCTGATCACGGCAATTTTGGTGCTCGATAACGACCTCGTCGTCACGTATGCCAACCCTGCCGCTGAGCAGCTTTTGTGCCTAAGTGCACGCCGATTACGTGAACACCCTCTCTCGGATGTTATTCAGCACTGCTCTATCGATCTAGAGCAAGTGAAAGAGACATTGGCGAACGGACAAGGGCTCACAGACAGCGATGTCACTTTAGTGGTGGATGGCCATCAGCGAAAAGTGGAGCTGAGTGCCAGCCCACTGATGTGGCAACGCAGCCCATCCATGTTGCTTGAAATCAAAGCGATCGGTCACCAGCAACAGATCAGCAAAGAGCTTCAACAACAAGCACAGCAACAAGCCGCCAAAGAGTTAGTTCGTGGCCTTGCCCACGAAATCAAAAACCCCTTAGGGGGGCTTCGCGGCGCGGCGCAACTGCTGGAAAAAATGCTGCCAGATCCGAGCCTTGGTGAATACACCCGCATCATCATTGAGCAAGCTGACCGTTTAAGAAATTTGGTGGATCGTTTGCTTGGCCCTCAAAGGCCAGGGCATCGCCAGCAAGAAAACATTCATGTGGTGTTGGAAAAAGTGCGCCAGTTAGTGGAACTCGACAATAACGGTGTCGATATTCAGCGAGATTATGACCCAAGTTTGCCAGACATCGAGATGGATCCTGAGCAAATGGAGCAAGCGGTGCTGAATGTGGTCAGTAATGCCGCGCAGATACTGGCGCAAACCCCCAACCCAGAAATCACGGTGCGTACGCGCACTGAGCATCAAGTGGTCATTGGCGGTAAACGCCACCGTCTCGCTGCTCGCATTGATATATCAGACAACGGGCCTGGTATTGACCCTGAACTTCAAGACACCCTGTTTTATCCCATGGTGTCTGGTCGACCGGGCGGCACAGGGTTAGGTTTGTCCATCACGCGGAATCTTATCGATCAGCACAAAGGCAAAATCTACGTCAACAGCTGGCCGGGGCACACCACCTTTACCATTTTGTTACCAATTCGACGCTAAGGGGAGAACATGAGCAAAGGACTAATCTGGGTCGTTGACGACGACAGCTCAATCCGCTGGGTGTTAGAACGCACATTAAATACCGCCGGTATGGCGTGTGAAACATTTGCCGATGCCGACAGCGTCTTAGATGGCTTAAATCGAGAAGTGCCTGACGTATTGGTCTCTGACATTCGCATGCCGGGTACAGACGGCTTTACGCTTTTGAATCGCCTGCAAGATGAATACCCAACGCTGCCAGTCATCATCATGACAGCGCATTCCGATTTAGATGCGGCGGTCAGCGCTTACCAAAAAGGCGCATTTGAGTACCTGCCAAAACCGTTCGACATTGACGAAGCCGTTGCACTGGTTGAGCGTGCGGTATCCCACAGCCAAGAACAAAAACGTAAACGCTCCCCTAAAGAATCAGTAGAAGCCGCGCCGGAAATCATCGGTGAAGCACCTTCAATGCAAGAAGTGTTTCGTGCTATCGGCCGTTTGTCTCGTTCGTCTATCTCTGTCCTCATCAACGGTGAATCAGGCACAGGTAAAGAATTGGTCGCCCACGCGCTGCACCGCCATAGCCCGCGATCAAGCAATTCGTTTATCGCACTCAATATGGCCGCCATTCCGAAGGACTTAATAGAATCCGAACTGTTTGGGCATGAGAAAGGGGCTTTTACCGGCGCGAACAGTGTGCGTCAAGGTCGCTTTGAACAGGCAAATGGTGGCACGTTATTTCTGGATGAAATTGGCGACATGCCTTTAGACATTCAAACTCGTCTATTACGTGTATTGGCTGATGGGCAGTTTTATCGCGTTGGTGGGCATCAAGCGATCAAGGTCGATGTGCGTATCATCGCGGCTACGCACCAGCATTTAGAGCGACTTGTGGCAGAAGGCAGTTTCCGTGAAGATTTATTTCACCGACTCAACGTTATTCGTGTCCACCTTCCAGCACTGCGTGAGCGCCGTCAGGACATTGGGCAATTAGCCAAACATTTCCTCAAGCGCGCTTCTGACGAGCTAGATATCGAGGTGAAATCTCTTCATCCGACCACCCTAGATCTGATTTCAGGCCTGCCTTGGCCTGGCAACGTCAGACAACTGGAAAACATTTGTCGCTGGTTAACCGTCATGGGCAGTGGCAAAGAGATTTTGCCCGAGGACTTACCACCAGAATTAATGCAGGTGGAGGTTAAATCCGTCAGTGGCGACGTCGATAGTTGGCAGCAAGCGCTGTCTCAATGGGCTCGCTCTTCACTCGTTCAAGGTGACGACAACCTCTTACGAGAAGCTCTGCCGGAGTTCGAGCGCATCTTGCTGCGTGAAGCACTGAATCATACTCGTGGTCATAAACAAGAAGCCGCCAAACTACTTGGCTGGGGTCGAAATACCTTAACGCGTAAGCTCAAAGAGTTGCAAATGCCTTAGGTACTACGAATTTCAACAATTTTGGTAAACAACAATAACAAAACCGCCTTATGGGCGGTTTATGTTTATCTACCGTACTGACGAGATGCTCTGTAGCTCGTATAATTGCCAAAAGTTGATTTAAGGATATTCAGATGATCGCAACCCACCTTCCTTTGACGGACCTTCACCGTCACCTTGATGGCAACATTCGCATTAACACAATATTGGAGCTGGGTCAGAAGTTCGGCATGACACTGCCTGCCGATTCTATCGATGCACTGCGCCCACATGTTCAAGTCATGTCAAATGAGCCTGATCTGGTTGGCTTTTTGTCTAAACTCGACTGGGGCGTCGCAGTACTTGGCGATCTCGACGCCGTTCGTCGCGTGGCTTACGAAAACGTGGAAGATGCATTAAACGCACGCATTGATTACGCTGAGCTGCGTTTCTCACCGTATTACATGGCAATGAAGCATGGCCTGCCAATCCAAGGCGTGGTTGAAGCTGTCATCGATGGTGTACAAGCTGGCAGCCGTGACTTTGGTGTGAAAACCAACCTTATTGGCATCATGAGCCGCACCTTTGGTGTGGAAGCATGCATGCAAGAACTCGATGCTTTGCTCGCACTGAAACAACACCTCGTCGCGATTGATCTAGCAGGCGACGAACTCGGTCAACCAGGCCATCAGTTCAATGACCACTTCACCAAAGTGCGTCAAGCCAACCTAAATGTGACCGTGCATGCAGGTGAAGCTGCAGGTGCGGAAAGCATGTGGCAAGCCATCAACGAGCTGGGTGCGACCCGTATTGGTCACGGCGTAAAAGCCATCCAAGACCCAAGCTTGATGGACTACCTTGCAAAACATCGCATTGGTATTGAATCTGCGCTGACATCAAACGTGCAAACCAGCACAGTAGAAAGCTTTGCTAGCCACCCAGTAAAAGCCTTCCTCGACCACGGCATCTTGGCCTCACTCAATACTGATGACCCTGCAGTATCAGGCATTGAGCTGCCTTACGAATACGAAGTTGCTGCACCACAAGCTGGCCTGACGCCTGAGCAAATCACTGTGTTACAGCAAAATGGCCTTGAGATCGCTTACTTGTCTGACAGTGAGAAAGCCGAACTCAGAGCCCAGGCGGCAGCTCGCGGCTAATCGTGACAAACCGCAAAACGTGATAGGTAAAAACACCAGCAAAAAGCTGGTGTTTTTTTGTTCACAATTCACGTACAATGCCGCCGAATTTTCGCACTACGGCGGCGACAATGCCTTAGTCATCACACGCAGTAAGAGACGTATAATGTTCGATGCACTGTTCACCCTCAATGAAATGGCAGCCGCAGGTCCAGGTCAACTGGCAGCAGCAGCTCTTGCTGTTGTATTGGCGATATTTAGCCTCAGCAGCGGCGCGTAAGCGCTAACGCCAGATACCAAAAAAGCCGCTATTGCGGCTTTTTTCGGTTTTGCGCTCAACAATTCTGCCGTGATTAAATCACGCGAGAAAACTGTTGCTGTCTAGCTCGATCACGCAAGTAAGTGTCAAAGCACATACAAATATTGCGGATCAGCAAGCGGCCTTTCAGCGTCACTTCAATGTGGCTATCAGTCACAATCACCAACTCGTCATCAATGAAGCACTTCAGCAGCGCTAAATCTTCAGCAAAGTACTCATCAAAAGCAATGCTGAACTCACGCTCAATTGCTTTTTTATCTAACGAGAAATTACATATCAGTGATTTGATCACTTCTCTGCGCAAAAGGTCATTGCTATCGAGCATCACCCCTTTCCACAGCGCATGACGTTTTTCATCCACTTGGGCGTAGTATTTTTTAAGTTCTTTTTGGTTCTGAGCATAACAATCGCCAATCATGGAAATCGCCGACACACCCAAGCCCAACAAGTCACAATCGCCCTGCGTGGTGTAGCCTTGAAAGTTGCGGTGCAAAATACCTTCACGTTGCGCCATTGCCAATTCATCATCCGGCAACGCAAAGTGGTCCATACCAATGAACTGGTAACCTGCTCCCGTCAATGTGCCAATGGTTTGCTCGAGCATACCAAGGCGCTCTTGTGGTGAAGGCAAATCGGCATCTTTAATTTTGCGCTGTGCGGCAAACAGGCTCGGCAAGTGTGCATAGTTAAACACAGACAGTCGACCCGGCTTCATCTCAAGCACTTGTGCTAGCGTTTTTGCAAACGACGCACCATTTTGGTGCGGGAGGCCGTAAATCAAATCAAGGTTCGTAGAACGGAAGCCTAGCGTCTTCGCACGCACCACTAACGCCTTGATAAAATCTTCATCCTGTTCGCGGTTAACCGCTTTCTGAACGTCTTTGTTGAAGTCTTGAACACCAATGCTGAGACGGTTAAACCCTTCAGCGCGAAGATGATCAAGCATATCGAGTTCGATTTCGCGGGGATCTACCTCGATGCTGATCTCAGCATCTTGGCTTAAACGGAATTCTTGACGAAGCAGGCCCATCAGTCGAGTGATTTGCGCTTTCGTTAAGAAGGTCGGCGTGCCGCCGCCCCAATGCAACTGAGTGACGTTACGATCACCCAGCATATAAGCGCGCTGGCGTATCTCAAGTTCAAGCGAATCTAGGTATTCATCGGCTTTGTGCGCGTGACGGGTGATCACCTTGTTACAACCACAGTAGTAACAAAGGGTATGGCAGAAAGGGATATGAACGTACAAAGACAAGTTACGCTCAGGATACTGCGCACACGCCATATCAAATTCCGCATCAGTAAACACTTCGTGAAACTCTAATGCCGTTGGATAAGAGGTGTAACGCGGCCCTGAGTAGTTATACTTCTCAATAAGCGCCTGATCCCAAATGATTTGCTGTGTAGACATGTGCGTTCCCGCCAAAAATGAACAACCGGAAAGCGGTATTTTGACACACTCTCCGGTCGCGGATGAATCTTTCCCGTATTGTCGAAGGGAAAACTGTAGGTTTGATCGTAGCAATCAGCTCGCTAAGGTACGAATAGGCGTCATCTTTGCCCCTGTAAATGCGAGGATCTCTTCAAGTTCTGTATGAATGGCTTTCTGAAGCCGCGATTCCGCTTTCATGCGTATCATGTTGTCTTGCATGCGCGTTTTCTTTTCCATCGCTTGACGTGCATCACCACGAGGCATGTCTTTTATCACGTCATATAACTCATACAATGCAGGGAAACGCGCTGGATAATCAACGCGCTTATCACCTTGTAGGTGGTCCATGATCATATAAAGGCGAATAGCGGCTTCCGACAAATCACACTGCTCTTGCAGGGTGGCCATCGCAATCACATCCACACTCTCAATGATTTTAAGGTTGCGCTGTTTGATCGCAGCATCCATCTGCGCAGCTTGCACTTTGGTTTGATGGCGTAATTTTGCCAGCAACCAACCTGCATAAACCGCTAACCCTAAAATAATGGCACCGCCGAGTGCCAGAACACCTAAAGGAAGAGTCTCCAACATTTACTCCTGATCAAATTTGACGTTTTCAAACTCCGCCAGCAAATCATCATCGCCACGGCGCTTTGCTTTCTTCGGTGCTTCATCGGCTTCTGGTTCATCTTGATCAAACAAGCCCAGTTGCTTCATTAGCACTTCAAGACGATCGAGTTTCTCATCCACATAGCTTTGCAAGCCTGCGCCGAGCTTCTCACCGTTTTCAATACGGTCTAACAACACATTTAGTTGTGCGTCATTTTCCAACATCTCCAATTCTTTCTCAGCACTGATGCGACGCACTTTTTTGCCCGCAGCTGATTTAGGATGTGGTTTTTGCTCAACAATCAAAGGCACGGCGGTTTTGCTGCCCAAACGTGGGTCACGTTGCGCATGTGCCGTGCGTTGTTGCTCTACGGTTCCGTCAGAGTGACGCGAGCCTGCTTTCAAGCCTTTGCGTCTGTTTTTACGCTTTGCCGCCAATGCTGCAATGTCGTCTCTGCTTAATGAGCGATCTTTGTATTGCGCTGGACCTTCAGAGCCGACTTTGCGAGCTTTCTTCTTGCGGGTCATGGGTTTTTCTTCCTCAGTAAAATTACGTCGTTACCAACAAAGTCCACGTCAAGACCATCACGATCTGCCAAAAAGCAGAACGTTTCGCGACTAAAAAAACTCACGTGGGTTGGGTCATTCTTGTAATGCCAATGCTTAAACGCATCTGCATCAATAACGAGCTTGGTCATGATTGCCAACCAGCCTCCAGGCTTAACCAGACTCAGTAACAGTCCCCATTCCTTGTGAGGCAAATAAAAGTGTTCAATCGCTTCGGTACAGGTAACGAAATCATATTGCGCCTCCAACACTGACGCGTCGGGCGAGAAATACGGATCGTAAATCGACATAGTGTACCCTTTATCAACCAGCATGCTGGCTAACACGGGCCCTGGTCCACAACCAAAGTCTAAGCCTTGCTTGGAAGCCATACCAAGCTTTTCGCTCAGTGGCGTGGCTACACGACTCAGAAACTGGCGATAGCCTTCATCCTCAGCCGTATTCTCATGCAGGTCGTAGTGCGCTTTCTCTTCTTCCGGTGAAAGTCGGCTAGCAGGATCGGCGAAAACCAGTGAACAAGGGTCACAACGGAAATATCGGCGACGTTTATCCTGCTCAAAATCGACGATATGAGTCGACTGACAAAGCGGGCAATCAAGGGTCATTGGAGATTTCTACACCAAAGTGAATGGCGGAAATGTAACAGAAAGATGGATAAGAAAAAAGCGACAGGCAAAGCCTGTCGCTCTAGAGCGTTCTAATGAACGGATTGTACCGCTTTAATCCCTAACAGTAATGCCACATCCCGGTGAACAATTTTCCATTTGTAATGAGGCGTCCTGCCATTTTTTATTTGAGTAAAACTCACAACATCCTGTTGCCTTCGCCGTCCTAGCGCGTGTCCCTGCTACCGTCCTAGTAGATGTCCTTTTGTCACGCGTTCCCTCACGCTAATGGTCTTCCTGACGCAACACATCCGAGTGACTATGGCTTTTCCTAAGCCTAATTCCATTTGAATCCTGAGGCCGCCCTGCCCGCGTCTTCCTGACTGTCCGTTATCCGTGTCGTCTTCCTCATCGACAAAAATAATTTTACGCCAATCCTAAACACAAAATAGGCGCGAACTCACAATTCCAATACAAGTGAAATCACCATTAAGAATATCTAATTGAAAGATAGGTGAAAAAAATAATAACGGGCAAGTATTTAGGCAAGAAACTCACCAGCGGATGGACAATCGCTTACAAAGCATTGAGAAAAACATTACTGCTTAACGCAAAAAAGGCAGCTTCCGCTACCTTTTTAACTATTTCACGCGCTAACACATTGGTTAATTAATGCAGTCCGCCCACGTATTTTGAAATAGCGTCAATCTCTTTGTCTGACAGCTTGGTGGATACAATACCCATCATGCCGTTCAAGTCGTTGTTTCGAGTCCCATCGCGGAAAGCCATCAGCTGCGCTTTCACATAATCAGCATGCTGACCGGAGATTTTAGGGAACCCAGATAAGGATGTGCCGTTACCACGTGGTCCGTGACAAGCAATACATGCGGCAATGCCACGCTCGCTGTCACCAGCAAGGTAGAGTTGCTCGCCCAGTTCAACGGTCGACTCAGGCGTTACGCCCGGCTTTGCAGTTTGGGTGGCGTAGTAAGCTGCCAAGTCTGCCATGTCTTGCTCAGACAGTGCCGCCACCATTCCAGCCATCACTGGATTGTAACGACCTTGCTCACCACCGGACGTCATACCGAGCTTAAATTCTTTAAGCTGCTTAAACAGGTATTTTTCGTGCTGACCTGCTAGAACGGGGTTTGCCGGAATTAAGCTGTTACCGTCGGCACCGTGACAAGCTGCACAAGTGGTTGATTTTGCTTTACCTGCTTCTGCATCACCCTGTGCATAGGCGGTAAAACTCGCAATTAAAGTGAGTAGTAGCGCTAATTTCTTCATGACATTCCATTTATAATTATCAAGCTTCCATACCACGATGCCCACGCCATCATGATACAATCATCGAGCAAAAACCGAGCACGGTCATTTTACACAATTTCACATAAAAGTAATCAATCGACTACATAAAGTCGAGACGGAGTTAACAGTGAATCCTTCACTCAACTATCGCAACACACACTTTATCACCAGTGCCCCAGATATCAGGCACTTGCCGCCAGATACTGGTATAGAGGTCGCGTTTGCCGGTCGCTCTAATGCTGGTAAATCTAGCTCAATTAATCGACTTTGTGATCATAAAAGCTTGGTTAAGGTGAGTAAAACGCCGGGTCGCACACAATTGATCAACTTGTTTAAAGTAGATGAGGGATGTCACATCGTCGACTTGCCGGGCTATGGTTTCGCGCAAGTGCCGTTAGAAATGAAGAAAAAATGGCAGCAATCTCTAGGTGAATATCTACAAAAACGTGAACAACTGAAAGGGTTGGTTGTGTTGATGGATATTCGTCACCCACTGAAAGACCTCGACCAGCAAATGATCTTCTGGGCCATTGATTCAAACCTGCCAGTGCTCGCACTACTCACCAAGTGTGACAAGCTGAAAAGCGGTGCGCGCAAAGCAGAACTCACTAAAGTCAGAGCAGCGGCTGTCGATTTTGGTGGCGACGTAGAAGTCGAGCTTTACTCATCACTAAAAGGGATTGGTGTCGACAAACTACGTAAAAAGCTCGATAGCTGGTATTTCCCAGTATTTGACACTGGCGTCGACGACGCGATCGAAGCCGAAGATGCTGTTATCTCTGAAGATATTTCAGCAGAAAAAAGCACAGGTGAGTCAGCGCCTGAGTAACCAACTTGTTTGTCTATGAAAAAATAAAACCCCACCATGAGGTGGGGTAACGGGAGAGAAATAGGAGGTTTTTTCTTATTTGTTATATTTTGAGTGTCATCCAACATCTGACTATCCGCAAGTTGCCCCTGCAAACAAACCTGCCCACTTCGCCCTTAAAACCATACACCATCTCTTAGTTTGCGAATAAACGTATGATTTCTTTACGCCATTGTCCTGATCTTGAAACTTATTTTTAATCGATAAATATCAATGAGACCAAAGGACTTTTCGCTGATATCCGTTTTGGAAGTAAATTACAGTTTGAATGAATAAAAAAAGACCGACCTGAGTGATCAGATCGGTCATACATAACGTGAGGGTCATCAGGGAAAGGAAAATGCCGATCACCCCAATCACATCAAGAACAAGAAGCGGATATCATTATAGCTTCACAACACTCAAATTAAAGTAATTACTCTAATATAAAGAAAAAAATCCCATGAACCGTAATGAAAATTACAGTAAACAACTGTTAAATATGAATTTTACTGAGAGATGATTAGATTAAAGAAATGAGGTCTTACACAATAAAAAATGCCCCGGTCGACATACATCAACCGGGGCTGCTGAATCAGCCAAATCCAATAACGTGAAACAAAAGGTCTGAAAGATAGAACATCTTACCTCTGTACCCTACGCCGTTAACTGTATATCAATTGGTCGTTTAAGAAAACCCTTTACGTAGTTTTTTTTCATCAAATTATAAAAAATAGGGCTAGTTGTGTTCATTTTGTTTCATTACATCAATAAAAAAGCCTGCTTTTGCAGGCTTTTTTCGCTATAGAATTTAAGTTGTTATGTGATCTGGCCGAACACAAACGCATTGAATTAGTGGGCTTGATCCCAGTTTTCGCCGCTACCAGAGTCTGCAACCAAAGGAACATCAAGCAAAGCTGCTGATTCCATTAACTTACAAACCTGTTGCTCTACATCAGACAGGTGTTCGGTATCTACTTCCAACACCAATTCATCGTGTACTTGCATGATCAAAGCGACACGCCCTTCCGGTTGTTGTCCAATCCAGCTATCAACCAAAATCATTGCGCGTTTGATAATGTCAGCCGCGGTGCCTTGCATTGGCGCATTGATCGCTGCGCGTTCAGCGCCCTTACGACGCATACCATTGCTAGAGTTAATTTCAGGCAAATGCAGACGACGGCCAAAGATGGTTTCAACATAACCTTGCTCTGCGGCTTGTAAACGCGTGGCTTCCATATATTGGAGAACACCAGGATAACGCTCAAAATAACGATCCATATACTGTTGCGCTTCACCACGTGGGATACCTAGCTGCTTGGCAAGCCCAAACGCACTCATGCCATAAATCAAACCAAAGTTAATCGCTTTCGCGCGGCGGCGCATTTCTGAAGTAACTTCGCTTATCTCTACGCCCATCACTTCCGCCGCAGTGGCGCTGTGAATATCTTTGCCATGACGGAAAGCATCAAGCAGCGCTTCATCACCAGACAAGTGCGCCATGATACGAAGCTCAATTTGAGAGTAATCGACAGCCAGGATGGTTTTACCTGCAGGGGCAATAAACGCTTGGCGAATACGACGACCTTCATCATTTCGAATAGGAATGTTCTGCAAGTTCGGATCGGTTGACGATAAACGGCCCGTTGCTGTTACTGCTTGGTGATAAGAGGTATGCACACGTTTAGTGGCCGGATTCACCATTTTAGGCAATTTATCGGTATACGTGGATTTCAGTTTCGCCAACCCACGGTATTCCAAAATGCGTTTTGGCAATGGGTAGTCCAACGCCAGTTCTTGCAGTACTTCTTCATTGGTTGATGGAGTGCCAGACGGTGTTTTCTTGATAACAGGCAAGCCCATTTTTTCAAACAGAATGACTTGAAGCTGTTTTGGAGAACTCAAGTTGAATTCTTCACCCGCCAGTTCAAAGGTTTCTTTCTCAAGTACGTCCAGACGCAACGCAATTTCTTGAGACTGCTTGCCCAGCATGTCGCTATCAATCAACACGCCATGACGTTCAATGCGAGACAGGACTGGCACCAATGGCATTTCGTATTGTTCGAAAATGGTTTTCAGTTTGTCATCTTGTTGCAGGTGAGCCATCAACACATTGTGCAGTCGCAACGTCACATCGGCATCTTCTGCCGCATACGGTGCCGCTTGCTCCATGTCGATTTGGTTGAAGGTCAGCTGTTTTTTGCCTTTGCCTGCAATCTCTTCAAAGCTAATGCAGGTATGTTGCAGGTAACGCTGCGCGAGGCTGTCCATATCATGACGGCCTGCCACGCTATTGAACACGTAAGACTCAAGCATGGTGTCGTAAGCAATGCCTTTCATGGCGATGTCATAGCGCGCTAGCACGCTAGCATCATATTTCAGATTCTGGCCAACTTTCAGTGCGCCAGCATCTTCAAGCCATGCTTTCATTTCAGCCAGCACCCAGTCTCTATCTAGTTGCTGAGGGGCATCTAAGTAATCATGTGCAACGGGCAGATAAGCCGCTTCACCTTCTGCGACAGCGAAAGAGAGACCGATTAAGTTGGCTTCCATGTAATTTAAGCTGTCGGTTTCGGTATCAAAAGCCACAACGTTTGCGTTGCGAAGCTTGTCCATCCAAACTCGGAACGCTTCTTCTGTCAGAATGGTCTCGTACTGACTGCGATCAATACTGGCCGCAGAGAAGCTTGCTGCCTCTTTCTTTTCTGAACTCGCTGAAACACCTGGTGTTACAGCGCGTTCGGCAACCGCGTCCATACCAGCATTGCCGCTTTGTGCTTCGGCAAGCCAACGTTTGAAGTTCAGCTCAGTGAACAATTCGACTAATTTGGCGTTATCCGGTTCACGGTTGATCAGTGCTTCCGGTGTGAAAGGCAGTTCGCAATCCAGCTTGATGGTGGCAAGTTGATATGAGAGGAGCGCTTCCTCTTTGTTGTCTTCCAGCTTCTTCGCCATGGTCTTCGAACCACGAAAGCCGAGCGCTGCAATTTTATCAAGGTTAGCGTACAGCTCTTCCAATCCACCGATACCGGCAATCAACGCCGTCGCGGTTTTATCACCTACGCCTGGAACACCGGGAATGTTATCGACTTTATCGCCCATCAGTGCCAGATAATCGATGATGTATTCAGGGCCAAATCCATATTTATCATGCACACCTTGAGGCGTCATGATGACATTCGTCATGGTGTTGATCAGAGTGACATGCTCATCCACCAACTGCGCCATGTCTTTATCACCCGTGCTGATCAAGATCGGCATACCGGCTTTTGAACCTTGGGTTGCCAAGGTGCCGATCACGTCATCGGCTTCAACGCCTTCGATCACCATCATAGGGAAACCCATGGCTTCGATGATCGCATGCAGTGGCGCTATTTGCCCACGCAGATCATCAGGCATTGGAGGACGATGAGCTTTGTATTCCGCATACATGTCATCACGAAAGGTTTTGCCTTTCGCATCGAAGATCACCGTGACATTCGACGTTGGGTATTGTTTTACCAAACTGCGTAGCATGTTAACGACGCCATAAATCGCCCCTGTCGGCTCACCTTTAGGGCTCGTCAGATTGGGGGATGCGTGGTACGCACGGTAAAGATAAGAGGAGCCGTCGACCAGAATCAACGGACTGTCAGAAGTCGTCGCCATAACGTTATAAGCTAACCAGAAAATGATTGATGAGCTAGGATGCCACGACTCGCCAATTCTGTTAACCCGCGATTTCGATCTATATACCCAAACCACCACAGAACGTCGACTGTCTCTGCTTATTGATTGGCAATGATTAGCAGGTGATAGCGCTCAACCATCACACAATCCGCAGTAATGGAAACCACCCTGTGTATAAATGATGTCATCCCAGCAGGCACCCGATTTCACTGTGGATAAGTTTGTTGGTATTTATTTTTGCCCATTCAGATCATGCGTAAATAACGTGCAAAATGAAAAATTATATCTTTTGTTTTTATGCACTTAAGGTTAAGTCATTGATCATGATCAGGATCACTTCTCGATCATCGACTGTGGAAAAAGAAATTGTACACAGATCCCTTCGTCTAAATTTATTTCACAAGCTAACCCTAAATTCTGTGAGCAACAGGGATTCAAATGATCATCATTTTGCTCATAGACTAGGCTTTGTTTGATGATTAATTCAGCAGAAGCTCGCCAAGCCGTGGCGACGCTATTCTTGACGAAGAGGACGCATTAGTGAAAAAAGTGGCAGTCATCTTAGCCGGCTGTGGCGTGTACGACGGTTCTGAAATCCAAGAAGTCGTGTTATCCCTACTAGCCATAGAACAAGCAGGTGCCAGTTGGCATTGTTTTGCGCCTGACGAAGAGCAACACCATGTGATCAACCATCATGCTGGTGCGCCAACTAGCGAATCACGTAATACACTCCAAGAAGCTGCACGCATTTGTCGTGGCGAGATTTCCCCAATTACCGAGTTAGATCCCAATGACTTTGACGCCTTGTTGCTGCCTGGCGGCTTTGGAGTGGCTAAAAATCTCAGTGATTTTGCTGTGAATGGCACCGCCATGACGGTTCAGGAAGATGTTTTACATATCTGCAAAGCATTTGCGAATGCAGAGAAGCCAGCGGGTTACATCTGTATTTCCCCAATCTTGATCCCGAAAGTCTATGGCCCCGGAGCCAAAGGGACGATTGGTTCAGATCCAGACACAGCAGCAGCCTTTGATGCCATGGGCGGTGAACATATCCAGTGCCCTGTTGACGACTTCGTTCTGGATCAAAGCCGACGATTACTTTCCACACCAGCTTATATGCTTGCCACCTCAGTCAGCGAAGCCGCTTCGGGCATTAACAAACTGGTTGCGAAACTGGTGGATATCGCCTGATTCAGCAAACTAGGTGAAGTAGGGAGTCATTCATGAGCATTAGAAAAGAAAACGGCGACACCTAGGAGGGTGTCGCCTGCATGAGGAAAACTGCAAGATAACTATCAGCAGTTTCATGCAAATACATATACTGGAAGCAATGTGAGCAATGTCGTGTGTTCTTTGGCGAAGAATGCCTTCGTCATCGAACGAAATAAATAGTAATCATTCTCATTAGCATTTGCTAGTCATTATTATGTATTTTTAGCATTTCATTCACTAGGTGTGATTTTCTTCACAAAATGGAGGCGATATTGATCAAGTGCGTCTTTCTTCTCTAAATGCTCTATCTGGTAGTGGTTGTTCAGTAACAAACACAACATGCCAGCAAAACAGTTCCGCGACTTCACTCTTAAGCTGGTGTAGCCATGCTGGGCAACCCAACGCTCTTGAGCATGAAGCAACGTTTGCGCAATGCCTCGACGTCGGCCTTGTTGTGTCACCCCGCCCAACCAACTGTAGAAACAATCATCATCTAGCTGATAGCCAATTTTCACGCCACATAAATCTCCTTCATGTTCCGCGATTAACACCAGATAAGGCTTATCACCAAGACGCTTTTTGAGCGATCCTAATGTTTCTGAACGAGCAAACTCCCCAATATTACCAAGCACTTCGATGGCTTCTGCCAAGGTACCTTCTCGAATAATCATGAAATATCCCTTAATGACGCTGTACTTACTTTCTTATTTCACGAGTATATACGAGTCACTCAATATCAGCCGACAACAAGGTTCAGGTACAAAAAAGCCGATCTTGCGATCGGCCTTTTTAACCCTCATCTGTGTCGTATTAACAGTCGCTAAACCAGCTTGGTTTCCGCGGCTTCGTTAACACGTGTCATTCGACCTACTAGGTAGTTCAACAACACACCGTACATAGGTACAAACAAACCAAGGCTGATCACCAGTTTGAAGATGTAATCCACCACGGCGATTTCCGTCCAGTTCTCTGCCATGAAGGCGTCAGGGCTGTTGTAAAACGCAATGGCAAAGAAGGCCAACGTATCAATGGCGTTACCAAAAATGGTCGAGCAGCTTGGCGCAACCCACCACTTTTTCGTCTGACGAAGTCGGTTAAACACGTGAATGTCGAGAATTTGCCCCAGCATGTAAGCCATAAAGCTTGCCACGGCAATACGTGCAACAAACAGGTTAAACACGGTCAGATCGGCGAGACCTTGGTACTGCCCTTGATAGAACAATACAGACAACACATAAGAAATCAGTAGCGATGGCACCATCACACTGAAAATAATCTTACGTGCCATGCCTGCTCCGAAAATACGGACAGTCAGATCAGTCGCCAGAAAAATAAACGGGAAGGTAAATGCGCCCCACGTGGTGTGAAAACCAAAAATGGTGAACGGCAGTTGTACCAAGTAGTTGCTTGACGCAATGATAACAAGGTGGAAAACCACCAAGTAAGAGAGGGCGTTGCGCTGTTGCGCGGGCGTAAAAGTGCTCATTGTGAACCTTTTTGTCATTGGGGGCGAGGGAACCCAAACGTACTATTTATGCCAAGCCTTCGGCTCAACACGTGATTTTATCGACTTCATGTTGCACATAGCACCATAAAGAAGGTGGCGAATTATACAGCAAATTATGCGCTTGCCAACCGCCTTTGTGAAGGGAACTGAGTACTTCGGTTTTCTCAGGAAACAGGCAGTTGTTGACTGAGCCACCCTTGCAAAAAAGCGAGCTCGTCATCCCCATCTTGACCAAGACGTTCTAGCCAAATGCTGGCGCTGTAATGCTCGGCTTTGAGCAAAAACGTCACCCCTTCAAAGTCCACCAGCCACGTATGCAAATCCGCATCTGTCTGTTTGTCTTCAGGTGTGGCACCGATAAGCTCACAGAATGTGTTTAAGTAAGACGCCGCATTGTCGAAATCCAACGCATTCGCAGCAATCACCAAACGCCCTTCATGGGCATCAAAGAGGGTTAACACAAAATCGGGGTTATCCATAACTCACATCATCCGGATTGAGGGTGATGTGATCTTCAATCACATCTAAAAATGCATTGCCGTATTTTTCAAGTTTGCGCTGGCCCACGCCATTCACTGCTAGCAGTTCACCTTGCGATGTCGGGATCATTTCGGCCATTTCAATCAAGGTCGCGTCGTTAAACACCACATATGGCGGAATATCTTCTTGATCCGCGATGGCCTTACGTAGCTTACGCAGCTTGGCAAACAGCTTCTTATCGTAGTTTCGCTTACCCAGTTTATCGGCTTTGCTTCGAGGCGACAGGCCCAAACGAGGCACAGCCAACTCCAGTGCCGTTTCACCACGCAACACAGGGCGTGCTTCTTCGGTCAGTTGTAACACTGAGCTTCGTGCAATGTTTTGCATTAAATAGCCACGGTGGATCAGCTGGCGAAAAATACTCACCCAATACTCGTGGCTGTGGTCTTTACCCAAGCCATAGGTACTGATTTTATCGTGACCGTGCTCTTTCACGCGCTGATTTTGCATACCACGCAGCACTTCAACCGTGTAACCCACGCCAAAGCTTTGATTAACGCGATACACGCAAGACAGCGCTTTTTGTGCCTGCTCAGTGCCATCAAATAAGGTGGGAGGATCTAAGCAAATATCACAGTTTCCGCAAGGTTTCTCCCGGTATTCGCCAAAGTAGTTCAGCAACACCAAGCGACGACACGTGAGCGCTTCAGCAAATGCGCCCATGGCGTTAAGTTTATGGCTTTCAACCTGTTTTTGCGGTCCTTCCGGTTTCTCTTCCAAGCAACGATGCAACCAGCCGATGTCTGACGGGTCATAGAACATCACAGCTTCAGCAGGCAAGCCGTCGCGCCCAGCGCGTCCGGTTTCCTGATAATAAGATTCAATATTGCGGGGAATATCGTGATGCACCACGAAACGCACATTGGGCTTATTAATACCCATTCCAAACGCGACGGTCGCCACCACGATTTGTACGTCGTCTCGCTGAAAAGCTTCTTGCACCCAGGCACGCTGTTCGTTGCTCATGCCCGCATGATAAGCGGCTGCACGCAGGTTTTGGTCGCACAACTTTTCTGCCACTTGCTCGACTTTCTTACGGCTGCTGCAATAAATGATGCCACTTTGCCCACTTTGCCCGGCGAGAAACTGAGTCACTTGCGCCAACGGTTTGTGCTTTTCGATCAAGGTATAGCGAATATTGGGGCGATCGAAACTACCCAGAAAGGTATGGGGTGCATCTAAAGCAAGGCGAGAACAAATATCCTGACGAGTGGTGTCATCCGCCGTGGCGGTCAAGGCCATCACAGGCACATCAGGAAAATGCTGTTTCAAGCTGCCAAGTTGAGCGTACTCAGGACGGAAGTCGTGTCCCCACTGAGAGATACAGTGCGCTTCATCGACAGCGATTAGGCCAATCTTGGTGGTCTGTAAACGCTCAATGAAATCACGCATCAGTACGCGTTCCGGCGACACGTACAACAATGACAAGTTTCCTTCACGCAGCGATTGCCACGTTGCCGCCTGAGCTTCTGGGAGCATTGATGAGTTAATACACGCAGCTTGCACGCCGTTGGCGAGCAATTGATCGACCTGATCTTTCATCAGTGAGATCAGTGGAGAGATAACGATCGTCACACCTTCCCGCACCAAAGCAGGAATTTGGTAACACAGGCTCTTACCGCCGCCTGTTGGCATGATGACAAGGCAATCTTGACCCGCGATCGCGGCATCAATGATTTCTTTTTGACCGTCTCGGTAGCTGTGATAGCCAAACACCGACTGCAAAACAGATTCATCTTGTGCAAGTTCCGGCGTTTGCGCGGCCGAGTCAGTTACGGTCATGATACCTCTCAACTATGAATTGGCGCTCATTCTAAACGCCCAACGCTCATGTTGAAAGCCATGCTGTCGTCGCACACGATTTTCTCAACAATATGTCACCTTAAAGGTGTGCATAGTCATGCATCCTCCATATACTGATTGTTGCAGCCAAACCGTTTAGATTTGATGGAAATATGGCACTTACACACCATGCCAACCATGAATACCCCTTATTTTTCGCTGCCCGCACCGCCTTTTGGCGGTTTTTGCTCTTTGTCCTAAATCGAATGTTGAGATCTCGCAGTGAATGATGCGCAACAAACACGCAGAGGCGTACTGCTCGCCCTTGGCGCCTACACCATGTGGGGTATCGCCCCTATCTACTTTAAAGCGTTAACTGACGTCCCGGCATTGGAAGTCGTGATGCACCGTGTGCTGTGGTCGTTTTTCTTTCTCGCCATCATAGTGAAAATGAGTGGCAGCTTTGCCCGCGTCAAGCTGCTACTCAAAGATACCAAGCGTTTAGCACTTTTAACCATCACGGCCTTAGTTATTGCCGCCAACTGGCTCATTTTCATATGGGCCGTGGGCAACAACCTCATGTTAGATGCAAGCCTTGGCTACTTCATCAACCCGTTAATCAACGTGGTGCTCGGCATGGTATTTTTGGGTGAGCGCTTTCGCCGCTTACAATGGATTGCCGTCGTCTTAGCCTTTTCAGGGGTCGCCATTCAGGTCATTACCTTTGGTTCACTACCATGGGTAGCTCTGGTATTAGCCAGCAGCTTTGGTTGTTACGGTCTGTTGCGTAAAAAAATTAATGTGGATGCAGCCACCGGATTGTTCATTGAAACCGCGGTGTTATTGCCAGCATCAGCCATTTATTTGTTCTTTATTGCCGACAGCGCGACCTCAAACATGCTCGACAACAGTTGGAGCATGAACCTGCTACTGATTGCCGCAGGTATCGTCACAACCTTACCGTTGTTGTGCTTTAACGGCGCTGCCACCAAATTGCGCTTATCAACGCTGGGCTTTTTCCAATACATCGGCCCAACCATTATGTTTTTTTTGGCCGTGGGTCTTTATGCCGAGCCTTTCACTGCCGACAAAGCCACGACATTTATCTTCATCTGGACGGCACTCGTCATTTTTACCTTCGACGCCATCAGGCACCAGAAGAAACAACGGGCCCAGTCCTAATCTCGCTGTAATTGAAAGGAACGGCACCGCAAGGTGCCGTTTTTTTATGCGCTTGCGATCTTCCTATCCTGCTGCCTTTACTGGCGATTTTCACCCATTGCCTCGTTAATCCGACACCCTTATCGTCCATTGCCGAACTATACTCAGAGACTGACCATCTTGGCGTTAAAAGGAATTCGAATGAAACGACCCTCTTCCCGACTTTTCTCCACATTGGCACCTGTATTCGTGCTTAGTTTGATGATGACTGGTACCACGAACGCCACCACAGAAGGTCAAATTACCGATGCGGTGGCCCCTGAACTTGCCACCGGTAGCGTAATGCGCAAAAGCGTAAAAGGCACTGAGTGGATGGTCGCATCAGCCAACCCTCATGCCAGTAAAGCCGCTGAAGCCATTCTAAAATCAGGCGGCAATGCCATCGATGCGATGGTTACCGTGCAAACCGTTCTGGGTTTAGTTGAACCACAAAGCTCTGGAATTGGTGGCGGCGCATTTTTAGTATATTGGGACAACAAGGCACAAGCGCTCACTACCTTCGATGGTCGCGAAACCGCGCCAATGGACGCCACACCTAAACTATTTCTCAACGAAAACGGTGAGCCACTTAAATTTTATGATGCCGTTGTGGGAGGCCGCTCCGTAGGCACACCTGGCACACTGCGTTTGATGCACGACACCCACGCCAAATATGGGAACTTATCGTGGCGAGCAGTACTGACGCCTGCCATCGAATTGGCCCAATCCGGTTTTGAAGTATCCCCTCGTTTAGCGGCACTGATTGAAGGAGATGCCGACAGGTTGCGTCGCTATCCCGCCACGCATCAATACTTCTTTGACAACAACGGTCACCCACTAAACATTGGCGATCGCTTAGTGAACCTAGAGTACGCCAGCACTTTAAAAATGGTGGCCGAAGATATCGACAATTTCTATCAAGGTCCTATCGCGGATGACATCGTCGCCACCGTGCAACGCGCCGCCGGCAACCCTGGTGTATTGAGTAAAGATGATCTCGCAAACTACCGCATCATTGAGCGTGAGCCCGTTTGCGCCCCTTACCACCAATATCGAGTGTGCGGCATGGGTCCGCCCACCTCTGGCGGCATAACCGTTGGTCAAATCCTTGGCATCGTCAGTCACTTTCCTATGAAAACCCTGGGTAAAGACAACCCAGAGAGTTGGCGTTTGCTCGGTGATGCTTCACGTTTGGCCTTCGCCGATCGCGGGCGTTACATTGCCGATGCAGACTTTGTCCCCGTACCGACAGAAGGCTTATTGGCTCCTGCATACCTAAAAGCACGTGCGGCACTCATTCCCGAAGAGGGTGCCATGACAGATATCGCCCCCGGCGTGCCCCAATTTAGCCATGCCAAACACACACCACCGCGGGCTGATGACCAGTCCATCGAATTACCGTCCACCAGCCATTTCTCCATCGTGGATAAAGCGGGCAACATTGTGTCAATCACCACCACGATTGAGAACGGCTTCGGCTCGCGTCTGATGACGCGAGGCTTCCTACTCAATAATGAGCTGACCGATTTCTCCTTTGCAACTCACAAAGATGGCGTACCCATTGCGAACCGCGTAGAGCCGGGTAAACGCCCACGCTCATCCATGGCTCCCACCATCGTGATGCGAGACGGTAAGCCTTATATGGCAGTTGGCTCTCCAGGCGGAAGCCGCATTATCGGCTATGTTGCCAAAACATTGGTCGCGCACCTTGATTGGGGGCTAGATATCCAATCCGCCATCGATTTACCCCACCTCGTCAACCGATTTGGCACTTATGATCTTGAAGCAGGGACTGACGCGGAAAGTTTCAAACCAGCACTTGAACAGATGGGATATAAAGTGAATATTCGTGACTTAACTTCAGGTATACACGGTATTGTAATCGATAGTGGCACCTTGGAAGGCGGAGCCGACCCAAGGCGCGAAGGATTGGTCACGGCCAAGTAGCCGAAATTAATGCCCCTCAGGAGGAGCACCATGTTACGTAAATTAAATGTGATGGCACTTTCCGCCGTATTGATCGCTGCGGCCATGCCGGCACATGCACTGAGTTTGGACAGTTTGGTGGGTGATGCAAAAAAAGAAGCCAGCAATCTGATGACTGGCGTCAGCAAAGAAGCGGCAGATAACCCACTCACGTCTCTGCTTTCAAGCGATCTCAACGTCAACGACGATCAAGCAGCTGGTGGCGCTGGCGCATTACTGGCAATGGCGTATCAAGAGCTTGGTACAGATCAAGCAAGCGAGCTCACGAAGATGGTTCCGGGTTTGGACTCTCTCACTGGCGCCATTCCTGGCGATCTAGGCAGCATGCTAAATAACATGGAGTCGGTGAACAAAGTGTTCGACGCGTTAGGGTTAGACCCTACCATGGTGACCCAATATGCGCCGGTGATCTTGAAGTACCTTGGTGAGCAAGGAGCCAGTGATTCGTTGTTAGGTTCGCTATCAAGCCTTTGGGGTCAAGCGGCTTAATTGCTCCGTGCTCCGCCGCTAAAGAAAGCACTCAAAAAAAATCAGCAACGCTCAAGTATCAAAAAGGGAGGCATTCAGCCTCCCTTTTTCTTTATGTCTCTTGATGAAGCTTGGTTTAGCTTTGCCAGTCAATTACCGCTTTCAAAAGGCTCAAGCCTTACATAACTTCAAGCTTGGCATATTGTGTCACCAACCACTTGATACCCTCACCGTTAAACGCCACCTGCACACGGCTTTGGTTACCACTGCCTTCAAAATTAATGATGGTGCCTTCACCAAACTTAGGATGCTGCACACGCTGGCCTAAATTAAAGCCCGTTTGGTTGAAGTTCTGCTGAGATTGGGTTTGTGAGAATCGACCACTCGCAGCCGCAGGGCGTGTCACCTTGGCACGCATGCGCACTTCTTCCATGCACTCTTCTGGCAATTCACGAATGAATCGAGACGCTTTGTGGAACATGTCTTTGCCATACACACGACGCATTTCTGCGTGGGTAATGTAGAGTTTTTGCATGGCGCGCGTCATACCCACATAGCAAAGACGACGCTCTTCTTCGAGTCGACCCGCCTCTTCAGAAGACATCTGGCTTGGGAACATGCCCTCTTCAACACCCACCATAAACACCATTGGGAATTCCAACCCTTTGGCACTGTGAAGCGTCATTAACTGGACGGCATCTTCGAACTCATCAGCCTGCCCTTCACCCGCCTCCAGTGCTGCATGAGACAAGAACGCCGACAGTGGCGACATGTCTTCTTGCACTTCTTCAGGCACTTCGTATTGTCGCGTTGCCGTCACCAGCTCTTCCAAGTTATCGATACGTGCTTGGGCTTTCTCGCCTTTCTCAGCTTCGTACATAGCGCGTAATCCCGAATTTTGGATCACGTAGTCCGTTTGCTGGAACAGTGCCATTTCACGGGTGTCGTCTTCCAACGCATTCACCAACTCGACAAAGCGACGCAATGAATTCGCCGCGCGCCCCGCCAAGACTTGCTCTTCCAATAGCTGAACGCTCGCCTCCCACATCGTGGCACCGCGATCACGCGCCGCCAAACGAATGGTCTCCAAGGTACGATCGCCGAGGCCACGGGTGGGTGTGTTTACCACGCGTTCAAAAGCAGCGTCGTCAAAACGGTTCGCCATCAAACGTAGGTACGCCAACGCATCTTTGATTTCTTGGCGTTCGAAGAATCGCATGCCGCCGTATATGCGATACGGCAGACCCGCTTGAATCAAGGCTTCTTCTAGTACACGTGATTGGGCGTTATTACGGTATAGCATGGCGCAATCATTCAATGCGCCGCCATCGTCATGCCACGATTTGATTTTACCGACGACAAAACGCGCTTCGTCTAACTCGTTAAACGCACTGTATACAGAGATCAATTCACCTTCTTGACCATCGGTCCATAGGCTCTTACCCATGCGCTCGGCGTTATTAGTAATGAGGTGGTTAGACGCTTTCAGAATGTTGCCCGTTGAACGGTAGTTCTGCTCCAAACGAATCGTTTGTGCGCCTACAAAATCGTCGAGGAATTGTTGAATGTTCTCAATTTTCGCGCCGCGCCAGCCGTAAATTGACTGGTCATCATCACCCACAATCATCACATTGGCTTGTGTCCCCGCCATCATGCGAAGCCACGCGTATTGGATGTTGTTGGTATCTTGGAATTCGTCCACCAGAATATGCTGGAAGCGCGCCTGATAATGCTCTCGGATATGGGTTTTATCACGCAGCAACTCATGGCAACGCAATAGGAGTTCAGCAAAATCCACCAACCCCGCTCGGTCACAAGCTTCTTGGTAAGCGCTGTACACACGCAACCACGTCTTTTCGACAGGATCAAATTGCGCATCAATATGGTGTGGGCGTAGCCCTTCGTCTTTTTTGGCGTTGATGTACCACGACGCCTGACGCGCAGGCCAATGTTTCTCATCCAGATTTTGCGCTTTGATCAAACGACGCAGCAAACGCTGCTGATCATCTGAATCCAGAATCTGGAAATCTTGCGGCAAATTCGCATCAAGATGATGGGCACGCAAAATGCGGTGGCACAAACCGTGGAATGTACCGCACCACAAACCGGAGGATGTGCCCTGCATCAATTGATCAATACGACCACGCATTTCCGCAGCGGCTTTGTTGGTAAAAGTCACGGCCAACACAGAAAACGGAGAGGCATGCTCGACTTTCATTAACCATGCAATGCGATGAACCAGCACCCGGGTTTTACCACTCCCCGCGCCCGCTAGCACCAGATAGTTGCCGAGCTGGGCGGCTACGGCTTCGCGTTGTTTGTCGTTAAGACCGTCGATCAGGTGGGATACGTCCATCGTTCATTCACTGGTTATTTATACACTGGTTGGAGATTATATACCCAAGTGACTTTCAGGTGCGAACCTAAGACCAAAATTCTGAGGAAAAACGCATTAGCTTTACGTTTTGAGCAATCTTCGGGGCTGAGTCATTGTGATTAGCGCTGTCATCCTCACTATTCACACAGCCCACAAATAATATTTATGCATTACAAATCATAAGGTTAAATAATCTCACACCGACCAGACTATTAATTTTTTGTAAAAAATAACCTCAGTAGCGAAAGTTTTCATATGTTCCACCTATCTTTTTAAGTGAGCACGTTATGAAGACGGCTCTATCTTTAATCAATTGATAATCCTAAGGACCTCCGTCCTTACAATGAGGAATTGACATGAAAAAGACGAATTTTGCTGTCGCTGCTGCTGTCACTAGTCTGCTTGCTGTGGGTGCTACCACATTAACCACCACTGTTGCTCAAGCGGCAGAAAAAGAGAAATGCTACGGCGTGGCGAAAGCCGGTAAAAATGACTGTGCTACCAACACGAGCTCATGTGCTGGTACTTCAACGAAAGACGCACAATCTGATGCATTCATCGTCGTACCAGAAGGTCTATGTGACCGTCTATCGGGTAGCTCTAAAACCTCATCTTAATCGACGAAAGCAAAGGGATTAGGCATGGATAAGTTTTCACCATGGATTGGTGTGGGGCTTAGGCATCCACATCATGAACACTTCACTAATCAGACTCCGGATATAGGATGGTTAGAAGTACACAGTGAAAACTTTTTCCAGCCTGATTCTGCTGCTGTCGAGACATTGCTCGCCCTGCGTCGTCAATATGCGATTAGCTGTCATGGGGTGGGCTTGTCATTAGGGTCTACCGACCCCATTAACCGCGAACATTTACGTCGTCTAAAACGACTCATAGATACCATTGATCCATTCTTCGTGTCCGATCACTTAAGTTGGAGTTCGGTTAACGGCGAGTACTTTAATGATTTGCTTCCCCTTCCTTATACCGACGAAGCCCTTGAGGTGTTTTGCGCCAATGTCGATGCCACACAAGATTATCTTGGTCGGCAAATGCTGGTTGAAAATCCTTCGAGCTATTTGAGCTTCAGCCATTCCACGATTCCCGAATGGGAGTTTTTAGCCGAAGTCTCACATCGCACAGGCTGCGGCTTGCTGCTCGATCTCAACAATATACACGTCAGTGCCTTTAACCATGGCTTTGACGCTCAACAATATTTAGCAGCCATTGACCCCGACAAAGTCAAAGAGATTCATCTTGCTGGTTACACAGTGAATCCGTTGCCTGAAGGGGAGATCTGGATTGATACTCACAGCCAACCTGTTTCTGAACCTGTGTGGGCACTCTACCGCGCATGGATAGCTGCTAACGGACCGCGACATACCTTGATTGAATGGGACACGGATATTCCCGCCCCCGAGGTTCTCCTCGCGGAGGCAAAAAAAGCCCATGATATTCTCACTACGCTCTCCCCCAGCACTCTCAGTGGGGTGGCATCATGACCTCCCCCGATTTGGCTTCCCTGCAACGCCAGTTTGGTGATGCATTGCATTACCAGCCTCACGAGTTACCCGTTGAGCGCGGCGTGACATCGCCCGATGCTTTGCTTCAGGTCTATCGCAATAACTTTGTGATGACACTGAGTGAATGCCTTACCGTGGTTTACCCCGTGGTCAAAGCACTCGTCGGGGATGTCTGTTTCGATGCGATTGCACGACAACATGTGCTGCACACGCCAATGAAAGATGCCTGCGTGGATCGTTACGGCGAGGGTTTCAATCACACGATTACCGCCATACCAAACATCATTGAAGCGGTTCCCTATTTGGCGGACATCGCGACACTGGAGTGGCATATTCAAACCGTTAATCAGGCGGTTGTGCCACCCGCGCCATTTCCCGTTGATGCGCTCGCGTTGGTTCCACCAGAAGAGTTTGGTGATATTCACCTGCACGTCTCGCCTGCTGCCAAAATCATTCAAAGTGACTTTGCCATCAGCCAGATTTGGGATGCAGTGACTCGCCAAGACGAGGAACAACTTCAATCTATTGACTTTAATTCTGCAGAATCTGTACTCATACATTTCAGGCATGACACGCTTACCGTGACTGTGCTGGACGCCATTGAGGCAGGTTTGATTGACGCCTGCGCACATTCGCCATTTCGAGATATTGCCCCAGAGCAGTTGCAACATATTGCCAGCGCCATGCAGCGCGGTGTCTTTACTGACTTCAACCTTACTCGCACGCCATAAGAAAAAGGATATTGCGTATGCTTTCTTTGATTACCAAACTGGATAATATTTTTGAATCTGCGCTTAAGCCTCTAGCGCCAGCGTTGTTGCTGATCAGCCGTTTATGGGTTGCGTGGGTCTTTTTCCGAGCGGGACAAACCAAAATAGCGAGCTGGGATAGCACCCTCTATTTGTTTGAATATGAATATCAGGTGCCCGTTTTACCTTGGGAAATGGCCGCATATCTAGGAACTGCCGCAGAGCTTATCTTGCCGGTATTCTTGGTGTTAGGCTTACTTACACGCCCTGCTGCGCTTGCCTTATTTGTGTTTAATATTGTGGCGGTGGTGTCTTACCCTGCGCTTTGGGACAAAGGCTTCTTTGACCACCAGATGTGGGGCGTCATGATGTTGGTCACCATGATTTGGGGACCAGGTTTGCTGGCTGTCGACAATAAACTCAAACAGCGCGGGTGAGGGTCAGAAGTTGACTCAGGTGGGAGATTTCCACATCCGGTAATAACGAAGCATGCCGCTGCACCGTCAGCGGCTGTTGCGTATCATTAAACCAACACGCTTTAAAACCTACCAATTTCGCGCCTCGCACATCCGACTTTAAGTGATCGCCGACATGCAGAATACGTGATGGTTTTTGCCCAAGAAGAGATTTAGCTTTCATAAAAAGTGCAGGGGCAGGCTTGGCAGGTCCATCAGGCCCTGCTTGAAGTATTCCTTGAAAGTAAGGAGTGAGCCCCAATCTATCGCAGTCGACATTGCCGTTAGTGATCGCCACCAAGGGATAACGCGCAGACAACGCAGATAGGGCTTCGACCGCTTCATCAGGAACCACAAAATTACTGCGCTCCATCAAAAAGAAATCAACAGCGCTATTGGCGAGTTGCGCTCCGGCGCTGTCACTCAGGCCGCAGCGACTGGCAGCAAGGCGGATTTGAGCACGTCGAATTTCAGTCACAAACCCTTTCAAACACGCATCATTGTCGATCACTTGCTGTCGCATTTCTTGCCACTGTGACCAACTAAATGCCGCCATTGGCGCACAATGCTCTTCTAACCAATCCAGTAACTTTTGCTCGGCACGAATAATGACGACGCGATTGTCGTAAAGGGTATCGTCCAAATCAAAGGTCAACGCACTCACCGCTTCCCATCTACGATAAAACTTCATGTTCATTCCTTTTCATCGTCAGTGAGCGAGATCAGCCCGCTGCGCTAGTCACTCTTGCGCTTTCGTGCCCGTGGATGGGCCGCATCATACACTTTGGCAAGATGCTGAAAATCGAGGTGGGTATACACTTGTGTTGTCGACAAGTCAGCATGACCCAACAACTCTTGCACAGCGCGCAAGTCGCCGGATGACTCCAGCATATGGGTCGCGAAGCTATGCCTGAGTTTGTGCGGATTAATATGACTATTCACTGCCTGCTTTTGCCCCCACTCAGCCATACGTTTTTGTACGCTACGCGGGGAGATACGGTTTCCCAACTTGGAAATAAATAACGCCTCTTCAGGCCCTTTGAGCAGCAGGTTGCGCACTTTTATCCAATTGATCAGCCATTCTTTGGCCATGCCAGTAAACGGCACAACGCGCTCTTTGTCACCTTTACCAATCACACGTAAGTCGCCCTTTCGTACGGCGACATCACGAAGATTAAGGCCAATGAGCTCAGACAAACGCAACCCAGCGCCATACATCAACTCCATCATGGCGCGATCTCGCACCGCTAATGGGTCGTCGGCGTCCACAGAAAGCAGTTGGTTGATTTCATCGACATCGAGATTTTTCGGTAACGTACGGCCTTGCTTGGGCGCAGCCACGCCTTTAGCTGGATTCGCACCCAAAACGCCATCGGCCACCAGAAAATCAAAGAAACTACGAAGGGCGGATAAGCGCAGCGCAATACTGCCCGGTTTTAGGCGCTCACGTTTGGCTTGAGAAGCGATTTGACGCACCCAGCCGGCATCCACGTCCTGCCATTGGGTCACGCCAGATGTTTGCAAGAACGTGGCGCAGGCAGTGAGTTGTTGACGATAATTTGATTCGGTATAGCGGCTTAAGCCTCGCTCACGGATCATGTAGTCAAAAAATCGCGCCAACGGTTTTTCCATCGACGAGAGGAGACTCATTCGTCATCCTGCCATTTGTTCAGCAATATGCCGATGTGCTCGGCAATTTGCTCAACAAACAAGGTGTCCATGCTTGGCTGAAAATGCCCGCCGTCTTTACTCGCAAACGACAAAAAGCCGATTTCTTTGCCCGCAAACACTGGAACCAATGCGTACGACCCGAGTTCAGGCGCTTGGCTCACAAATTGCTGACCTTCGGCTTTTCGCAAACGACCAAGATAAACGCGTTGACCACAAAAGTGCGCTGACTTCACTGCGTCGACACTTTTCTTGTCCAGCGCA
Source organism: Enterovibrio makurazakiensis (assembly GCF_050336585.1). Lineage (NCBI taxonomy): Bacteria > Pseudomonadati > Pseudomonadota > Gammaproteobacteria > Vibrionales > Vibrionaceae > Enterovibrio > Enterovibrio makurazakiensis. The sequence goes on from NZ_JAKJSE010000025.1 coordinate 65,740, forward strand.
TGATGCCCAACATCGTAAAACCGCAGGCTTACCTGCAATTGCAGAGATGTCGCCAACACTCGCAACGCTTGATGAATCGCTTGCTCATCATTGGCGGCAAACAACGCTTTATGAGTTTGCGAAAACGCCCTAAACAGGTTTTCATTTCCTGCGGCAATACTCATTAACTGCGTGATGTCTTCTTCTAATTCCGCCACGCGATCACGTAATCGACCGAGCTGAATTTCAACCAAAGAGACCGTGCCACGCTCGGCGTGAGAAATACGAAGCTGCGCCAACAACTCAGGCTGGCGTAGAAAGAAATCTGAATGGTCTTTCAAATAGCTGGCCACGGCATCTTCAGTTAATGCTTTTGCCAGTGGCCCTTCGAGCTTGGAAAGCTCCGTCATACTGTTATTTGTCCATCATAAACATGTGAGGTTGGGCCTGTCATATACAAAGGATGACCCGGTCCACGCCAGCGAATGTGAAGATTGCCGCCCGGCAATTGCACGAGTACAGACTCATCAAGCAAGCCTTGCATGATACCCACGGCAACAGCGGCGCAAGCCCCACTGCCACACGCTTGTGTTTCGCCAGCGCCACGTTCGTAAACACGCAGGCGGATCTCGCTGCGCGATACAACCTGCATAAAGCCTGCATTCACACGCTCTGGAAAACGCTCATGCGATTCCACTAACGGGCCCAAGGCCTCTACAGGTGCAGTATCAATATCATCAACCACGGTCACGCAATGTGGATTTCCCATGCTGACTGCACCAACAAACAAGGTGGTATCTTCTACACGTAAAATATAGGTTTTTTCTTCCGCATTTGCGCGAAATGGAATTTTAGCGGGTTCCCAGATAGGCTCACCCATATTGACCGTGACACCATCATCACTCTCAATATTAAGCACCATTTTTCCCGATTTGGTGCTGACATGGATTTGATGTTTGTTGGTTAGCCCTTTCATACGAACAAAGCGAGCAAAGCAGCGCGCACCATTGCCACACTGCTCAACTTCACTGCTGTCGGCATTAAAAATCCGGTAGTGAAAATCACTTTCTGGATCATAGGGGGGCTCGACCACCAAAAGCTGATCAAAACCCACCCCCGTGTTTCTGTCCGCCAAACGACGAATCATATCCGGGGAGAAATACGCATTCTGCGTCACGCAATCAACCACCATAAAGTCGTTGCCGAGACCATGCATTTTCGAAAATTGTATTTGCATCCGGTTCCTTTATTCAGGCAAAACCTGTTCTAACTGCCACAGTGACTCTAGAGGCTCTCTCTGACGAACCAGATGGGCCGTTTCACCGTCAACGATCACTTCTGCTGCGCGACGACGCGTGTTGTAATTTGATGACATCACGAAGCCGTATGCACCTGACGAACGTACCGCCAGTAAATCCCCTGCTTCAAGAACCAGCGCGCGATCCTTACCTAGGTAATCACCCGTCTCACACACAGGGCCAACAAGATCGTATGTCTTGGCTTCCCCTTCACGAGGACGAAGCGGCACGATGTCTTGCCAAGCTTGATACAAAGCAGGACGAATCAAGTCGTTCATTGCGGCATCAATGATGGCGAAATTCTTTTCAGCGTTATGCTTTAGAAATTCCACTTTGGTCAGCAATACGCCAGCGTTGGCTGCAATCGCTCGACCCGGTTCAAACACCAATTCAATGTCTTGGTGATTATCAAGACGGTCTAGCAGTGCTTTTGCATATTCTGACGGTTGAGGCGGTTTTTCATCGTGATACGTCACGCCCAAACCACCACCCACATCAAGGTGTTTAATTTGAATACCATCTGCACGCAAAGCATCAATCAGCGCCAATAGGCGATCTGTTGATTCAATAAACGGTGCCAATTCCGTTAACTGTGAGCCGATATGACAGTCGATACCATGAATGGCTAAGTGTGGCAGGCTATGCGCGTACTGGTAAACCTCACGAGCACGATCAAACGCGATACCAAACTTGTTCTCTTTTAAGCCCGTGGAAATATATGGGTGCGTTTTCGCGTCCACATCGGGATTGATGCGCAAACTCACTGGAGCGACTTTGCCTAACTCACCCGCGACTTGGTTAAGTCGATCAAGCTCGGATTCCGATTCCACGTTGAAGCACTTAATACCTAACGACAGGGCACGCGCCATTTCATCCGCCGTTTTAGCCACACCGGAGAACACCACTTTCGCTGGGTCACCTCCTGCCGCCAACACGCGCTCAAGTTCACCTTGTGACACGATGTCAAAACCAGAGCCTAGACGAGCGAGTACATTGAGCACGCCCAAGTTGCTGTTTGCCTTAACGGCATAACAAATCAAATGCGGATGATCGCCCACTGCGTTATTGAATGCATGCCAGTGGCGCTCTAATGTCGCACGCGAATAAACATATAGCGGCGTGCCATAAGTTTCAGCCAATTGCGCCAATGGCAGCTCTTCAGCCCAAAGCTGTCCGTCATCCTGATAATTGAAGTAATCCAACGTTGTCCTTCCCTGTCCGATATATTATGGCTGATCAACGCCCTGAGCTTGCGTATCCTGTGTGTTTTCCGAGTCTACTGGCGCACCATTTTGCGCTGGCGCGTCTTCGGGAAAATAAAGAGGTCCTTGCTGACCACATGCCGACAGCAGGGTAAATGCTGCTAACACAGCAAGTTTCAGGGTTGTTCGCATCATTTATGCCAGTGATCCAAAAGTTAATGACCTCTATAATCGCATCAACACACTGAAAAGCAATAGGACGGAATACAATGAACGCAAGCGAATACCACGATCTTGTCGACACAGAATGGATGGCCATAGAAGAAGGCATCGATGAATGTGGTGCGGATATCGATTACGAGACATCTGGGAATGTCTTGACGCTGGATTTCGAAGACCGCAGTCAAATCATCATTAATCGTCAGGAGCCGATGTCAGAAATTTGGTTGGCATCAAAATCAGGTGGTTTTCACTTTGGCTACAAAGACGGTAAATGGCTATGTAGTAAAACAGACATGGAATTTAGCGACATGGTGAAGCAAGAGTGCAGCAAGCACGCTGGAGAAGCGGTGAATTGGTGATTAGGGTTGGTTGATTATGTCGCTGACCGCCTCTGGCGAACAGCGACACAATGCACTATCTTGACGCGATCTGCGCGGGCTCACTGCGCATTTCTGCACCGCGTTGCCACTGGCGATCACTCTTGTATGGGATCACCTGCGCACGACCATCCGCTTGATGAATAATGTCGTAGAACTGTGGGAGGTTGAAGTTAACGGCTTGCCCGCTAAAACTCACTTTCTCTTGTGACGAAGTGTAGAAACGGTTCACCCCTTGCACCATTTCTTCTTTATCACCACTGCACTGTCGGTACATTTCTACCCGGTTGTTTTCATCCAACACGTAGATATTGAACCCTTCTTTGCAGTCTTCAAAGAAGAACTGGATAAGACCTTCACTCGCATAAGCATCCACCACTTCTGGCGGATGAACTTCACCTTCTTTATCCAACACCACCAATGGCGAACCATTGATCTTATTGGTAGATATCGAGCGATAAAAGTCCACTGAGTTTTCGAGTTTCTGAACCGACACACCGCGACGTTCAAAGAACAAACCAAAGGTTTGATCAGCCACACGTATCGCCTTAAAGCGACGGCGTTTTTCCTGATCAACAGGTTTTAAACGCATGTCGATACACTCGGCCACCAGTTGATACACCAAATTACGGATAAGCCCGCGCATTTTTCCTGCGTAGCAGAACACATCCACCGACTCAGGGGGAATGGCGTCTTGGTGCATCTTACCCAATAAGGTTTTCAACACGTCCAACATCGCATTGTCGCCCTTGAAGTTCAGGGTACGAACTTCGTTCCAGCTATTGCGATACACCAAATCCACACTGCCCACCAAGCATTGCTGCTCAGCACCGTAGCTAAAGATGTCGGTGTTTTTGAAATCGAATCGGACTGACGGTTGCTTCAATTCGGAAGTGGGGTCTTGCTCAAGGTTGATAAACAACGCCAGTTTACGAATTTCACATGGGCTGGATAAGGCTTGCAGAGACGGTTGCGGTCGACGCACCGTAAAGGTATTTCGCATGTCGCTGACGAGCTGATAGAGCTTATCAATGTCCACGTTGCTGGTGCGCGCGACAGAATGCAAACAGGTTGATTCGGTCAACATACCATTGAAATAAGCCCAAGCAACCAGCTTAGATAGATAGCGGTTATGCTCTAAGGGGGCACGACCAATAATATCTACCGGCTTGAGTGATTGCTTATACAAATACCAACCCGGCGGGTTGTTACGACCATCAGGCACCTGAATCAAGGTTAAATCGGATTCATGCAAGTCTGGCGAAAGCTGAGGGTTAAGCAAAGTGACCTTACCCGGCAACACTTCAAAGGCCGCATAAAGCTTACGAGCCAAAATGCTGATATCTTCAGGGCTAATAGCCGAGGTGATGTCATTGCGGCGTGCAAAGCGGATCAGGTTACGATAACTCAGCATCAAAGCTTCTAGTAGCTCATTGTGAGCAACCTTCACTTCTTCTACTTTCCAGTTGCGACGGTTATCTAACCGAGCAATATCGTCCTGCGTCCATCCCCACTCTCGCGTCAGCACGCACAATACTTCGCGACGCCAAGGCACAGAGCCAGGTCCTGGCTCACGAGTCAGTTTTTCGTGGGTTTTAAGATAGAAGCAGCGACGCACTAAATCCAAACGGCGGTGATCGTCAATGCGCTCAAGATAGCGAGTCACTTTCTCTAACATGAGGTAGTACGCATCTGACTGGTACACGTCCAGCATGCCCGAGAAGAAACGGCGTTTGCCGTCAACGCTTAGAAGCTGTGTGCCCGGATATTCCCAAGAATAAGCTTCCAGCAAAATCGCTTTGAGTACCGATTTATAAGGTGAATCAATACTTTTATACAGTTGCCAAAGGCTAGAGCCAAAATACTCTTCGGCAGGGATCGATGGCAAACCGCCAAAGTCGACCCAATCATCACGGCGAAGTGAACCATTGGCGATCAGCTCACCCACGTACTCTTCATAGCAGTTTTCCATCTCCGGCGGCACCAAGTACCAAAGAAGCTGTTGGCCTGCCAAGTGCACGGCTGAGCGATAAAATTCGTCTAGCAAAAGGTAGTGTTGACTTGAACCACAGTTATCTGAGGTCATTTCCTGTGCAAGGTTTTGACGGAAACGCTGCTCACACATCACGAAGAAGTTCACTTCAACGCCTTGTGCCATGGCCCAATCGGAAATCAACGAGCACTTCGCATCCAACATACTGCGCTCTTCTTCACTCACCCACTGTTGCACACACACCCAAATATCAAGATCGCTGCTCAGGCTTTGCCCCATAGACGCAGTACTGCCCATAGAGAACATGCCCTTAATGGGGAAATCTTGAGAGAGCGGTTTTTCGGGTGCCGACGTATTAGATGCCAACGCGCAGTCATTCACGAAATCGCATTGTGTGTCGGAAAGGGTGAAGCTAGAAATGCCATGAACGACACTGCGCTCAAGGTAGCCAGGAACGGCAGGATGATTAAAGTGCAGCAAGGCAGGCAATACGTTAAATACGTTAACGGCCTGAGAGTGCATTGCGCTTCGTGCGCGCTCCAATCTCACTCGATTGAAGGCGTCAAGACGCTCTATTTGCTGATCAACATAGTTTTGCAAGATTAACATCCAAAGTTGCCGACATCCTAGTCAACGAAACAGGTCTCACCGAATTACTACTACCGCGAGGCCCATGGATAAAAACGTGATCAATCTAACAGTTTTTACTCGGAGCGTAAAGCAACCAACGACGCGATTTTTCCGCATCACTTCGCTCACTCTGTGAACAAAACTGTGAGATACATTACGATCTATCTCAAATTTGATTCGAAATAAGGTGAACCAAGTAGTATTTCACACCCTATATCAACCGTTATTATTTGATCCATATCACACAGGATAGTCTACGCCGCCACGCTTCGCACGTTTTGCCCCGCGGTTATTGCCCTCCAATAAGATTTGTCCCCGTTATCGACATCATCAAGCCTCACTTAATACTCTTTTTCCTGCGCGCTTTATTGGCACTCTTTTGTCGACGTCTGAATATTTGGTCTTTATTTCAGCCAATAAGTCTCCCTTACGTCGCATCATATGCACCGACAGACCTCTGAAAACCTTTATCTTGAGGTGGTTTGGAAATAAGAAGCGGTGATACGATGAGAGAATGAAAATCACATGGACCCCACTATGAATTCAACGCCAATCCGCATCGCAACACGCAAAAGCCCACTTGCGCTGTGGCAAGCAGAGTATGTAAAAGCTGCCCTTGAAGCTACGCACCCGGGTTTGATTGTCGAACTGGTACCTATGGTGACCAAGGGCGACATTATTCTCGACACACCGCTGGCAAAAGTCGGTGGTAAAGGCCTGTTCGTGAAAGAGCTAGAACAAGCCATGATCGAAGGGCGTGCAGATATTGCCGTTCACTCGATGAAAGACGTACCCGTCGAATTCCCAGAAGGGTTGGGATTGGTGACAATTTGTGAGCGTGATGACCCGCGTGACGCCTTCGTTTCCAACCGCTACGAAAGCCTAAGTGATTTACCACAAGGCGCGATTGTCGGCACATCTAGCCTACGTCGTCAGTGTCAAGTTCGTGAAATGCGCCCTGATCTGGTGGTGAACGATTTGCGCGGCAACGTCGGAACACGCTTAGGTAAACTCGACAATGGTGAGTACGACGCCATCATTCTTGCTGCTGCAGGTTTGAAACGTCTCGGTCTGCACGATCGTATTCGTAACGAAATCGAACCTGAAGAAATCCTCCCTGCCGTTGGACAAGGCGCAGTGGGTATCGAATGTCGACTCGATGATGAGCGTGTACGCACATTGCTTGAGCCGCTATCAGATGCCAACACCACTTATCGCGTGCTCTGTGAGCGTGCAATGAACAATCGCCTACAAGGCGGCTGTCAGGTGCCTATCGGTAGCTACTCTGAAATCCAAGGCGATCAAATCTATTTACGCGCATTGGTCGGCGAACCCGATGGTAGCGAAATCATTCGCGGTGAAGTGACTGGACCACTAGAAAAAGCCGAAGAGTTAGGCACAGGTCTTGCCGAGCAATTACTGGCAGAAGGCGCCCGCCCTATTCTTGAAAAACTGTATCAGGACGAAATATGACCGTCGTGGTCGTCCGTCCAGCACCTGCGTGCTATGAGCTGGTCGACAGCCTCAATCACGCTGGAATAAAGGCGCTGCCCGCGCCTTTGTTGTCTTTTTCTGCTGGCGCCGACCTCCCAACGCTCTCAGATACACTTAACGCACTGCCCAGCGGCAGTGTCGTGGTGGCCGTGAGTCCTCGCGCTGTTGAATATGCACAAGCTCATTTAACCGAGCAGCATACCCCTTGGCGCAAGGATCTTCATTTCGTGGCGGTGGGTGAAAAAACCGCCAACACTTGGCATGCTCTCAGCCAAGTTGATGCCATTCAGCCCCCAACCGAAGACAGTGAAGGTATGCTGTCGTTACCTGTTTTTTCAAAAGTTGATGCCCTCAATGTCTTGATCCTTCGAGGGAACGGCGGTCGAACCTTGCTAGGAGACAACCTCGCTGAAAATGGGGTCAAGGTACGCTATTTTGAAGCCTATCAACGACACTGGAACGCAGACGCCCTATCATCGTTAGCCACACAATGGCGCAAAGAGCTCGTCGATACCTTGGTGGTAACCAGTGGAGAACAACTTTCACTTTTATGCCAGACAATCTCAGAGTGTGACCAGCAATGGTTAAAAGAATGCCATATACTGGTGCCAAGCAAACGGATTTACAATCAAGCAATTGGCTTTGGTTTTTCTGCAATCAACTGCGTAAACAGCGCATCTAATCAGTCGCTGCTACGCGCTTTATACGAGATGAACAACTCGGGACATTCGGATGACAGATAAGAATAAACCTTCGGGCACGGAGAAAGACACAACAGCGCCAGCATCCTCCAAAGACACGGCGAAGAATGCGTCTGACAATGCCACCAACTCTCGTTCTACCGCCGACACCAAGGTGTCTAAACCGACTGAGGAAGCATCGTCTTCACCAGCCTCAACGCCTGCAAAAGACTCGCAACCCTCCGCCCCTGTGAAGAAAAACAAAAGTGGTCGCGGATTGGCTGTTGTCGCTATCGTGTTGGTTATCGCACTCGGTGGCGGCCTTTATTACCACGGTCACCAGCAATCAACACAACTGAACGCTGGTATGGCAGCACTTAGCACACAAGTGTCTGAGCTGAAAACAGCACTCGCTAACAGCGAAACGCAAACACAGAATGCAGTGCAAAAAGCCACGCAAGATACTCGCGTGCTGATCGACCAACAAGACAAAACCATTCTTAGCCTTCAATCTGCACTGGCTGACGTGAAAGGCCGCCGCCCTAATGACTGGTTGCTTGCTGAAGCTGACTACTTGGTCAATCAAGCGGGTCGCCAATTATGGCTAGAGCATGATGTGCTCACTGCCACGACTCTGATGGAAACCGCCGATCAACGTATTGCGGCATTGAATGACCCCTCTCTGACGCCATTGCGCCAGGCGATGGCGAAAGACATTCAACAACTCAAAGCCATTAAACGAATTGACCGTGATGGTATTGTTCTGCGACTCAATAGCTTGCAACAAGAGGTGGACAAACTGCCGTTAGCCAATGCCATTTTACCTGAGGGCGAAGTTGTTGCGCCTGAACAAGTATCCGGCAATGTTGATGATTGGCAGCAAAACCTAAAAGCATCCATGAGTGACTTCGTCAGCCAATTCATTACTTATCGCAAGCGCGAAGGTGATGTAGTGCCATTGCTCACGCCAGCTCAAACCTTCTATTTGCAAGAGAACCTTAAAGCGAAACTGGATCAGGCCATCACTGCGGTTTATCGCGAAAATGGACGCTTGTACGCAGAGTCCATTAAGACTGCGGAAGAGTGGGCTGCCCGTTTTTACAATCAAGATGCCAAGATCACCGAAAGCTTTATCAGCACACTCGACACGCTCAGCAAACAGACCATCGAAGTGAGCTACCCTGAAGCCCTTGAGAGTCAGCAGCTAGTGAGTGATTTGTTGGCAGACCGATTGCGCCGAGACCTCGCACCATTGCCTGCAGAGGGGACTAGCCAATGATCAAAATCCTCCTATTAGTCATCGCACTTATTGCAGGGTTGGTTGTTGGCCCGGACTTGGCGGGCAACCAAGGCTATGTGCTGATCTCTGCGGCAAATCAAACCATTGAAATGAGCCTGACAACACTGGTGATTGTGGTGATTGCCGCGTTTGGTGCTTTGTTTCTACTCGAGCTTGTTATTCGCAAGCTACTCTCGCTGTCTAGCTCTACACGTGGCTGGTTTTCAGGCCGCAAGAGTAAAAAGGCACGCAGTTTCACGAACCAAGGTTTGGTTAAGCTGCTAGAAGGTGATTGGAAGCAAGCCGAGAAGCTGGTAGTAAAAGGCGCTAGTTTTAGTGATGCGCCACTGCTGAACTACTTAGCCGCGGCAGAAGCAGCGCAAGGCCGTGGTGATGTAGATAATCGCGACCGCTACTTGCAACAAGCTGCCGATTTTGGCGCTGACAGCCTTGCAACGGCGCTAACGCGCGCCAAACTGCAATATCGCCAAGGCCAATACGAAGAAGCGCTAGCGAGCCTTCAAGGCCTAGTTGATGCAAACCCTCGCAATGCCATCTTGCTTAACTTGCTGAAAGATACCTACCTGCAGCTTCAAGACTGGCAAGCTCTGTTGCGTTTACTACCGTCACTCAAGCGCGTAAAAGCCATCACTGAGGACGAGACAGCCAAACTTGAGATCAAAGCTGAATGTGGCTTGATGGCGCATATTGCCACTCAAAAAGGCAGCGACGGTCTTCTTGCTCATTGGAACAGCCTATCTCGCGCAGCGCGTCAGCAAACCCCTCTGATCGCATGTTTAGTTAAACAACTGATCGCAAGACAGGCAGATTCGGAGGCTTACATTATTTTGCGTGAGAACCTGAAGAAGAAGCCGGATGAAACCTTGATCGGTCTGGTGTCTGAGTTGTCACTGCCCGACTATCACCCCGTAATATTGAAATTGCAGGATTTGCTGCGCTACAACGAGAACAACCCAGTCACGCACAGTGCTTTGGGTCAGTTGTTTTTCCGTGAAGGTAAATGGGCAGAAGCACGCCAGCACTTTGAAAGAGCGCTTGATGTTCGCCCTGATGTCACCGACTACGCATGGTTAGTCGATACCCTTGAAAAGCTCAATGAATCAGGTGAAGCCAACCACGTTTCACGTGAAGCGTTAAAACTCGCGCTACCTCACAAAGACTGAAACATTTCCCGCACAAAAAAACGCCCATCTGGGCGTTTTTTTATTCACATAATTCTCGAAAGGCATTAAAAACAACCCAATATGTTTCAATACGTTAATAATCATTAAGGGCTATTTACAACGCATTGTTAAGACAAAGTAGCTGTTATCAAATAGGAAGGTAAAAAATTGATGTCCAAACTTTTTGATAGTGAGCACGCCCAATCATGGATATGTTACCTTGGATCATAGTGTCAGGCTTGATGGTTTCGGTTGTTACCGGTCTGCTGACAGTTCTGCTAGTCAAAGGCATGGAGTAATCCTCGCCAATGACAGACGCCTCCTTCTGGAGGCGTTTTTGTTTTTAGAGTTAGGGTGTTAAAAGAGGACAAACATCGCGCAAAAAAACGCGAGACAACCATTTACGGTTTGAGAGATATCGGCTTACACAGCACTTTCTTGGTATTCGCTACACGAGCACACTTACGACACGCATACTCAGGCGCTTTCACAAGCTTCGCCAACTCCAGTACGTCTTTTTCGATTTCTTTACTTTTCCAATCACATAACGTCTTTGCCACAGTCACTTTTCCTGCTTAGCGCATCGCCGCTTTCACGTAAACGTCAAAACGATTCTTCTTCGTTTCAATCTGAGTCGAAGGCGTTTCACCCGCAATAAACTCTGCATAATCAGGGCGCTTCACCACCACGCGTTTGGTGGCCAACTGATAAGCAGGAGAAAACAAACCATCAGCGTCATGATCGGCACCCACAAGCGATTGAAATACACGCATTTCTTTTTTGACGAGCGCGGACTTCTTCTTGTGCGGATACATAGGGTCAAGGTAGACCACATCAGGACGTTCACGGGTCGAATCTTCAACCAGTTGGGCGAGCGCATCATGGCTGGACGCATGTACCATGGAAAGGCGCTCAGTAACCCAATGGCCAATTTCAGGATCCAGCTTGGCACGTTCCAAGCCATCTTCAAGAAGCGCGGCAACCACAGGGTGGCGTTCTACCATCTGAACCTTACAACCAAGTGACGCCAATACGAATGCATCACGCCCTAACCCAGCAGTGGCATCGAGTACTGTCGGCGTTGCCCCTTTGTTAAGACCAACCGCTTTCGCAATGGACTGCCCTTTACCGCCACCAAATTTCCGGCGATGACCGACTGCGCCGCCAATCAGATCGACGAATACGGCGCCCAGTTTAGGCTCATCTAATTTGCGAAGCTCTAACCGTGATTCGGTTAAAACCAGTGCAAATATCGCATCGCTCTCATGGGTAAGCCCCCAACGTTCAGCGATAGTATCTAGGGTGTCTTGGCGCGTTGGCGCTTCGCAGGTTAAAGCAATCTGCACCTGAGTTCTCCGGCAAACTATTCTCGGCGAGTATAACCGTAAGCTGCGCCCAATTGGAGTAAAGAAAACAGCAAACGCTCTGCCGTTTATTTCATCGCCAGGATTGACGGCTGTGCCGATTCGCTTTTGATCAACGCTTCCATCGGTTTAGGTCTGCTGAAGTGATACCCCTGTGCGTAATCAACGCCAAGGGTTTTTAAGCGGGTTAGTATGGCTTCATTCTCAACAAATTCAGCGACAGTCTTCTTGCCCATCTGTGTCGCCAACTCATGAATTGCACGCACCATGGCATAGTCTGTTTCGTCTTCGGCAATATCACGCACGAACTGACCATCAATCTTGATGATATCCACCGGCAGGCGCTTGAGGTAACCAAATGAAGACAGGCCTGAGCCAAAGTCATCCAATGCGATGGTACACCCCAACCGCTTGAGCTTAGTGAATAGCTCTATCGCATCGGTCAAATTACCAATCGCCGCCGTTTCGGTGATTTCTAAGCAGATCGAAGTACTAGGAAGCTTGCTGGTAGTCACAGCATCAATCAGAAATGCAATGAAGCCCGCATCACTCATTGAGCGTCCTGACAGGTTTATCGAAATCATCGCGATATCATCAATGCACTCAGGATTGGATTCAAACCAGCCCAAGGTTTTTTCGATGACTCGCTTGTCGATCAGATGTGCCATGTTGTAGCGCTCTGCTGCGGGTATAAACAGGCCAGGAGCAACATGGTTGCCCTCTCTGTCTCGCATTCTTACCAAGACTTCAAAGTAGAGCTTTTCTTTCAACCTCGAAGAGACACTCTCAATCGTCTGCGCGTACACTTCGAGCCTATCTTCAGCAAGGGCTGCGTGGATTTGATTCACAAACGCCATTTCACGCTCGTGACGACGCAGCTCTTTGTCATCAGGGCGATAAAGATGAACACGGCTTCGACCATCGTGTTTCGCGGCAAAGCACGCTGTATCCGCTTGAGCATGCACTTGCTGCTGCGTACCTGCCGTTTTATCCAACATTCGAATGCCGACTGAGCAACCTAATGCCAAACGTGTGTTGTTCCAGTAGAAATCCATTTCACTCAGCGCATCAAGGATTTGCTTTCCTTGCTCTAACGCTTGTGATTCATCGCATTGGTAACAGATAATGGCAAATTCATCGCCCCCTAAACGCGCCAGAGTCGCACCGGATGGAAGCATCTCTCGTAACGCTTGCGCCGTTTGCTTTAACGCCTCATCACCTGCCTCATGGCCCACGGTGTCATTAATCACACGGAACTGATCGAGGTCGATATAGAACATGGCATGCACGAAATACTCGTCCGTTGCCGAACGTAAGGCATTCCCTAAACAGATTTCGAAATAGTTGCGATTGAAGAGGCCAGTTAGAAAATCATGCTGCGCCTGGTAGCGCAGTTGCTCTTCCATGCGACGGTTTTCGGTGATGTCCTCACCCACCAGCAAAAGCTGTGACTGCACTTGAGTAGAGCGAACACTTTCTCGAATCCAGCGCTCTTGACCGTCACTGGTTCGATAACGCGTTTCACGACGCCAAATATCAAAACGCTGGCGGTCTTTGCTACCCAACAGGCTGCGCGGTGGCAAGCTATCATCAGCGTAAAAGTCCGTGACTTTGTGCCCCAACATGTGGCGCTTGGAGAAGCCTAGCCACTCCGTCGCACATTGATTGACAGATTGGATTCGTGATTGATGATCGATGGTCAGCAGCATCACAGGTTGCTGCTCGTATAACATTCGATATTCCACTTCACTGCGCTGCAGCTTTTGTTCCGCCAATTTACGCTGGCTAACATCTCTTGCCTCAAACAAAATCTGAGCATCCGCATCACTATGATCAGGCAAGGCTTTTAGTGCCACATCGAGGATGACTTCGTTTTGCTGGGCAGATAACAAACAGGCTTCAAAGCGGCTGGTTTGCCCTTCAATCAATGATTCGATATGCAGTTTTAATCTGTCACCACTGAGCCAATCATTCCAACGCCAAAGCGGCATAGACTCCCGCACTTCCCATTGAGGGAAAACACGTTGGAATGCGCCATTGGCAGACACCACACGCCCTTGGTAATCAAGCAATGCGATATATTGATGGCTTTGGTCAAACACCCCTTTGAACAAAGCGCGGCTTTGCGCCAATCGACGCTCGCCTCGTTTTTGCTGACGCATATGTTTGGTCAACACCATGATAATCACACCAGCGATCAGCATGATGGCCACACTGCTGAGAATCGCGTCGCGATTAGCCGTAAGAAATGATGGGGGTTGATTAACAGCAACCATTTGAGGGAACAGCGTCAGATCAATCCTCTTCTTCTTCGCGGTGTTGTATTCAAACATGAGCTGATTTGCGTCAGTCACAATCGGTGGCATGTTGGGAGATTTCAATGCTTCAATCAGCAGTTGTGCTTGAACTTCTCCATGATGTTCACCATCAACCATCACGCCGCCGATTATGCCGTGTGGCAACATAAAACTGTTCGCGCCGTAAACTGGCACCTTGGCACTGTCGGTCACTTGGGTCAGTAAATCACCGTGCGTCATGAATGCGCCATCAATGTCTTTGAAGTAGGAGACAAACATCACCACATCGCCAGCTTCAAACTCGACGATGCGCTTAGTCAAATCATCAAAGTTCAGTTGGTGAAGGCGGTTTACCTCGAGACCCAAGTCATCGGCATGCTCCAATTGTTTTTCTATCGCCTGCCAGTATGCTCGGCTAGAGTAGGCATCATCAACAGCGAACCAAACTCGCAGGGTATCGGGATGCAGTGTCTTAATGAGCGCAAGGTTGTCTTGTACGTTGATAAGCTCTTCAACGCCTGACAGGCGTTGAATGTTTTGAAAAGGATCATATGAGGGAACATTGAGCCCAGAGAAAATAACAGGAATATCCCCTAACTCTGCAGCCAACGCATTCACAAGCCACAGTGCTGCGTTGTCTGTTGTCAGAATGGCGTCGTATTGATGATCTTTTAAACGCGCTTGATAGAGCTTTTTCAGCTCCGATATAAAGTCAGCCGTTTGAATTCGCTTGGTATCTAAGTAGGTATGCTCGACAACAATGTTTTGCCCATCTATGTCTTGCCCTTCTATGCCCCGCTCTATCCCACGGACCAGAGATTCCGTCCAAAAAAAATCAGGATGATAGGAATGCACAGCAAGAACCTGATAGGCTGCTAACGCTGTGCCACTTTTCATTATGAGAAAAGCGAGCAAAAACCATTTAAAGATCTGGTGCATAGGAACTATGGCTTAATTTTTTCTGACTGTATCATTAGTATGACACCCTATTGGCAAGCCTGTCATTTGGTCAAGTTTCATGCACGGAAACTGCGGGTAACATGGAGTTTAGTGAATAGATATGAATGAAATTGCAAAGCTAGATGATTTAGATCGCCAAATCCTGCATACATTGATGGGCGATGCCAAAGTCCCTTACGCTGAAATGGGCAAGCGCTTTTCGGTCAGCCCCGCCACAGTGCATGTGCGTGTTGAAAAAATGAAAGCAGCCGGCATCATCACTGGCACTGAAGTACTCGTGAACACCAAAGCCCTGGGTTATGACGTGTGCTGCTTCATTGGTATCAACCTCTATGCCGCGCGTGATTACCACTCAGCAATTGAGAAATTGCAGCAACTGGATGAAGTGGTCGAAGCCTATTACACCACAGGGGCTTACAACATTTTTGTGAAGCTTATGTGCCGTTCAATCGAAGAATTGCAATATGTGCTGATCGATAAGCTTCAGGCTATTGAAGAGGTGCAATCAACAGAAACACTGATTTCACTACAAAATCCGATCAAACGAAATGTCGCGCCATAGCGATAAGCGATAAGCGATAAGCGATAAATTCTCAGTCCCTGAATGAAAAATGCCAGCATAAGCTGGCATTTTGTCTTTGGGCGGTGCGGAGAGTTATTCGGCACTTTCCTGATTTGGCAGGTCTGGAATATCCATTTGCTGATCTTCAGCCAACCAACGCGCCACATCTTTGGCAAAGTAGGTCAAGATACCGTCCGCTCCAGCACGCTTAAAGCACAGTAACGATTCCATCACAGTTTCACGCTCGTTGAGCCAACCATTCAGAGCCGCGGCTTTGTGCATCGCGTATTCACCCGAAACTTGATAAGCAAAGGTTGGCACTTTTAGCTCTGATTTCACACGGCGCACTACATCCAAATACGGCATGCCCGGTTTCACCATGACCATGTCCGCACCTTCATTAATGTCCATCGCCACTTCGTGAATCGCTTCGTCGCTATTGGCTGGGTCCATCTGATAGGTTTTCTTGTTACCCCCTTTCAGATTCGCCGCCGAACCGACCGCATCGCGGAACGGACCGTAATAGGCTGACGCATACTTCGCAGAATAGGCCATGATTTGCGTGTGAATGTAACCCGCCTCTTCCAGCGCATCACGGATAGCACCAATGCGACCATCCATCATGTCTGACGGCGCAACAACATCCGCCCCAGCTTCTGCATGAGACAAGGCTTGTTGGATCAACACTTGGGTGGTTTCATCATTCAACACATAGCCGTCATCATCCGTCAAACCATCCTGACCAGACAAGGTGTATGGGTCGAGTGCTACATCGGTGATCACGCCTATTTGCGGCACATGCTCTTTCAGCAGACGTACCGCACGCTGAACCAAGCCTTCTGGGTTATGCGCTTCATCCGCACTGGCAGATTTAAATTCTTTTGGTACGACAGGAAATAGCGCAATGGCAGAAACACCAAGCTTTGCAAGGTATTCTGCTTCATACAACATCAGATCAATAGACAGGCGTTCAATTCCTGGCATTGATTCAATCGGTTCACGGCGGTTCTTACCCATCAATACAAACATTGGGTAAATCAAATCACTCGCTGACAGTTGATTTTCTGCCACTAAGCGACGGCTAAAGTCATGTTTGCGCAGACGGCGCAGTCGACGGGCCGGGAATGCGCCCTGAATGGATACAGTCACGATATCCTCCTTAATCCAAGTGCTTTGATCGAATAATAACGTTTAGAGTTTAAATAAGCGACGGGTGTTATCAACACTTTGTGAGATCACATGCTCTGTGTCTTGCTCACGCAATACAGCAATGGTTGACGCAATATGCGGTAAGTAGCACGGCTCATTGCGACTTGATTTAGGTTTAGGTTTCAAATCACGGGGTAATAGATAAGGCGCATCCGTTTCAATCATCAACCTATCATCGGGTATTAGCGGCACTATCTCTCGCAACGCTTCTCCACGCCTTTCATCACACACCCAACCCGTGATACCAATGTAAAGCCCGACATCCAAGCACTCTCGAAGCTCGTCTTCTGACCCAGTAAAACAGTGCAATACCGCACCCGGCAATTTTGGTAACCATGGCGTCAATATCGCCATAAAGCGCTCGTGAGCATCGCGACAATGCAAAAACACCGGCATGTTCAGTTCCGCTGCAAGGCGAAGATGGGCTTCAAACACCGCTTCTTGCTGAGGGCGTGGAGAGAAGTCACGATTAAAATCCAGACCGCACTCCCCAATTGCCACCACTTGGGGTTGGCTCGCGAGTTCACAGATTGTAGGCAGTGATAAATCATCTACCGATTTGGCATCATGCGGATGAACGCCAGCCGTTGAATAGGCAAAGTCTGGATATTGAGCAGCCAGCAGAGCTGCCTGAGGGCTGGTTTCCAGATCGGTGCCTGTCAGCAGCATTGCGCTGACGCCAGCAAGCTGCGCTCGCGTAACGACATCATCTCGGTCTTTATCAAATCGGCTGCTGGCGAGGTTTACACCAATATCAATCACAGTCTTTCCTTCAATCCGTTAATCGCATAAAAAAAAGCCAGTGTATCACTGGCTTAATTCTCATTCACACGGGCAGGTATTATCCCTGACTTTGCTCTTCATTTTCGTCGCGGCCTTCCTCGTCAGGTCGTTTATAGAAACGAGAGAAGAAAAGCCCGACTTCAAACAACAGACACATAGGAATCGCCAACAGTGTTTGCGAAATGATGTCAGGTGGCGTCAGGAACATGCCTACGACAAACGCCGCCACAATAATGTAGGGACGCTTTTGGCGTAAATCATCAGGGTCTACTGCCCCGGTCCACACCAACAGAATAATCGCCACGGGTATTTCAAATGCAATACCAAAGGCCATGAATAGCGCCAATATAAAATCGAGGTAGCTCGCGATATCGGTCGCTATCTCAACATCTATCGGTGCGATAGATGTAAAGAAGCCGAAGACCAATGGAAATACAACGAAATAGGCGAACGCGACGCCGCAATAAAACAGCAACGAGCTAGATGCTAACAACGGCATCACAAGGCGTTTTTCATGTTTGTACAAACCCGGTGCCACAAAGGCCCAGATTTGGTACAAGATCATTGGCACAGCAATGAACACCGACACGACAAGGGTCAGCTTGATTGGCGTAAAGAAGGGCGAGGCCACATCTGTCGCAATCATACTGGTGCCTTCAGGCAGGCGATCAACCAAAGGCGCGGAAACGAAGGTATAAATATCGTTCGCGAAATACACCAATCCAAGAAACACCACCAGCACGGCCAATAAGGCGCGTAGCAGTCGGTCTCTTAGTTCAACTAGGTGACTAATAAGCGGTTGAGTATCTTCAACAGTTGACATAGTTTCTCGACAAAAACTGGAGCCCTAAAACAAACCGTTATTCGGTTTTATCTTTGGTCGGGCTAGAAGCGCTAGCAACATCAGTGTTTTCACTCTTACTGGCGTAAGGGCGCTGAACATCTTCGGCTGCTTTTTTTAGCTCATCAACAGACTGCTGCAAGTCAGGCGACAGGTTTTGCATTCCCATCTGCTCGGCTTTTTTCAAGTTATCCTGTAGCTCTTGGATTTTCAGCTCTTGTTCGAGCTCATCTCTCACTGAGCCAGCCATACGTCGTGCCGCACCAACCCAGCGAGACACATTGCGAATAGCCACAGGTAAACGTTCAGGGCCGAGAACCACCAGACCTACAACTGCGATCAGGATCAGCTCCCAAAAACCGATATCAAACACGGATTATGCCTGCTCTTTGTCTTTCGCTTCGCTTTTCTGTGCCGTGCTGTCTTTCTCTTCCAGTTTCTCTTGGACGAAATCAGCGTCTTTCTTTTCGTCATCAGTCATGGCTTTTTTGAAGCCTTTAACTGCTGAACCCAAATCACCACCAATGTTACGCAGTTTCTTGGTTCCAAAAAGAAGGATCACG
Organism: Enterovibrio makurazakiensis; assembly: GCF_050336585.1. Classification (NCBI taxonomy): domain Bacteria; kingdom Pseudomonadati; phylum Pseudomonadota; class Gammaproteobacteria; order Vibrionales; family Vibrionaceae; genus Enterovibrio; species Enterovibrio makurazakiensis. The sequence goes on from NZ_JAKJSE010000025.1 coordinate 84,657, forward strand.
ATGACGGCAACGATAAGCAATTGCCAAATACTAATACCACCCATCTAGTACTACCTCAGTGTTATATGGTGAATAAGCGATGTAACGCGAGTTTACTCGCACAATGTTACAACTCATATGATATGTTCAAGCTACCTCAATTTTTCGCTTTCAGCGAGAATAACTTGAATTGATATTCATTTATTAAATGCTCGCCATGCAAGTAACCAACTACATGCTGCGGCAGAGCCCGCCAATAATGGCAAATCCTCTACCTGATTACTGTAAAGTATGGCAGAAGTCACCAGCAGCGTTGCACCAACGCCCAATAAAAATCTCGCACGGTTATGCTGTTTGCGAGATTGCATAAACTCTTGATACATGGTGTCCAGACGCTGGTTCACCTGACGCCCTTGGCGCAAACTGTCGTACACCAACTCAGGTAATTCAGGCAGTTTTTCAGCCCAAAATGGCGCTTTTTCTTTGATGGCATTAATGACCGCTTGTGGACCAAGTTGACGTGACATCCACTGCTCAAGAAACGGCTTCGCGGTGTCCCAAAGATCAAGCTGCGGATAAAGTTGTCGACCCAGCCCTTCTACGTACAACAAGGTCTTTTGCAACAGAACCAGCTGAGGCTGCACTTCCATATTGAAGCGACGTGCTGTGTTGAAAAGATTCAGCAGAACGTGACCAAATGAAATCTCGCAAAGGGGCTTTTCAAAAATCGGTTCACACACCGTGCGGATGGCAAATTCAAACTCATCAACGTTAGTGTCATGCGGCACCCAGCCGGAATCCACATGAAGCTCAGCGACTTTGCGATAATCACGATTAAAGAACGCGAGGAAGTTTTCCGCCAAGTAGCGCTTATCTTCTCGATTCAAGGTGCCAACAATGCCGCAATCCAAGCCTATCCATTGAGGGTCTTCGGGGTGTTCATAAGAAACGAACACATTGCCTGGATGCATGTCTGCGTGGAAAAAGCTGTCGCGGAAGACTTGGGTAAAGAAGACTTGAACACCACGCTCTGCCAGCAGTTTTAGATCTGTGCCGTTCGCTTTGAGTCCTTCAAGATCGGAAACCTGAATACCGTATATGCGCTCAGACACCATCAAATTAGTTCGGCAATAATCGCTGAATGTTTCTGGTACATACAAAATATGATCGTTTTCGAAGTTGCGGCGCAATTGAATCGCATTCGCCGCCTCACGCATGAGATCAAGTTCATCCAGCAAGGTCTTTTCGTACTCGCGTACCACTTCTACGGGCTTCAAACGACGCGCTTCCGGCAAGAAACGGGCAACGATTCTCGCCATGCGATACATAAGTTTGATGTCCGCTTGGATAACCGGAAGGATATCAGGGCGAATCACTTTCAAAACGACCTCGCGGCCATTTTCTTTCAATATCGCGGTGTGTACTTGTGCAATGGATGCAGAGGCTAGCGGCGTTTCATCAAAGTCATCAAACCACGTTTCTAGTGGACCACCAAGTGCCGCTTCCATTTGGGCTTTCGCCAGCTTTCCGTCAAACGGCGCAACCTGATCTTGCAACAACGCCAGCTGATCAGCGATTGCGGGTGGGAACAAATCACGTCGAGTCGACATCATTTGACCAAACTTGATCCAAACAGGTCCTAGCGCTTGCAGCGCTAAACGTAAACGCTCACCGACCGCCATGTCCTTATGCTCGTTTTTCATCCAAAACAGCATTTTGCGCATCAAGTGAGGGCCACGAGTAATGGGCTGCTTAGGTAGCAGCTCATCAAGACCATAGCGCAATTGAACTTGGGTGATTTTATACAGGCGGCGAATTTCGCTTGGCGTCATGCGTTTTCCACCTTAGTGACCACGGCAAGTTTTTTCTCAAAGGCATCAAAACGTGCTTGAAGCCTTGATGCTTGGCTTTGCACGTCATCAACCTGATCAGCAAAATACGCCACTTCAAGTGCCCCAGGGGCTAAACGCCATTCTTCCACCACCAACTCTGCAGCATAACGTTGGTTACGCTCACCGACGGATTTGAGCAATGCGAATCCCTGTTTGGCGCCACGCACCACGGTGTGTGCCACCACATCACCCGTGTAGTGTGACAACCACTCGGCAATGTCTGGATTTAAGCCATTCAGCAAATTAGAAAACTGCTGAGCGACGTCGATATCCCCTTCAAGGTGCAGTTTGTCTTGCTTAATAAGCTGGGTCAGATTGGCTTTGTCTTTCAGTTGCGGCGCAACTGAAATCGGGAGTGCCAAATCACAATCAGCATGCCCTTCATAATTGGCCAGCACATCAAGTTGCTGACTAAAGACAAACACCAACTGCTTGTTAATATCGGTGAGGCTGACACGCAGCACTTTTCCTTTTAGTCGCGACAAGCGTCGCTGACTTTCTGCATCCTGACGGATCAAAGTATTAAGACTGGTTTCAACCACCGCAGTGACTAATGGGTCGAGAGGCATAGCGGCACCTTAGAATTTATAACCACGGTGCAGGGCAACAATGCCACCGGTCAAGTTGAAGTATTTGGTCTGCTCAAAACCCGCATCTTCCATCATGCTCTTCAGCGTTTCCTGATCAGGGTGCATGCGAATAGATTCTGCCAAGTAACGGTAGCTTTCTCCGTCGTTCGCAATCAATTCACCCATTTTTGGCAATAGGTGGAACGAGTAGGCGTCGTAAACTTTTGATAATGGCTCAACGATAGGTTTAGAAAACTCCAACACCAGCAGTCGACCACCGGGCTTAAGGACGCGATACATGGATCGCAGCGCTTTGTCTTTGTCCGTTACATTGCGCAGACCGAAACCAATGGTGATGCAATCGAAGTGATCATCCGGAAATGGCAACTCTTCTGCATTGGCCTGAACATAGTTAACGTTACCCACCACGCCCATATCGCGCAGTTTGTCGCGACCAACATTAAGCATAGAGTTGTTAATGTCAGCCAAAATCACTTGGCCTTTTTCACCCACGATGCGAGAGAATTTTGCGGTCAAATCCCCTGTGCCACCCGCCAAATCCAGTACACGATGACCAGGACGCACGCCGCTGCAATCAATCGTAAAGCGTTTCCAAATTCGGTGAATACCCATGGACATCACATCGTTCATGATGTCGTATTTTGCGGCCACATTGTGGAAAACGTTCGCAACCATACCCACTTTTTCATCTTTGGAGATCGTTTTAAAACCAAAGTGGGTGGTGTTTTGCTCTGCGTCCTGCGTCACGCCCTGTGTCAAATCTGTCATTATTAACCCCTGAGTAACACCGGGCTCGGAATATGAAGTGCCCGCTATTTTTGCGCTTAGTGTACTTTACATACTCAAACAACCACAAGACGCGTAGATCAGTGTGATGGCGACATCTTATGGTTATTTTAGTCAGCTCACACCCTGCTGTGCATGCTTGGTGTGCCAACTGTCTGTCCCGTTATTCACTGGACGTGGGCAAGGCAACATGATCGCTATGCGTTTCCGAATCGTCCGAGGTGTCTCTTTTCAACATCGCAGGGCTGATATCGCGCTTTACTTCCACCCCAAGAGATTTAAACCCTTCCACTTGGCGTAAAATATTTCCGCGCCCCGTCGAGAGCTTGTTCAATGCACTGTGGTAACTGTCGCCGGCTTTATCAAGTGCTGCGCCCAGTTGCTCCACGTCGGTGACAAACAATCGAATTTTGTCGTAAAGCTTACCCGCTCTGTCTGCAATTAAGCGTGCATTTTGGTTCTGATGCTCATAACGCCATAGGTTATTAATGGTTCTCAGTGCCACCAACAAGGTTGTCGGACTCACAAGCATAATGTTGTGATCAAGCGCTTCTCGGATCAAAGAGGGCTCTGCTTCAAGTGCAATTTGGAAAGCGGGCTCAATGGGAATGAACATTAAGACGTAGTCGAGACTCTGAATGCCATGCAACTGATGATAATCCTTTCGCCCTAGCCCACGGATGTGCGCGCGAATTGCCGCAACGTGCTCTCTCAGCGCACTGTCCCTATCAGCCATGGATTCAGCATGGAAATATCGTTCATAAGCGATGAGAGCCATCTTAGCATCCACAACCACATCTTTTTCTTGTGGTAAGCGAACGATGACATCAGGTTGATAGCGCTTGCCTTGCTCGTTTTCCAAACTCACTTGGGTTTGATATTCATACCCTTCACGCAAACCGGACTCTTCCAACACACGCGCAAGTACCACTTCACCCCAGTTGCCTTGCTGCTTATTGTCGCCTTTTAATGCCTGTGTCAGGTTGACCGCTTCGCGGGTCATGTCTTCGTTAAGCTTTTGCAGGCTTTTAATTTCGTGAATCAACGTGTGCCTTTCTTTAGCTTGCTCTCCGAAACTATCGGTCACCTGCTTATGAAAACCTTCCAGCTGGCTTTTTAGCGGCCCCAGCAAGGAGTCTAAACTTTGACGATTTTGCTCATCAACCGTGCGCGCTTTGTGATCGAAAACCTTATTCGCCAAGCTTTCAAACTGCACACGAAGGCGCTCTTCCGCACCTTCTAGCAAGCGAATCTTGGCATCCGCCGACTCTAACTGTTCTTCGGTACGGGTTTGCTGTTCATTCAATGCGAGTTCAAGTGCCGCTTTTCTTTCCCGCAGGGCATCCACTGTCTCCGCTAACTGCGTTTTTTCTTCGCGCAGGGCGTCCATCTGGCGCAATTTTTCTGCCGCGGCGGACAAACGTCCATATTGCAAACGAAGCTCTGCGCTGAGTCGGTCACGCTCTAAATCTAAGCCGTCTAACTCCTCTTGAAGTGTGCGGTTCTCGGTCTGCAAATGTTCCACCGCCGCCAAATGCAGTTTTTCGTCCGCATCTCGCTGCTGCTGATGGAGCTCTCGCAAACTACGTTGAGCCATGCGCTGATAAGTGACACACGCTATCAACGTCACTCCTGCGCTGATACCTGCCACCAGCCATATCATGCCATCTGAAAATAGGCTTTCGATCTGCATGCCCTTAACCTTTTGAATTGTGATTATTGCCTGTCTTGAAGGCTAATAAGACACTGGATAAATGTCCAGCCTTTCTGTTTAGAGGGAAGTGCTCTAGACTGCTGTTTTCCTTCTTATCAAGTAAGCATTTCTCATGAATGATCGCCTTGCGATTGGCTACGGATTGGCTGCGGTGTTGCTTTGGTCAACCGTCGCGACGGCCTTTAAAATCACACTCACCTATATGGACCCGATCCAAATGCTGGCTGCTGCCAGTGTGGTATCGGCGCTTTCCCTTGCCGCGGTTGCTGCTTGGCAAGGCACATTGAACCAATTAGCCTCAACCTTCTCTCGTCGTCCCTTGTATTATTTGATGCTTGGGCTTATCAACCCGTTCATCTATTATCTGGTGCTCTTCAAAGCCTACGATCTGTTGCCCGCATCTCTCGCGCAGCCTCTCAACTACAGTTGGGCGATCACCCTCACGCTCATGGCTGCCGTTTTTCTAGGTCAGAAAATTCGTCAACAAGATTGGATTGCTGCAGCTTTGGGTTATGCCGGTGTGGTCGTCATTGCCACTAAAGGCAATATTTTAGATTTGAACTTTGATAGCCCACTAGGAGTGGGGTTGGCGCTGCTTTCAACGCTATTGTGGGCAGGGTATTGGATTTTGAACGCGAAAAACCAAGCCGACCCCGTGATTGGGCTCTTGCTTGGTTTTATATTGTCCTTACCGTTTTCAATCGGCCTAAGCTTATACTCCAGCGATTGGAGTGGTATTCCATGGCAAGGCTGGTTGGCGGTAAGTTATGTGGGCCTATTTGAAATGGGGATCACATTCGTGCTTTGGCTCAAAGCCATGAAACTGGCCACCAATACCGCCAAGATCAGTAACCTTATCTTTATTTCGCCATTTATCTCATTGATATTACTTGCCAATATTATAGGCGAGCAAATCCACCCAACGACCTTAATCGGCTTGGTAATGATTATTGCCGGATTAGCTATCCAGCAACGAAAAACAAAGGCGTGATAAAAACAGTTAGGCGTTGCGCTGCGTTAGATATTGGCGCAGCTCTTCCACTGAAATGCCATCATCAGCAATTTCTTGTGCAAGCTCTTGAACGCGTTCACCACGGCGCTCTTCAATAATTTTATTGAACTGATGCACCAATTCACGCAATCCACTGATGGGTACTTGGCGAGCTGCACGTTGAATTCGATCTTCGCTCATACCGCTTAATTCAGTGAGAAGTTTACCAAACATCATTTTTTCAGGAGATTCGTCAAGCATCTCCAAGTGACGAGCTAATTCAAGCGTCGACATCGACATATATATACAGCCTATGGTTTTATTTTTAGGGAAAGAAATGAGGTGTTCGCACACTAAATATACTCCCTTTGCACAATAAGCAACAAAAAAATGCCCGCAGAAAATTTCTAACGGGCAAATAATTATCCATTTGTACTGTGTCAATCAGGCTCAATGCCCCTGAAAACCACCAATGTACAGATTAGGTTGTCGAGACCTTGCGCTTTTCGCGTCTTATTATTTTTATGGATTTATTAACACTCGGCGGTATGCCAGCGCTTGCCAGCAGAAGACCAAAGTAGGGCCAGTCCTGGTACAATTAACAACATATGGAACACAAGGAGATGCGGTTCAGAAAGACCCGCGCGTTGCGTCAAGCTCACCAAAATACCCGCACCACTCATTTGGAATAACCCCAACAGTGCAGCCGCCGTTCCCGCTCTCTGACCAAAAGGCTCAAGCGCTTTACCCGCTGAAGAACCCAACACCCAAGCAAAACCAAACGAAGACATAAATACAGGCACCATGAACGCCCATGCTGTTTGTGTGGAGCTCAATGCTCCCATCAAGATGCCTGCAAATACCAATATCATCATGCCAGCATTGAGCGTTTTACGACTGCCGACGGTATCCATGACTTTTGGCGTTGTCATGGATGCAAAAATATTGAGCGCGGCATTGATAGCAAACCATCCGGTGAATTGCTCCATAGACAAACCCAACCCGTTAATCAATCGCACAGGCGCCGAGGTCACATAAGCCAAAATAACAGCCATCGCCAACATACAAAGCACGGCGTGGAAGATAAACACAGGCTCTTTCAGTACTTGCCAATAACGAGATGGGCTCAACAATGCACCGCTTGAGTCAGTGTCAGCCGGACGTGTTTCGCGAAACAGGGTAAACACCAACACCAAAGCAACGATGGCATAGCCCATCATGAAGCTGAAGTTTGAGCGCCAGCCAAACTGTGCCGTTAGCCAACTGCCCAGCAAAGGTGCTAGCGCGGGAATAAAACAAATAGCGCCATTTAGGTAGCTGATCATCTGTCCACTTCGCTTTCCACCGAAGCTATCGCGTACCGCTGCAAACGCACACACCGAGGTTGCACATGCACCCAGACCTTGCAGCAATCGAGCGATTAACAACGCATCCAGTGATGATGCAATCCAAGCCATTGCGGAGCTTGCGGCGTAGATAGTGATCCCGACCAAGGCGACAGGTCGACGTCCAAAGCGATCAGCCAATGGGCCTGCCAACAACTGCCCCATGCCTAAACTCACCATAAACCAAGAGATAGTGTCTTGAATACGCGTAGGAACAACGTCAAATTCTGTGGCCATGATTGGCATGGCAGGCAAATAGATATCAATAGCCAGTGGGCTAAACAGTACAAGCAGTACCATCAAAGCGACCAAGCGACTATCAGGTTTTGAAGAAGGGATGGACATAAAGGACTCCTGATAAATTACCGCGCAGTGTAGTCTTGTTTTGATATGAATAAAAATGGCATATTGTCAGGTCAAACATTCCCCCATGGAATATCACAAATGAACTTAAATCGACTCCTCAGATATGATTTCAATTTACTGATTTGTCTCTATGTTTTGCTCGAAGAGTGCAATGTCACTCGGGCGGCTCAACGCCTAAACCTCAGCCAATCTGCTGTCAGCAAGAACCTGTCAAAGCTGAGGGAGCAGTTTGACGACCCGCTATTCAATCGCACGTCACGAGGGTTGCACCCCACAGCAAAAGCGCAGTCATTAAAGCCAGGCCTAAAGACACTGTTAAGTCATATTGAAGGGTTAACCGTGTCCGATGACTTCCACCCTGCCACCAGCGATCGTCGCTTTCATTTCGCCTTGGTTGAAAGTGCCTATCCGCTGCTGCTGCCTCGATTTTTGGGAGAAATACTGGATGCAGCGCCTTCCATCACACTGGATACAGAAGCATGGGGCGCAGGCACCTTTGATGCGATGGCTCGAGGAGAGGTGGACTTTGGCATTACTGGCAAAGATTTGAACCCTGCCGATGCCATGCTCACCCTAATGCCACCCAAAGGCATTGTTTATGAAGAACTTTATCAAGACCATCAAAAAGTGATTGTACGTAGAGATCATCCATTGCTCTCTCGGCCTTGGGACTTGGACCGTTACCTTAAGCAGCGCCACATACAGGTTCGTTGCGATGGCAGCGACCGATGGTTACTCGACTATAAACTGGCAGAGCGCGGGCTTGAACGAGATATCGCAATGTATGTCCCAGACTTCAACAGCGCTGCGAGTTTATGTACACACACAGATCTGATTTTTACCGCCCCCTCTCACTTTGCTCATGCTGCTGCGAAGCAGTTAGATCTCGTCGTAACAACCTTACCAGAGCCTCTTCCTCCGATGGCATATACGCTATTTTGGCATCAAAGTCAGGAATCCGATCCTGGCCATCGTTGGCTTAGACAGCTAATAATATCGCGCTGTAGACATATGACAGAAATTGCAGCGACCGAGGAAAACAAGTAGGTTAGAGGATTGAGGTGACCACATTCACCCCATGCTTTTTTGAACAATACGATCAATGAGAACAGATAAGAATAGGACGAAAAATGCACGCCAATTACGCTGAACGTGTCGACGCATTACGACGCTGGCTGGAAGAACAAGCACTGGATGCGCTGGTTATTCCACATGAAGACGAATTTCTTGGAGAATATATTCCTGCCCACAATGAACGTCTTCACTGGGCCACCGGTTTCACTGGCTCGGCAGGTGCTGCCGTCATCACCCGCGATAATGCGGCCATGTTTGTCGATGGACGCTACACCGTGCAGGTGCGCAAACAAGTTCCGGGTGACATTTTTGAATACCGTCATTTGATTGAAGAGCCTGCATTACAATGGCTGCTCACTAACCTGCCACAAGGCAGCAAGGTCGCTATCGACGCGCGTCTTCACAGTGCAAACTGGTTAGCCAACGCGAAGCAAGCCGTCGAAGGAAAGATCAACCTCATCACCATCGATAGCAATCCCATTGATACGTTGTGGCATGACCGCCCAGCACCTTTGCTCACTCAGGCTCGCTTGATGGGCAATGACATCGTCGGTCAAAGCAGTGCTGATAAACGAGCGAAAATCGGTCAAGCACTCACACAAGCTGGCACCGATGCTGCATTGCTTAGCCAGCTAGATAGCATTTGCTGGTTGTTAAATATTCGCGGGGGCGATGTGTCTCGTCTTCCTGTACTGCTCTCTACCGCCATCGTTGAAGCCAACGGCAATGTCACGTTGTTTATCGACCCGAACCGCCTACCTGAAGCGTTCTCGGCCCACGTCGGCGCAGGCGTGAGCATTCAATCGCCTGACGCATTGGCGTCATCTCTGGCTGGCTTTGGCGGAAAAACCGTCTTGGTCGACCCGCAAACCAGTAATGCTTGGGCGAGTGAAGTTCTTGCTAACAACGGCGCGTGTATCGTGCATGCCACGGACCCATGCATGCTCCCGAAAGCGGCGAAGAACCCAGTCGAGATTGCGGGTATGAAAGCCAGCCATGTTCGAGATGGTGTGGCAGTGAGTCGTTTCCTCGCTTGGTTGGATGCGCAGGTTAATGCCAACAACCTCCCTAACGAAGCCGAACTCTCTGACAAGCTCTATCAGTTCCGTGAACTCGATGAGACACTGGCAGATCTAAGCTTCGACACTATCTCTGCTGCAGGCGGAAACGCAGCGATGTGCCACTACAACCACCTCAACCAACCTAAGCCGGGCGAACTTGAGATCAACAATGTTTATCTGGTGGATTCAGGCGGTCAGTATCCTGATGGCACCACAGACATCACGCGAACTATAGCTATTGGTGAATGTGCCGACGACGTGAAGCAAGCCTTCACACTAGTGTTGAAAGGTCATATTGCGCTCACCACGGCACGCTTCCCGAAAGGAACAGCCGGCAGCCAATTGGATGCACTGGCTCGCCAATATCTATGGGCGCATGGGTTTGACTACGACCACGGAACCGGACACGGTGTTGGTCATTTCCTGAGTGTTCACGAAGGCCCTCAGCGCATCGCTAAAGCGCCAAATACCGTCGCATTATTGCCAGGCATGGTGCTATCAAATGAGCCAGGCTACTACCGTGCTGATGCATTTGGTATCCGCATCGAAAACCTTGAACTAGTGGTGGAGGTACCGACGCAAGGCGACATGAGCATGCTAGGTTTCGAGTCACTGACTCGTGCTCCGATTGATCGTCGTTTGGTGGATATCACTCTACTGACAGACAGCGAGATCGCATGGTGGAACGATTACCACCAGAAGGTATGGACAGACATCAGCCCAAGCTTGGAAGGCTACGACTTAGCATGGCTAGAACAGGCCACGGCACCGTTGTCTCGATAAGTTCAGCAAAAGAAAAAGGCTCCTCGGAGCCTTTTTTAATTATCGATTCTTGCTAGCCCGAATACCCAACTTGCCAATCTTTCCACACCACATCAAAACCCGCCTGTTTAACCGCACTGGCAACCTCTTGGGCGCTGCGCTCATCGGATACCGCAAACTGCTCAAGTTCGGGTTCATCGTCTGCATATCCTCCCGGTTGCGTTTTCGATGCCGCTGACATCGAGGTAATACCAAGCGGTAGCACTTTGTCACGAAACGCGGGAGACTCTCTTGTCGATAAAGACAGCTCTACTTCAGGGTTAAACAAACGATATGCGCAAATCAACTGTACTAACTGTCTATCTGTCATCACAGATTTTGGTTGAACAGCACCTTCGCACGGTCGTAAGCGTGGAAAGGAAATGGAATACCGACTACGCCAATACGTTTGCTCCAAATAATCGAGATGACTGGCGGCAAAAAAACAATCTGTACGCCACTCATCAAGCCCAATCAAAGCGCCAATACCGATTTTATCTACGCCAGCTCGAGCTAAACGATCGGGAGTGTCCAAACGATACGCAAAGTCTGTTTTGTTTCCACGAAGGTGGTGCTCTGCGTACGTCGAGCGATTATAGGTTTCTTGGTACACCATGACGGCATCCAACCCTAGCCCTTTCAATTCCGCATATTCCATTTCAGCCAAGGGCTGCACTTCCATCGCCAGATAACTAAAGTGCTGCTTGATAGCTGGAATAGCTTCCCGAAAGTACGCCATCCCCACCTTGGTTTGATGCTCGCCCGTCACCAGCAGAATGCTATCAAAACGCATCTGTTTTATTGCGTCACATTCGCGCTGGATTTCATCCAATGACAAGGTGCGACGCTTAATGCGGTTTTCCATTGAAAAGCCACAATAGGTACACGCATTCGCACATAGATTGGAGAGGTACAAGGGCACATAGAAATTAACGGTATAGCCGAAGCGACGTCGCGTCATCACGTCAGCTTGTTGCGCCATTTGCTCAAGAAAAGGCTCAGCCGCTGGTGATATCAACGCCTTAAAGTCTTCAAGGTCGCGTTTGGGCTTCGCTAACGCTCGGCTAACATCACCCGCCGTTTTGCTATAGATGGAAAGTCGAATGTCATCCCAGCTTAAGGTTTTCCAATGTTCAGAAAAGCTCATCATCCCTCCTGAACATTATGCCAGTTCATCGAGAAAAGCGGTCAAAGGGCTAGACGCAACAGCGTGTTGTACCTTGCCAGCTAACCCCGCTTCATACGCCATTCGTCCGCTTTCTACCGCAAGCTTGAATGCACGCGCCATGGCAACCGGATTAGCTGCAGCGGCAATTGCTGTATTCACCAATACTGCATCAGCCCCTTTTTCCATGGCAAAGGCAGCATGAGACGGCGCGCCTATCCCAGCATCAACTACCACGGGTACTCGTGCTTGGTCGATAATGATATCGAGAAAATCACCCGAGACTAATCCCTTGTTACTTCCAATTGGCGCCCCTAAAGGCATGACAGCGGCACAGCCCACTTCCTCTAATCGCTTGCACAACACGGGATCAGCATGACAATACGGAAGAACAACAAAGCCTTCTTGCACCAACTGCTCCGCAGCTTTTAACGTTTCGATGGGATCTGGCATCAAGTATTTTGGATCAGGATGGATTTCCAACTTGAGCCAATGAGTACCGAGAGCTTCTCGCGCTAAACGTGCTGCAAAAACGGCCTCTTTCGCTGTTTTCGCTCCCGAGGTGTTCGGTAACAAATGGATACCAGACGCAATAAGAGGCGCAAGAATGTCATCATCACGGTTGGTGATATCAACGCGCTTCAGTGCCATGGTGACGAGCTCAGAACCGCTTTCTGAAATACTCTTCGCCATAACAGAGGTTCCGGAAAACTTCCCAGTCCCAGTAAATAGGCGAGATGAAAAGACTTTATCAGCAATGGTTAACATCATTATCCTCCAGCAATCGCCTGAAATATGGAAATCTGAATGCCTTCAGTTAAAGGCGTGTGTTGCCATTGGTGGCGAGGGACAATGTCACCCTCAATCGCCACCGCCACTGATTGCTCAGGTAACGCCAGTTCAGCTATCAGTGCCTTAAGTTGAATTGCGTCTTTTATGACGTAGGCATTGTCATTGAGCCAAATTTTCATCAAAGACCTCCTGCTGTTGAGCCTGACAAACCAAGCATTCCGTTTCACGAGGAATTGTCATTGCACGTAGTGACAAAGATTTTCCATCAAATTGGTAGAAGCGCGTCAGCGGCTTTTCTGATTGGGTAAGATATTTCAAGGTTTCAAGCGCTTGAAGGTTACCCATTATTCCTACCACCGGCCCAACAACCCCCGCACTTTGGCAATTTCGCACAGGAGTATCACTCGTTTCTGGAAACAAACAGTGGTAGCAAGGTGTCGCATTATCAGCAAAATCGAACACCATCAGCTGCCCACTCCAGCCAATGGCTGCGCCAGCAATTAGCGGCGTGTTCGATGCTACACAGGCTTGGTTCACGGCTTGGCGTGTTTCCATATTGTCACAGCAATCGAGCACAATATCTGCCAAAGAAATTTCCAATGTCAGTACCTTGCCTGACAAACGGCGTTCAACGGCTCGGGGTGAAACCAGAGGGTTAAGCGCCATCAATTGTGTTGCGAGCGCCTTTGCTTTCCCTTCACCAATATCCGTGTCGCGATAGGCTATCTGACGAGGAAGGTTTGAGCGTTCCACTTTATCGTCGTCAGCCAGCACAAGTTGACCTATACCTGCCCCAGCAAGATAAAGGCTTGCAGCTGTACCTAACCCACCACAGCCAACAACCAACACCTTGGCATTCGTCAGCTGTTTTTGCGCCTGCTCCCCCCAATCAGGAAGCATGATTTGACGGCTATATCGATCAAACGCTTGATCAGACAAAGGTAGTGCGTTCATTTCGCGCATCCTCTGTCAGAACTTCCGCAAATGCCTGTAAGGTCGCCGCTAAGTCATTCGATTGGGTAACCGCTCGAACTACGGCAATAGCATCAACACCGGAGCGCCAAACATCGGCAGCTACCGAGAGGTCAATCCCACCAATGGCGACCGTAGGAAATCGACCACTGACCGTTTGTAGATGTGTTTTCAACTGATTCACACCTTGAGGCGGTGTTGGCATTTGCTTGGTCGGTGTTGGAAAGATATGCCCAATCGCGAGATAACTCGGGGTCAGTGACATCGCGATATCTAGTTCATCTGCCGTGCGCGTCGACAAACCAAGCCTTATCCCTGCTTTGGCGATTGCATTAAGATCCGCAGAAAGAAGATCATCTTGGCCAAGGTGAATACCATAGGCACCAGCAGCAAGCGCTTTTTCCCAATGATCATTGATAAATACCTGCGCATTACACAACCTGCCGCACTTAACTGCCTCTTCAATCATGGTGCTTAGATTTGGGTGATTTGCATCTTTCACACGAAGTTGGACGGTACGCACACCAAACGCTAATAGTCGTTTGAGCAACGCAATATCATCAACAACAGGATAAAGAGGGCCTATGCCCTCATTCATCCTTGCGAAAGATAAATTCTTCAACAAGGTAGGAGTAGTCATCGCTCCTCCTACGCTTTTTGATGGTAAAGTTCGCTACCCTTGGCTAAGAACTCCGCAGATTTTTGCTTCATTCCTTCTAGCGGATCGTCCAGCATTTTTACTTCAATTGCGTCACCAAGCTCTTGATTCTTGGCGTACTCCCTCACTTCTTGGCTGATCTTCATCGAGCAAAATTTCGGGCCACACATTGAACAGAAATGCGCGACTTTCCCTGACTCTTGGGGAAGCGTTTCATCGTGATAAGCACGAGCGGTATCAGGGTCGAGTGCGAGATTAAACTGATCTTCCCAGCGGAACTCGAAGCGAGCTTTAGACAGCGCATTGTCTCTCACTTGAGCGCCAGGGTGACCTTTCGCCAAGTCAGCAGCATGTGCGCACAGCTTATAGGTAATAAGCCCCACTTTAACGTCATCTTTGTTGGGCAAACCAAGGTGCTCCTTCGGGGTCACATAACAAAGCATTGCACAGCCAAACCAACCGATCATGGCCGCGCCAATACCTGAAGTGATGTGATCGTAGCCCGGTGCGATGTCTGTGGTAAGAGGCCCAAGGGTGTAGAAAGGCGCTTCATGGCAATGCTCAAGCTGCTCGTCCATGTTTTCTTTGATCATGTGCATCGGCACATGTCCCGGCCCTTCAATCATGACCTGAACATCGTATTCCCAGGCTACCTTAGTCAGCTCACCCAAGGTGCGAAGTTCAGAGAATTGCGCTTCGTCATTTGCATCTGCGATCGACCCAGGTCGTAACCCGTCACCAAGCGATAGGGCGACATCATATTGCGCACAAATTTCACAGATTTCTCGGAAATGTGTGTAAAGGAAGCTTTCGGTATGGTGAGCAAGGCACCACTTCGCAATGATAGAGCCACCGCGAGAAACAATGCCAGTCACTCGTTTTGCGGTCATAGGAACATAGCGTAGCAGCACACCAGCGTGGATAGTGAAGTAATCAACGCCTTGCTCAGCTTGCTCAATAAGCGTGTCTCTCATCACTTCCCATGTCAGATCCTCAGCTACACCATTGACCTTCTCTAACGCTTGATACATTGGCACGGTGCCAATAGGCACTGGGCTGTTACGTAAAATCCACTCGCGAGTTTCGTGAATATTTCGCCCTGTAGAAAGATCCATCACAGTATCGCCACCCCAACGCGTCGACCACACCAACTTCTCCGTTTCTTCTTCGATAGAAGAGCTCACCGACGAGTTACCGATATTTGCATTCACCTTCACCAAAAAGTTTCGGCCAATGATCATCGGCTCTGATTCTGGGTGGTTGATGTTTGAAGGAATAATGGCGCGACCTTCCGCGACTTCTTTACGAACAAATTCTGGCGTGATTTCTTTGGGTAAGTTTGCTCCGAAGTTTTGACCTGGGTGTTGACGGTTAAGCTGCTCATCGGAATAAGTTGGGTTACCCATGTTCTCGCGTATCGCTATATATTCCATCTCAGGCGTGATGATCCCTTGGCGCGCATAGTGTAGCTGTGTCACGCAATGCCCATTCTTGGCACGACGTACGCTCGGTAATTGACCAAAACGCAGTTCATCTAAGGTGTCATCATCTAGACGAATTTGGGCAAACTCTGAAGTAACTTTATCGAGCAGCTCCGTGTCTGAACGCTCTTCAATCCAACGCTCACGAAGTTTCGGTAAACCAGAGTAAATATCGATGTCATAACTCGGGTCGGTATAAACACCAGAAGTATCATAGACTCGAACAGCTTCGTTATCTTCAAACTGAGGGTTTTTCTTGTCTCCACCTATAAGGCTTGGCGCCAAAGAGATTTCGCGCATACCAACACGAATATCAGGGCGAGAGCCTTCTACATGGATTTTCTGAGAATTAGGGAAAGGTTGTACCGACAGGTTGTCGATAAAGGTTTTTGCATCATTTCTAGATTGTTTACGACTCGACATAGCATTACTCCAAATATTGTGGGAATAAATGCTTGCCGGATTGGCTCTGCAAGAGTTTGATTGCTCAAAAATACACCTATCTGAAAAATAGATATACCTACGGCATTAATGTTTGCTTCTCTTGTTTCCTTCGCAGGTATTAGCCTGATCAGGTTCAACGGATCCCGCTTTCGCGGTCTCAGCCAAATGGCACTCCGACAAGTATTAGCCAGCAGTATAGGTAATCGAATCAACCATCTCAACCTCAGAGTCTGTGACTAACTGCGCATTAATAGCTGAAAACCTGCCCAAGCAGCAAAAATACAAACCACTACATTCAACACAATGTTAAGCCCCATTTTGAACCACTCCCCCTGCTGAAGAAGTAAAACGTTGTCCATGGAGAATGTTGAAAAAGTTGTTAAGGCGCCAAGAAAGCCAAGGCCAACAAGGTGTCGCCAAGGACCCGGGCCAAACGTTTCTTGTTCCAATGCAGCAACGAGCACGCCCATTATCAAGGAACCAATAATGTTCACAACCAGCGTCCCGTATGGAAATCCGCGTCCTAGTAAAATCGCGCAAAGCTCAGAAATGAGATAACGAGAACATGCGCCAGTCGCACCACCAATGGCAATATAGAAAAGCAAAACTGCTTGATTCATGGCATCAACCACTTTTATTGATTAAAAAGTGGAAACAGGATACGCCCAATAGAAGCCAAGTGCGATGGCTGGATCAGGATATAAAAAGGATCATTCAGAAAAAGCGACTTAAACGAAAAAGACTCCAACATTTCTGCCGGGACGCGCAGTCTAGAGCATGAAAGTGGAAGGGGTGGAGAGATTTGACCGGGCTGGCGTTCCAGCTCCCAACATCCCTTTTCAAAAGTGACAGATATGAAAAAGCCCCGACATTGCTGTCGAGGCTTTAAATGTGGCAGGGGTGGAGAGATTCGACCGGGCTGGCGCTCCAGCTCCCAACATCACTTTTCAAAAGTGACAGATACGAAAAAGCCCCGACATTGCTGTCGAGGCTTTAAATATGGCAGGGGTGGAGAGATTCGACCGGGCTGGCGTTCCAGCTCCCAACATCACTATTCAAAAGTGACAGATACGAAAAAGCCCCGACATTGCTGTCGAGGCTTTAAATGTGGCAGGGGTGGAGAGATTCGAACTCCCAACACGCGGATTTGGAATCCGCTGCTCTGCCAATTGGAGCTACACCCCTATATGAACGCCATTTTAACGAGAATAAGATAAATAGCTAGGGATTAATGCCAACACGAGCGCTAAGTGCTCAGTAATTATGCTAAATCATGTTTTTCGGCTTGATTCTGTTTGTATTTATTAAAAACCAACAGACCAATCAATGCAGGTCCAGCAACAGCCATAGCAACGGCGGTGCATAACAATGTCATTTGAAGTAACGCTGATAAATCATTCATTGCAATGACTCTCCAAACCAATAAATGTGAGATGCATAATACCGAGATGGTATAAAAAATAATTCTTAATAGTAAGAACACGTATCGATCAAGTTAACATTTACATCGTTTAATACGTAATAAATCAACATTGATCATCAAATGTATAAATAATCATACATTAAGTATTAGCCTTACCAATCTTATAAATCAAATTGTTAATAAGCAATTCGTTAAAAAATACAATGAGAGTTGTTCAAAATTGCCTAAGTGAATCGACAGCACTTCCCAAACAAAGTCTAGAACCCAATTTTTCGTTTACACCAGGCTAGAAAGATAAGCGCAGGAACATGCACTACTCACTAAAACGAGATAAATAAGACACAAAGAATGGGGAAATTTAGACAACAAAAGCGTGAAAAAAAGGTCAATACATGACGATCAGGGAAGATCTCGAATCTCAATTAACACTTCAGGGGAATCAATTAGAAGGCGAGTAAGCGTCTTTTCAATATGCTACAGACGATAAAAAGCCCCGCTATTGCTAGCGAGGCTTCTTAATAAATGGCGGAACGGCCGGGGGCGCGCACGTCCGGGACTCAAGCCGAAGGCTCGTGAGAGTCCRTCTACAAAACCTACAAACGATAAAAAGCCCCGCTATTACTAGCGAGGCTTCTTAATAAATGGCCGCGCTCGTCCGGGACTCAAGCCGAAGGCTCGTGAGAGTCCATTGACAAAACCCTCAGACGATAAAAAGCCCCGCTATTGCTAGCGAGGCTTCTTAATAAATGGCGGAACGGCYGGGGGCGCGCWCGTCCGGGACTCAAGCCGAAGGCTCGTGAGAGTCCATTGACAAAACCCTCAGACGATAAAAAGCCCCGCTATTGCTAGCGAGGCTTYTTAATAAATGGCGGAGCGGACGGGACTCGAACCCGCGACCCCCGGCGTGACAGGCCGGTATTCTAACCAACTGAACTACCGCTCCACACGGTGATAAACAGTGTCCTGTCTATCCGATACATGTCGTTCAACTCATGTATCTAATCTTTTTGCCTTCATCTTTTCTTAAAAAGACGAAAACGAATTTGAAGCCTGGCGATGTCCTACTCTCACATGGGGAGACCCCACACTACCATCGGCGCTGTTACGTTTCACTACTGAGTTCGGCATGGGATCAGGTGGGTCCATAACGCTATGGCCGCCAAGCAAATTTTGTTGTGTTTCCCGCTCATCGCGAAAAACTAAAATCTGGGAAATAATCTGACTAGCTTCTCTTACACATTCAATGTTCTACTTTGAGTCCGCTAAAACCCCTTGGGTGTTGTATGGTTAAGCCTCACGGGCAATTAGTATCAGTTAGCTCAACGCCTCGCAGCGCTTACACACCTGACCTATCTACGTCGTAGTCTTCAACAACCCTTTAGAGACCTTAAAGGTCTAGGGATGACTCATCTTGAGGCTCGCTTCGCGCTTAGATGCTTTCAGCGC
>NZ_JAKJSE010000026.1:0-99567 GCF_050336585.1 Enterovibrio makurazakiensis
ATTAATAAGTTAATACAGCCAATAAAAAAGTCACACGCATATTATTTATTTTTTCAATCGAAGCCATCGAAATAATTCCTTTTATATATTTTCAATTTTCCTCCTACAATCACCACAGTGAGTGCTTTTTTGGACATTTCGCGGCATGCAATCTGGCATGACAAATGTATGTGGTTCGACTTAATCATTGATAAACAGCCAGTTGACACTTAATAAAGTCTTCACCATGGTTCGAATTCAACAGAAATCGCTTCATCCCCTCAGATGTAGTGAATACAAATTAAGACATACTCTTACATTGGAACCTGAGGCAGGAAAATTAAATAACATCAACCCTTTCATGAACACACGAAGAAACATGAGAGTTTAATTCAATCACTCACCAATTCTCATAACACACGCAAGAATATAAAGGAGATAAATATGTTCAAGCGCACGTTACTTTCAATAACATTAACAAGCCTGCTTGTGGCTGCTCCCGCTTTTTCTCAAGGAGAGCCAAAATCAAATCAATTCTGGTGGCCAGATCAACTCAACCTAGCGCCACTCCGTGACCACGACAATTCCTCCAACCCCTATGGTGAAAGCTTCGATTACGCCACTGCATTCGAAGCCCTTGACCTCAACCAAGTCAAAAAGGACATTGCCACTGTTCTCACCACCTCGCAAGATTGGTGGCCTGCGGACTATGGCCACTACGGACCTTTTTTCATTCGCATGGCATGGCATGCGGCAGGCACCTATCGCGTGAACGATGGGAGAGGCGGTGCTGGCGGTGGTCAACAGCGTTTTGACCCACTCAACAGCTGGCCGGACAACGGTAACTTAGACAAAGCTAGGCGTCTGCTATGGCCCGTTAAGCAAAAATACGGTGCCAGCTTGTCTTGGGCTGATCTCATGGCATTAACAGGCAATGTATCTCTTGAGGCCATGGGCTTTAAAACCTTTGGTTTTGCCGGAGGTCGTGAAGACGACTGGGAGCCAGACCTCGTGTATTGGGGACCAGAAGAGGAAATGCTTGCTGACGAGCGGCGAGACGAAAATGGCAAGCTAAAAGAAGGGTTAGCTGCCGTGCAAATGGGGCTGATATATGTGAACCCAGAAGGCCCAGGCGGTGTCCCCGACCCACTCGCTGCAGCCAAAGATATTCGCCATTCGTTTGGTCGAATGGCCATGAACGACGAGGAGATCGTTGCACTTATTGCTGGCGGTCATACATTCGGTAAAGCACATGGTGCTCACAAACCCGAAGAGTGCGTAGGCCCTGCTCCCGCAGGCGCTGCCGTTGAAGAACAAGGCTTCGGCTGGAAAAACAAATGTGGCACAGGAAAAGGCGGTGATACCGTCACTAGTGGTCTTGAAGGCGCATGGACAGTAACCCCAACACAATGGACGACTAATTATCTCGATAACCTTTTCAACTTCAACTGGGTGTTAACGGAAAGCCCTGCTGGTGCAAAACAATGGATCCCGGATTCAAAAGCAGCAGCGCAATTGGTGCCAGATGCGCACGACCCTCGTAAGCGCCACGCTCCAATCATGTTTACGACGGATATTGCCATCAAAGAAGACCCTCAGTTCCGTGCCATCGCAGAACGTTTCCGTGAAGACCCTGCGCAATTTGAACTGGCCTTTGCCAAAGCATGGTTCAAGCTAAATCACCGTGATCTTGGCCCTCGCGCCCGCTACATCGGTGCTGAAATTCCAGAAGAGATTCTTGTGTGGCAAGACCCTATCCCAGCCGTTGATCACCCTCTGATCACCGAACAACAAGCCAATACCATTAAAGCCAGTATTCTTGCTTCCGGCCTCACTGTTCCCGAGCTTGTAAGAACTGCATGGGCAGCTGCAGCCAGTTACCGAGGCACAGATATGCGTGGTGGCGCGAACGGTGCTCGTCTTGCGCTGGCTCCTCAAAAAGACTGGCCCGTGAATGATCCTAAAGAGACAAAGAAAGTCCTAAACACGCTCACAAACATTCAGGAGAAATTCAACAAAAACGCTGGTGATACCCAAGTCTCTCTTGCCGATGTCATTGTGCTAGGCGGTGATGCGGCGATTGAAAAAGCAGCGAAAGACGCAGGTTACCCGACTGACGTACCATTTACGCCTGGGCGAATGGATGCCACACAAGCCATGACTGATGTCGAGTCCTTTGCTGTGCTCGAACCGACAGCTGATGGTTTCCGCAACTACTATGACGGCACCAAGAACTATCGCTCCCCTGCTGAAATGCTGGTAGAACGTGCAGACTTGCTGACACTAACCGTACCAGAAATGACGGTACTGGTGGGCGGCATGCGAGCCTTAGATGCCAACAGCAACGGATCTGACAATGGCGTGTTTACCAACAAACCAGGCACACTCAACAATGACTTCTTCATCAATCTGTTAGATATGTCCACCAAGTGGTCACCTTCTGCAGACCAAGAAGGTATCTATGTTGGGCATGACCGTACCTCTGGCGACCAAAAATGGACCGCAACCCCCGTTGATCTGATTTTTGGTTCAAACGCCGAGTTACGTTCTATTGCCGAAGTGTATGCCTCAGACAACGCGCAACAAAAATTTGTTGATGATTTTGTTATGGCATGGACCAAAGTGATGAATAACGATCGATTCGACGTAAATTGAGTACTCCTTCACAAAAAATATTACATTCGAGATGATCTTGTCACTTTATAAGCACCGCTAAGCGGTGCTTTTTTCACTCCTCATTTTATGATGCGGCGGAACAACACCCACTCCAACAAACAGTTACCTTTAAGATATAGATAGGCTACAGATGCTCTGCTTAATTTCACAACACTGTTTTGCAGAAGTACCCGTACCCACACCATAACTCTGGGATTAGGATTAAATGGAAACTCGATGTGCAGCATTAAGCATGTGCGTTGAGTCCATGCATTTCAACATTGAGGTCACACAATGTGGAAAGGAATTCGAAGTCTCATTGCTAAGGTGTTCCCTATGACAATCTCAATCCATCCCGCTGTTAACAACGGCGTTCAACACATCGACGTTGACGGATTTGCCGGCGGAAAACTCACGTGCAAATGCGCATCAGATCCTGTCGTCGTTAATGTTTCCGCACAAACCGCATTTAACCATGTCTGCGGTTGTTCAAAGTGCTGGAAACCTGAAAACGCGCTTTTCTCACAGATTGCCGTCGTCTCAAAAGACAGCGTCGCGATCGAGCAAGGAGCGGACAAGCTGCACATCATTGATGCCAACGCTGCCATTCAACGCCATGCATGCCAAGACTGTGGCGTCCACATGGTTGGGCGAATTGAAGATAGTAATCATCCATTTTATGGTCTGGATTTTGTCCATACCGAACTATCAAATGAGCAAGGTTGGTCAGCACCAGAATTTGCCGCATTTGTTTCCTCAATCATTGAAGCAGGTACGCCCCCAGAGCAAATGCCAGCTATTCGTGACCGACTAAAAGAACTTGGCCTCGAGCCTTATGATTGCTTGTCGCCAGCTCTGATGGATATCATTGCAAATCATGTGGCTACGCAACGAGCTGGCGGGTAACAAAGCGCGATTTCCTGACTCAGTAATGACAAATAAATCAGACAGTGCAGACATTTATAATGCACTGTCTGATTTCAATGATTTAATCAAAATATACCCAATCAACCTCAAGATGCAGAGTTCAGGTTGTTTGGGTATATTAGCGCTAACCCCACACTCTTATGAGTCCGGCTTTTCACTAACGCCCAACATTACAAAGAAAAAATACAAAGCCTCACACATACTCTGATTGCCTGATAGGTTTATTGTCACGATTATCAGACAACAAACAACCAATCACTAATGTACAGTTTCTTTGGCACTTCTTTTAAAAGGCAAAGGGACAATGTTCAATTTATTCAAGCAACAAGGTGTTTGGCGAACGCTGATGACGCCCGTCCGCGCCACAGTCACTCTCATAGAACGAATTATTGTTTTCCTCACCGGCTGGATCCGTAGCATTCTAGAAACAGGGGAAATCACCTTCAACCTCGAATCCATCGGTCTTTCAGAGGCTGAAGCTCGCAATAAATGGCGCGATGATCGTGCTGGCGTTATCGCTATGGCTCGGCGAAACCAGATCAAAATTGAACAGGGGCTCCGCCTGCGTGACCTCAATGGTGATTTAGTCCCTCCCTCCAAAGAGCGTTATGATTTTCACGTTGTCATGGGCAAAGGCTATTTTCCTATTGTCGGGAATTTGCTTATTCCCGCCGGCGCAGGAACCTTTCAAGGGCAAGGTTGTTTTGTCAGACGTAAGGCGCTTTTTTCTGCCGTTAAGAGTGTGACCACTCACCCAACCGCACTGTGTCCGATTGGCGGCACTGACAACGACGGACTCCTGACTCAATGCGGATCAAGCCGAATATTTGATTTTGCCGTTAGCGGATGTTTGAAAGATCCAGGAGACGGAGGGAACGGTATTGTCTTGGGCCACACTCCTCCAGAACCCGACATTGCAAAATCAGCACCACCGACATCGCCACAGTATTGGGCGGGTCAGCCCAATAGAACACCACAAAAACGATTTGGCGAACCGCAAGTTTGGTCCGGCTTAACCTCATTTAGACTCAAAAACAGCGCTGGTGACACCGAAATCACCGTTCCAGCCCGAGGCTCTTACAGCACGTCAAAAGACGTATTACTTGATGACACAGTTGATATTCCGTTGGTGAGATGGGTACGCGCATTCTCCGCAGACGGGAAAGAAATCGCACGCTATGCCAACGTGGGAAACACGCTTGCAGGCAAGCCTGTAGGTATCAGTGCCGATGACCGACAAACGACCAGTAACCCCCGCCCACAAGGCGAGACGCGGGTGTACCACAAACCCATTAAACCGTCAGATCAAACAACCACTGTTATTGTTCCAGACGGCCTTCCTTCGGCAACCAAAACCGTTGAAGTCTCTTTCTATCACTATATTTCCCATTACACAGTGTTGTCGCAAATGACACCGTATCTTCCTGGTAACTATTACACCGTTGCACGGGCATCCTACAATGCCTTCGCCAATATTGTGGTAGAACACATGCCTTGGAATGGATTTGTTGGTGTAGATGGCGCTTACAACACACTCATCAACATGATGGCACGTTCGAATGGCCTTGATGGCTGGTTCTTTCCTGGTGGTTACGAAGATTACATGCACAACAGCTTTATAGGTTGCGCAGGCGTCAACAATGTAGGGTGGGCCTTGTTTATGTCGGAGGCGCAGCAAGGAAGCAGAAACCCGGCTGACGCCAATCGTTGGCCAAATCCACAAGGACAGTTAGAAGTTCATCGCAAAATCACCTATATCGCCTCTTCAAACGATCTCGCTAACTTCGATGGTTACGGGAATCGAAATGGTGCCCTGTACATGGGCGCAAATTCAAATTCCATGCAAACGGGAAGCATGGAACATCACTTTGATTCGAACAATATTGACCCATTTGGTAATTCATCAACAAAAGACGAAGCGGATTGGAACCCGATGCGATGGACCAGTCTCGTGGTATTCACCGCGGAATCACGACGAAACGCCATTGTTATTACCAGTACACCGACAGATTCGCGACGGGTCACCTACTGCAAGACGCGACTCACACAAGAGTCCCCCTCTTCAAGTAATCCCGACAGCAACATTTACAGTGGATTAACAGGCAACCACTACTGTCACCCACGTCCTGACGACTTTGGCTCCTTGCTCGAAGTACGCCCACCGTCCATTGCGCACTTGCACCTCACCCCCTATGACGAGAATGAACGCGTAGCAGGCGATCTTCCCGCACAACGTGGTGGCGTTGGAGAACTACAGGCATTATTTTCAGGTACTCGAACCGTATTGTTCCGTCCTTGGATATACGACATCACCCCACTCAAAAACCAACTTCCTTATGGTTGGAAAGTGGTGTTTTCCGCCAAAGATAAAACGCTGCCCGGCGCAGGGAAAGATGTCGCATTGTCAGCAGACTCCATTGGTATCGCAGGGCAACACCAACTTAATACCCTTTACTTCGACACACACACCCACAACTTCAAAGGACGCACCATAGAATCTGGCCGTGTGTATACCGTGTCTGCAGATATTTCGTTTCTTAGCGATCGCTTTGACGACATCAATATGAATTTACTGAGTGTGTCCGCTAACTACCTATTTGATGAGGTCAAAAAAACCTCGGGCACCCCTGCAGAAAAACTGCCAGTGACGCTGCTGGTGATGCCAGCGCGGATTCGGCTTTGGGAAAACGCCAAAGGCGCGAAAAAATTCTATGTGGAGATCCCACTACTGAATACTGACAGCAGAGACGTTTCCTTTCCCGACAACGTTAACCACATGCAATATTTTAAAATTAAGGTCGAAACCGCCTCGGTCGATACATCGCTTAATCGAGATGCTGATCAAGATGCCCAGCAAGACATCATGCAAGAAGATGGTGACATTCTATTGAAAGATGCGAGTGTTACTCAAAGTCGAGATGCCTCAAGCTGATACGATGACATAGGGTTAAGAAGTCGCGCCACTTAGAACTTGGTGCGACTTCGTCTTCTTTCCATGCATACAACAGGATGACACGTATGTTGATCAGATTTAGCTGCAAGGCTTACGCCGATATCACCATGTTTGGTGAAGTTGGCTTACAGATGTTGAAAATGATGGGACACAGCGAAACCGTGCCCGGCGCAATTTTAGCCGAAGATGTTCCTGCTGCTCTGGGTAACCTTTTCGACGCCATTGAAACGGAAAAAACCAAATCGGCGGCTGCGCCTACCAGCAGCGATGAAGACGAAGAAGACAGCTTCATCGAATCTCCCGTTAGTATCGGCCATCGCGCAATCCCGTTAATAGAATTGCTCACCGCTGCGGCGAATGATAAATGCGATGTCATGTGGCAGGATGCGACAAACAGTACGTTTCTTTAGTCGCCGATGCCTCATCGCTAGAGTGTTTGAATAAGATAAAAAGCACCGATGATTTGGTCATCCGTGCTTTTTTTGTTTGTCTCTAATTGGTGCTCTTAGCGAGCCTTACTACGCCCACTTCACCGACTCAGGCAGCGTCTGCTCTAATCCATACAAGTGACGAATCAACTGCGCTTCATGGGTAGTTTCATGTTCCAACAAATACATGAGTAAACTTTCTCGTTCCAGCGTCCATTCATCAACTTGTGATAGCGCACTTTCAAACGCTGCTTCCGAAGACACCAATGCTGCTTGCACATCACCCCGATTTTCGGTGGATGATAACGAACAGGTAAATCCCGCCCAATCCCCCACTGACAATGCGTTTGCATAACTTTCGCGTGCGCCGACAATACACCACATATGCTCACCCACCGTCTTGTTTTTCGACACCTCAAGGTGCGAGTTAAACAATGCTGGGTCGAGTGTTTCTACAAGGTCATTAAGTGATTGAAAGCGCTCTCGAAGATGCTGCAAAACCATGTCTCTCATTGTCTTTCCTTGAGGTCAACTAGCCAAAACCACCATCAATCATAAAGGCTGAATCGTCAGATAAAACAAGAATATTACGAGAGTGTCCCGGACTTCGACGAAACTCTCACCTCAATTCCGTCACCGGTGTACACGGTCGCCCTTGTGCATTCCCGCTAGATGGTCACAGGTTCGTCAAATGCTTTGCCCCACAGTTTTAGCGTATAACTTCTATATGCTGGTACGTAGTAAGGGTCGCTTTCAATGATAGCCTTAGCACGATCAAAGCTCTCGACTTCCATGATCCAGAGACCACCGACGAACACGCCTCCCTCTTCATCTTTCAAACCGCCACCCACCAAGATTTCCGATTGGTTAGCTTTCAGAAAATCCAGATGGGCTTGCCCATGCTGCTTACGGTGCGCAAGCATCTCGGGTGTATCGGTGAATACTGCGACAATTCTCATGCATCTCTCCTTAGTGGGTGTCGGTGTTCGGCGTTTTTCCCATGCCATAATCTCTCACCACATCCGCAACCCGAATTCGGTAATCACGAAACAATCGATCCTTCCCTTCTTGCTGCGCAATTTGGTGCTGTAAATGCTCGCGCCACTGCGAAATTGCCGCTTCCGTCTCCCAGAAAGAAAGCGACAATATCCGTCCTTCCTTGGTCATGGATTGAAAGCGCTCGATAGAGATAAATCCTTCCACTGCCTCCAGCGACTCTCGTAGCGATGCCGCCATATCAAGATACGCTTTTTTGTGTTCGGGATAAGGTTCAACTTCAAAAATTACCGCAATCATTTTTTAACCCTCACATCTTGTTTGTAGGTCGCTTCCACAACCCGAATAAACGATCGTTTCTCTGAGACGATAAAACGCTCTTTATTGGCAAACAGAAAATTCCGCTTACCCGCTTGGTCTGAACATAATCGCTCTCGGTAAGCTTCGTACTCGGCAAGGCTAGAAAAAGTGATCAGCCCAAAAGCCACATCATTTGTCCCCTCGTGAGGTAAAAAGTAACCCAACAAGTCGCCACCACATTGTGGAATAATCTTGCCCCAATTCTTGGCGTACTTTTCAAACTGACTCAGCTTGAAAGGGTCAATTTTGTATTCAATCAAGCACGTAATCTTCATCACTGACGTTCCTCTGCAATCCATTGAGCCACCAGCCTAACGCGGCAAATTGGCGCATGCTTCGACCGCGGTCGAAGTAAACTGGGCTTTCTGTTGCTACCCTTCTTTCATGACATCCCTTAAGCGCAAACGCACTCGGACGCGAATCATGGAACCCAACATCACACACATCGCCTCGCTGATTGCAGATGACGCCCGGTCAAAAATGTTGATTGCCCTGCTTGGCGGCAAGGCATTAACCGCGACCGAGCTTGCGCTAGAAGCGAATATTACGCCGCAGACTGCCAGCAGCCATTTGGCAAAATTAGTGGTGGGGGATTTATTGGTCGTAAGAAAACAAGGTCGGCATAAATATTTCCAGCTGGCAAACTATCAAGTCGCTGAGTTACTAGAACAACTAATGAACATCACTGTGCCACTCACCATGGTGCCAACAGGCCCAAACGACCCGAGTCTTCGTCATGCTCGAGTCTGCTATGACCATCTTGCCGGAGAAGTCGCGGTCCGTCTTTACGATGCTCTCGTGGCGCAAGACCTCATTGTCGATGCCCATATTGAGGCCACGCTCACTGAGCAAGGAAGGCAGTTTTTTCAATCACTCGGTGCCGATATCATCGAGCTTGAAAAACAAAAGCGGCCCTTGTGCAAAGCCTGTATAGATTGGAGTGAACGACGAACGCATTTGGCAGGTAGTCTAGGGAAATGGTTATTGAATGACGCGTTGGACAAAGATTGGTTAGTGCGGATACCCGACTCAAGAGTCGTCACACTAACACCTTCGGGCATTAGGGCGTTCTCCAAAATCTACAATATCCAATTGAGTGTTGTACCTTGCAAGACAGGCTGAACATCACTTCGTTTATTAAGGAACTCTTCACCGTGCATGACAGTTACTGTGTGTCGCAATCACGTTGTTTCGTATAACAAATAGTTAACCTAACGCATTGACATCTCATCTACTCCATATAAATATGATTGCATGAAAATCAATCATAGAACGCCACGAGTACGAATTATCATCATTCCATAGGAATGGTGGGATGCTTGGCGCACGGTATATTTTACGAACCCACCTTCTCATCGAGGTGGGTTTTGTGTATCTGCCTCATGGGAATCATTTCACGTTAAGGAGATAACATGAACAAAGTCGCCGTTTTCGGTAAACCGGGCAGTGGTAAATCCACCATGAGCAAAGCACTCTCTTCGGCAACGGGCATTCCACTACATCCCCTTGATGCCATCGTATACAAGAAAAACGGTGAGTTTGTAGAACGCCAAATCTTTGATAAAGCGCATGAAAGCATAATCTCTTCAGATCAGTGGATAATCGATGGGCTTGGTCCGTTAGACTCCTTTAACAAGCGCTTAGAAGCCGCAGACACCTTGATCTATATTGATCTCCCTTACCCAACCAGCTATTGGTTTGTCACTAAGCGTCTTCTTAAAGGGCTGTTCGTGAAACCCGAAGGTTGGCCTGATGGGAGTTCAGTGCTTAAAGGTTCATTAGGCAGCTATAAGTTTCTTAAGCTTTCCCCTAAATTTTGGAATGATGATTTCACCTCTCAATTAGAAAGCTTATCGAGCCATAAAACCGTGCATATCATTCGAACTGCTTCAGCGCTAAACGCCTTTGTTGCGGAACTCAAAAAGCCCCAAGCAATCCATAGCTAAATCCCCCTCGTTCACAAACAGAAAATCAGCCCACATGGGCTGATTTTTTGTAGCAATCAATGTATGTCAGGAGGTTAGAAGCTCCGCTACATCAAGTCAGCTTTATCCGCGTCAGCTATTTGCTTCTGCGCTTTGCCTGATTCCACCTGAAGCAAATCAAACCACTTCTTGCCGTCTTCTACGTTCTCTTGGAACCATGTATAAACAGGCGCTGCAGATTCTTGAAACTTGGCTTTTTCAGCAGGAGTCGGAACATACAAAGTACCGCCAGATTTCTTGAATGCTTCATACGCAGCAATAGATTTACGCTTCGGTGAGGCAAACGTCGCTTGTTGCAGTGCGCGGAAACCATCAACAATCACTTTGCGCAATTCCACTGGCATATCCAAGAAAGCTTCATTGTTCATGTACCACAGTGCTGACATGTATGCATGACCATCCAACGTGACATATTTCAGCCCTGCTTCTGGGAACTTCATACCCATGATGTCAGTGATACCGTTTTTCGACCCTTCAACCACACCCGTCTGGAATGACGTGTAAAGCTCAGGCCACGGGATTGGGGTTGGGCTCGCGCCGAGTGCTTTCACGAGCTCTTGTGGCAAATCAGCCACCACGGTGCGGATCTTCAACCCTTCCAAATCACTGGGTTGCTTCACGGTACGTTTGGTGTTGGCAAAGTTGCGCCAACCGCCCGTATTACCGATCGCCATGAGGCGAAGTTTGTCATCGGTATCTGCGAGAATCGCTTTACGCAGCTCACGCACAAAATCACCTTGGAACACCGCTTCTGCCGTGCGGTCATCAGGAAGTACATAAGGCAAATCCAGCACCTGAATGTACGGGAACATGTTAGCCGCACCGCCAGAGGTAGATATGTAAACGTCGACAGAACCGTCTTCAACCGCTTGGATACATTCAGTACCGTTGCCACACAGTTGCGTACCAATGTACAAATCGACCTTAATTTTTCCGTTAGAGTGAGCCTCTACAAAGTCTTTGAAAACAACTAAACCATCATAGTCTTCGTCGTTTTCATTGGAATTCGCCACAGCACGAAGGTTAAAGTCTGCCGCCATTGCGGGAACAGACAACGCTGCGGTAGTCATGAGTCCCGCCAACAGTGCCAGTGCACTTCCCTTAAATGCTTTACGCACCTGATTTACTGTTTTATTCATACTTCACCTTTCACTTCCGTGATCCTCAGCTTTCGCTGCACTTGTTAAGGTAAGAACTCACGTTCTCGCTGGTTAATGTCCCTCTGTCACTACGCCAAACCCAACCAACGTGGGATTGTCATAGAGATAGACGGGAAAAACGTAATGAGGAAAATCACTGCCACTTCAACCGCTAGGAACGGCAATATGGCGCGTGACAATGTTTCAACTTTCACACCCGATACACTCGATGCCACAAACAGCACTAAGCCCATAGGAGGCGTCGCCAAGCCCACCGTGAGGTTCACACTCATGATGATGGCGAAATGCACAGGATCGATGCCCAAGCTAATAAATACTGGAGAGAGAATTGGCCCCAAAATGATGATGGCTGGCCCTGCATCGAGGAACATTCCAACAATGAACAACAGAATGTTGATAAGAAATAGGAGTATCAGCGGGTTCTCACTGATGGTGAGCGTCCACGCGGCCATTTCTTCTGCCGCATGAGAAAGCGACACCACGGTTTTGAACGCCAGTGCGGCGCCCACCAGCAGTAAAATCACCGCCGACGATTTCGCACTGTTGGTGAAAATCTCAGGAATGTCCTTCAACGAAATAGTTCGCAGCACGAACATGCCAACTACTAAGGTATAAAGCACTGCCACTGCTGAGGCTTCTGTTGGTGTAAAGATACCGCCCAGAATACCGCCCAGAATGATCACGGGGGTCAGCAACGGCCAGAACGCTGATTTCGTTGCACTACCGCGTTGTCGCCACGTCGCTTTTTCACTGGCAATGGGTAAATTCTGACGCTTTGCCATCGCCGCGATAAGCAGCATCAAGCCTAGGCCAATCATCAAGCCTGGAATCACGCCCGCTGCAAACAGGGCTGCAACGGAAATTTCCATGGTGTAAGCGTAAATAATCATGATGCCGGACGGCGGAATAATCGGACCGATCACAGACGACGCCGCGGTCACCGCTGCTGCAAATTTTCGCGAGTAACCGTTCTTTTCCATCGCGGGGATCATCATTGAACCAATTGCAGAGGTATCTGCAACCGCGGAGCCCGATAAGCCCGCAAACAGCATGCTCGACATGACATTCACGTGCGCAAGGCCACCACGTACGTGTCCAATAAACGATTGGGAGAAATTCACCAAGCTTAATGTGATGCCGCCACGATTCATTACTTCACCGGCGAGCATGAAGAAAGGAATGGCCATTAGCGGGAAAGAATCTATACCGTTGTAAATATTGCGGAAAAGCAAGGGGATATCACGATCCATACCTTCGACGTAAAGCATGATACCCGGTGCTGCCAACAGGGCGAAAAATACGGGCATGCCGATAAGCAGCAACACCAAAAATAGGGGTAAAAAGAAAATCAACATTTACAACCACATCCTTATGTCAGTCATTCTTTTTGCTCATCCTTATTCTGCAGACGCAGTTTGAGGCGTCTCTTTTCGCTCAAGAAACGTTTTAAGAAACAATTCGATATTGGCAAGCAACATGGTGCCAAAGCACACAGGCATAGCGAGATAGATCCAAGCGCGCTTTAAGGGGAAAGAGGCTGCACGAGTACGAAAACCACGATCAAAGAATTCAATGGCGACCACAAACAATTGCACGAGCACTGCAAAGGCCAACGCCAACAAAATGATTTTGATGATACGCGCCACAGAGAAGGGCACGTAGTTATAGAGCATGTCGATGGAGACAAACATGCCTTTGCGGTAGGCATTGCCTGCGACCAGCGCCATCATCCAGATCATCAACGCACGAGCCACTTCTTCCGGCCAAGGTAGCGCGGAATTGAACACGTAACGGCACACCACTTGTAGCAAGATACTGGCGACCATCAATGCCACTAACACCCATGCTACCGATGCACCAATTTTGCCTATGCGGTCATTAACGTTTTCAAGTACCGCAAGTGTTGACCCCAAAACTGCCATTAGGCGACTTCTCCCACCCGTCCAAATCTGCTGCGTTCAAACACTAAGCCGACACTTTCCTGCTGTGAGCTAAACTCGGTCACTTTTCCCAACAAAATGTCGTGGTCACCTGCAGCAATCACACCGTTTAAGTCACAGTCGAACCATGCCACAGCACCTTCAATAATCGCGCGACCACTTGGCGCACGTTCGATGGGGACGCCATTGAAACGTTCTTCGTGACTATCGCGGCAGAATTTCATGGCTAGCTCTGAATGCTCCACCGCCAACACACTGACGGTGTAACCACCCGACTTCAGTATAGGTTCCTTGGCTGACGAGGTTCGATTGATGCTCCACAGCACAATAGCTGGGTCTAGCGATACAGAATTGAACGACGAACAGGTCAAGCCAAAATCGGTATCATCATGGCGTGCAGTAATCACAGTCACACCCGTTGCAAAACATGAGAGTGCATTTCGTAGTTCGCGGCTCATGCCACCTCCTCCCCGGCAGCTGCCGTCCACATTTCAAACCATGTTTCTCTATCAATCGTCACTTTCAAAGCATCACTCGCGCTACGAATACGTGACAAGTTATTGGTGCCAAGCACGGGCAAAATACCGGCAGGGTGAGCAAGCAACCATGCCGTCGCGACAGCATCAATACCGACACCAAATCGCTCCGCTTCACGCTCTAGAATCGGTTTCACGCGCAAAGCCGCTTCTCCATTTCCAAAGAGTTCTCCACCCGCAAGCGGTGACCACGCCATGGGCGATACACCGTATTGCTGCATGAACGCCAAAGTGCCATCGGTGAAGCTGTCGCGTGTAAGCAAATTCATTTCGATCTGATTCGTGACGAGGGGATGAGACATGCCTGATTGCAGCAAATCCCAATCCCAGCGTTGGAAATTCGACACGCCCACCGCTTTCACCAACCCTTCGTTCACCAATGCATCTAGCGCCTGCCCTGTTTCATGGTGATCCATGAACGGGTCTGGTCGATGTATCAACAGAAGGTCCAGATGATCGGTATGAAGGTTTTTCAACGACTGCGTCACTGATTGGCGAATGTGCGCGGCAGACGTGTCATAGTGTTTCACGCGACGATCTGGGTAGTTGTCCGATAGCAACATGATGTCGCATTTACTCACTAACTGAATTTGATCGCGAAGCGAAGGGGTCGCTGCCAATGTTTGCCCAAACACGGCTTCACACGAGTAATCACCGTAAATGTCAGCATGATCGAATGTCGTGATACCTTGTTCTAAGCAAGCATCCACTTTGGCGCGGACATGCTCTTCTGACGTGTCACTGTCATCCGATAAACGCCATGCGCCATAAACAATACGGCTAAATGCCGACAGGCTTGGGTGAAGTTCGCTGTATATCATTTTCGCTCTCCTACACCCAACGGTGTTGCTGGCGTGGTGGCAGGAACGCGCCCATATTCTTCAGGAAGTGAACACGTTTTCAGTTCTGGTAGAATTTTTTGGCCGACAATTTCACATTCGTCTTTGTGTGGATAGCCAGAAAAAATAAAGGCACTAATACCCATCTTTTTGTATCGCTCAATCTTACTGAGCACTTGATCGACACTGCCAACCAATGCCGCACCGCATCCTGAACGTGCGCGTCCTACGCCCGTCCACAAATTCGGTTCAGTGAACCCAAACTGGTCAGATTGATCGCGTTGCTGAGATTGCAGCGCCACCCCGAGACTTTTTGCATCCAGTGCACGCTCTTTGATGGATTGACCAAAGTTATCGTCAAGTTTCGAGACAAGCGATTCTGCATATTCACGCGCTTCTGCCTCGGTATCGCGTACCACCATGTGTACTCGCAGACCGTAATCTAAGGTTCGGTTATGGCGTTGTGCGACTTCGTTGACGGCTCGCATGCGGCTTTCCAGCATGTCTTCGGTTTCAGGCCACATTAAATACACGTCACATTCCGAACCACATAGCTCAAGCGCGTCTGGTGAGTAACCACCGAAGTACAACAATGGGCCGCCGTTTTGCTGATATGGACGCACAGGGTCACTGGCAATTTCACTTAGTTTGTATATTTCGCCATCGTAACGGATTTCATCTTGTGTCCATGCTTGGCGCAAAATATCGACCACCTCTTTCGAACGGCGATACCGAAATGCGCTGTCTGCTTTTTCACCTGGAAAATCAGAAGAGATCACATTGAGTGTTAAGCGCCCCTTCATGATGTGGTCGAGCGTTGCTACTGAGCGCGCCAACATAGCGGGATGCACTTCGCCACAACGAATGGCTGCCAGCATATTGATACGCTCAGTTAGCGGTGCCATGGCGGACGCGAAGGTCAGAGTATCTTGGCCCACTTGATAAGACGACGGACACAATATATTGCGAAAGCCTTGTTGTTCGGCCATCAACACAATGTCTCGGGTATTTTCCCAACTGCTGCGCAGTCGACCTTCTGGCACACCTAAATAGCGATAATCGTCACTGCACAAGGGCGCAAACCATGAAACCTCTGAGGCATCCAGTCCTGCACTTGTGATGGGCACAACACTCATCATCAATCTCCTGATATTCGGTAAATTAGCCAACGCGCTGTTATTAATTTTTGCTTTTATGCGCCCTGTTACTTGAGTACATTCACTCACTTCAATTGCAAATGAATAGTGAATGAATTGTTAATAAATGCTATAAGATACTCAGGAAAAGTAAATCAATAATGAATGAATTAGTTTAAAGTTTTACCTCTATAACAGAAAAACCGTGACTAACTAGCTAATATCAAACTGATTATTTTTTTTGAGAATTTTTGTGATGAGTGAATCAACCCGATTACCCCTGTTCATTCAAATAAGTGAGTTGTTGCGTAGGGAGATTTCTGCAGGCTATTGGTTACCTGGAGAACGCCTACCAACCGAAGCGGAACTGGCCAAGAAGCTCGGCGTTGCCGTGGGCACATTAAGAAAAGCCCTCACTGAGCTTGAAAGCAATGGGCTATTGGAGCGTAAACAAGGCTCTGGCACTTATGTGAAAAACGCACCGGATAGCAGTGCCGTGTATCACTTTTTCCGACTTGAATTAAAAAGTGGTGGTGGCTTACCAAACGCCGATG
The DNA here is from genome assembly GCF_050336585.1 of Enterovibrio makurazakiensis. Taxonomy (NCBI): domain Bacteria; kingdom Pseudomonadati; phylum Pseudomonadota; class Gammaproteobacteria; order Vibrionales; family Vibrionaceae; genus Enterovibrio; species Enterovibrio makurazakiensis. Next base: position 16,449 of record NZ_JAKJSE010000026.1, read on the forward strand.
TTTTGAACCTTGAGCGACATACCAACACCTATGTCGCGTCATTGTTGGGGCTACCCTCTAATGCGCCGCTGTGGCGCTTCAGGCGCTTGCGTAAATTGGATCAACAGCCTGCTGCCATGGAAGAAATATGGATTGATGGTCGCCACAGCGAACACATTCCTCGAGAAGACGTGATTGAGTCTTTGTATGTGTTCTACCGTGAAAAGCTCGGATTTTGGATTTCAAAAGTACAAGACAGCATCACGGTTGATCATGTTCCTGACTGGAAACACCCCGACTTCAAACCGGATGTCGGCAGCGCATGTGGTTATATCGAAAGGCTCAGTTGGTCAAATCAAGATCGCATCGAAGAGGTGTCGTTTACTTGGTACGACCCAGAGACAGTGTGTTACGCAGCGAGATGGACGTAACGCCTATCGCCCTACATCCACAAGATACAGTATCAACAATAAAAACAAGGACGACTGAATGACAGACAAACATCCAATCCGATATGGGATCCTCGGTTGCGGCATGATGGGACAAGAGCACATCCGCAATATCCAGCTTCTCGATCACGCAGAGATCACCGTGTTAGCTGAACCCAACGCAGAGATGCTGGAAAAAGCGCACGCGCTTGTCCCCACAGCTCGGACTGTTTCGGATCTGGATGCCTTGCTGGAAGCTGACGATGTAGATGCGCTCGTCATCGTCACCCCAAATTTTCAGCATGCTGAACAACTGCTAGGCATCATACGTCGTTGCAGCCTCCCCATTTTAATTGAAAAACCCATCTGCACAGACATTGCCGATGTTACGCGCCTCAGTGAAGCCGCTGCCAATTACCCCGCTCCTATATGGGTGGCGATGGAATATCGGTACATGCCACCCATCACGTTATTGCTGTCATTGCTCAATGATGACGATATTGGGCAACGACACCTCTTTTCGATTCGTGAACACCGTTTCCCATTCCTCCACAAAGTGGGGGATTGGAATCGCTTCAACCATAAAACAGGCGGCACGTTGGTAGAAAAATGCTGCCACTTTTTCGATTTGATGCGCCTTATGGCGAACGCCAATCCAGTGCGTGTGTTTGCTTCAGGCAATCAAGCGGTTAACCATCTCGCCGAGCAATATGAAGGACAAGCTCCAGACATCATCGACAACGCCATGGTGACCATAGAATTTGATAACCACACCCGCGCTAGCCTAGAACTTTGCATGTTTGCGGAAGGCTCCCGCTATCAAGAAGAGATTTGCGTGGTCGGCGACAAAGGTAAAGTCGAATGCTTAGTGCCGGGGCCGGGACGCTTCTGGCCAACAGACACGTTAGGTGATGCACCCGTGCCGCAGGTCATTGTGAGTCCACGTGACCCTAAAGGCCCGAAAGTGATGGATGTGCCCGTTGACCCTGCCCTGCTTGAAGCTGGCGATCACAACGGTTCAACCTTCTATCAACACCAGAAATTCCAACGTGCCATTTGGGGAGAACAAGAAGTGGAAGTATCGCTATCCGATGGCTTGAAAGCTGTTGTGATTGGATTAGCTGCGCAAGAGGCCATTGCGTCACACAACGTGGTGACGTTTCACAATGACGGTTTAGGCTTTGACACGCTCTGATTTCTCGCGCTGGTTCAATGTAAATTTATGCAAATGATAATCGTTATCATTGAAATGCACATTGAACTGGCTTATTGTGGGTGAAAGTTAAGCAGTCTTAGCAATACGAGACATCAACCACGAGATCAAGAATGAAAAAACCTACGCCGACCTCGCTTGTCGTTGAATCGACCGAACGAATCACGCCCAATATGCAGCGCATCGTACTGCATGGAAGCGGCCTTGCGCGTTTCCCTGTGGATTGCGAAGGCGGCTATATCAAATTAATGTTTACGCCTGAAGGCAGCACCGATCTCAGCACCCTCGCCGAGGGTGAGCGCCCTGTTCTTCGCACCTACACCATTAGGGCTATCGATTTAAAAGCCCATACGGTCACCGTCGATTTTGTTCGTCATGAAGTGATGGATTGCGGGTGCGGACATGCCGCGCGCTGGTCGATGACCGCCAAAGAAGGCGACACGATTAACATCGCGGGGCCAGGTACCATCCAAGCCATTAACCACGAAGCTGATTGGTTTTTCATGGTGGCAGACATGACGGCATTACCGGCTCTGTCAGTCAAAATTGCTGCGCTACCCAAGCATGCCAAAGGCCATGCTGTGATTGAAGTGTTATCAGAGGCTGATATTCAATACATTGATGCGCCGGAAGGCATGACGCTCACATGGGTGATCAAAGGGCAAAGCGGCACGTTAGCATCCCTCGTTCAAGAACAAACATGGCTCGAGGGTGAAGCGTCAGTGTGGTGCGCCTGTGAGTTCGACACCATGCGAACGCTTCGACAATACTTCCGCAATGATAAAGGCGTGGATCGCGACAACATTTACATCAGCAGCTATTGGAAAAATGGCGTCACGGAAGAAGGCCACAAAGTGGCAAAACGTGAAGATGCAGAAGCAACAGCATGATGCCTGCATACCTAGCACCTGCCTCCAAAGACAAAAAAGCTAGCGCGAAACGCTAGCTTTTTACTCGTCAGGCTCAGTCCCAATATTACTTGCGGTAGTCCAACGCCAGCTTTTCGGCCGCCTGCTTGGCAATCGGGTTCAACACCTCAGAATCTACTGCATCAAACAAGCTTTCTTTCATGTCTAAAGACCAAAAGCGACGAATGTGAGACGCCACCTCATCAATCGTATCTTCTTGCTCTCTGCCATGAACGAGGTTGTCAGCAATCTGGTTTGCCATATCATACAATCGCTGATTTCGGACAAGCTCTCCATGTAATTCATGCGCCATTTATGACTCTCCTTCCTGTGTTGCTGCTGACAAATGTGCTTGCTGTTGCTCGTCGAATTGCTTGAATCTCGCCTGCCAATCCGCCTGCTCTACCGCCACTTTAACTTGAACGGCGGTCACCTTGTATTCAGGACAATTGGTGGCCCAATCAGAATTGTCTGTGGTCACCACATTCGTCCCCGACACGGGATGGTGGAAGGTGGTGTACACCACACCTGGCTGCATACGGTTGCTGATTTTCGCCGGCAACGTCACTTCACCCGCTCGGCTCGCAACACGAACGGGAGAACCGTCATTGATACCACGATCTTCTGCATCAAGTGGGTGGATCTCAAGCACATCTTGTTGATGCCATTGAGAGTTTTCCGTGCGTCGTGTCTGTGCGCCGACATTGTATTGCGACAAGATGCGCCCAGTGGTTAGCAACAATGGGAAGCGTTTGTTCACTTTCTCTTCCGAGGCGACATAATCAGTCACGACAAAGCTACCTTTTCCCTTCACAAAGTTACCAATGTGCATGGTTGGTGTTCCTTCAGGCGCCTCATCGTTACACGGCCATTGAATCGAACCTAGCAGATCCAATTTCTCATAGCTCACACCATGAAACGTCGGTGTCAGCCTTGCGATTTCATCCATAATTTCAGAAGGATGGCTATAGTTCATCTCGTACCCAAGTGCATTAGACAACGCCGCAGTTGCTTCCCAATCCGCTTTGCCTGACAAAGGTGCCATCACCTTACGAACGGGCGAAATACGACGTTCCGCATTGGTAAATGTGCCGTCTTTTTCCAAGAACGTCGCACCCGGCAAGAACACATGCGCGAACTTCGCAGTTTCATTTAAGAAGATATCTTGAACGATCAAGCACTCCAGCGCCGACATTGCCGCCTCTACATGCTGAGTATTCGGATCAGATTGTGCGATATCTTCGCCTTGCACATAGAGTGCCTTGAAGCGGCCTGCCACGGCGGCATCGAACATATTAGGAATACGCAGCCCCGGTTCACTGTCGATCGGAACGCCCCACTCGCTTTCAAATAGCGCACGAACTTCTGGATCAGACACATGACGATAGCCCGGCAGTTCATGTGGGAATGACCCCATATCACAACTGCCCTGCACATTGTTTTGACCGCGTAGTGGATTCACACCCACGCCTTCACGACCGAGATTCCCCGTCGCCATGGCAAGATTGGCAATGGCCATTACCGCAGAGCTACCTTGACTGTGTTCCGTAACGCCTAATCCGTAGTAAATCGCGCCATTACCCGCTTTGGCATACAGTCTTGCCGCTTCGCGGATCAACATTGCTGGTACACCGGTTGCCCCTTCTAATTCCTCGGGAGAATAGGAAGCTTGGGCGATGAATTCTCGCCATTTGTTATAGGCGTCCGCCTCACAGCGCTCTTCGATGAATGCTGTTGCTTCCAACCCTTCACTGACGATCACGTGTGCTAGCGCATTCAGCACTGCAACGTTAGTTCCGGGGCGCAGTTGTAAGTGGTATTGCGCACGAACATGTGGTGCATTCACTAAGTCTATTTCGCGTGGGTCAATAACAATGAGCTTCGCCCCATCGCGTAAACGGCGCTTAAGCTGAGAAGCAAACACAGGGTGGCCATCTGTTGGGTTCGCGCCAATCACGATCACCACGTCGGCTTGTTGAACCGAATCGAACGTTTGTGTCCCTGCCGATTCACCCATCGTGGTTTTTAGTCCATAACCGGTTGGGGAGTGGCACACTCGGGCACAGGTATCAACGTTATTGGTGCCAAATCCCGCCCGAATAAGCTTCTGTACCAAATAGGTTTCTTCATTGGTACAGCGAGAAGAGGTAATGCCGCCGAGCGCGTTCACACCATGTTGATCTCGAATATTAGTCAGCCGTTGGGCGGCAAACGCGATGGCTTCATCCCAACTGACTTTTTTCCAAGGTTGGTCGATAGAGTCTCGGATCATTGGGTCGAGCACGCGATCCTGATGCGTGGCATAACCAAAGGCGAAACGCCCCTTCACGCATGAATGTCCTTGATTGGCTTTTCCATCTTTGTTGGGAACCATGCGCACAAGCTGGTCGCCGCGCATTTCTGCTCGGAATGAACAGCCAACGCCACAGTAAGCACAGGTTGTGGTGCGAAAATGGCTCGGCGTGCCTTGCTCAATCACACTGTTTTCCGTCAGGGCTGCGGTAGGGCAAGCTTGAACGCAAGCACCACACGACACACATTCCGACTCCATAAAGTTGCTGTCCCCTGCAACGATACGAGATTCAAACGCACGACCATCGACAGTGAGCGCATGTTGCCCTTGGATCTCTTCACAGGCACGCACACAGCGCGAACACACGATGCACTTACTGGTATCGAAGGTGAAATATGGGTTCGACGTGTCTTTTTCCATATTCAGGTGGTTTTCACCGTCGAATCCATAGCGAACATCACGAAGCCCAACAGCACCTGCCATGTCCTGCAATTCGCAGTCACCATTCACGGCACAGGTCAGACAATCAAGCGGGTGATCGGAAATATACAGCTCCATGACGTTACGGCGTAACTTCTGCAGAGCAGTGTTTTGCGTGGTGACCACCATGCCTTCCGCAACGGGTGTGGTACATGAAGCAGGCTTACCGCGCATGCCTTCAATATCCACAACACATAATCGGCACGATCCAAACGCCTCTAGGCTATCTGTTGCACACAATTTCGGAATTTGAATGTTCATGGTAGCGGCTGCACGCATCACGGATGTGCCTTCAGGCACAGTGACAGGCCAACCGTCAATCGACAACGTGATGGCTTTTAGATCTTCACCCTTGATTTCGGGTGTACCAAAGTCTTTGCTGTCTTGTTCAATGGGAATGTAGAACTCAACCATTGTTTTGCTCCTTGCCGCACTGTTCGTGCTGGCACAACTAGATAATCGAAATCCTATTGGTCTGGCTGTTCAGCCAGTCCAAAATCAAGAGGAAAATACTTCAGGGCACTTTTGACGGGATAGGGCGTCATGCCTCCCATGGCGCACATGGATCCTAGCTCCATGGTTTCGCACAGTTCGCGCAATAAAACCTCACGCTCCGCCTTGGCTTCGCCCGTCTCTGCCATCAGTTGATCTATTACTTCAACGCCGCGCACCGCACCAATTCGGCAAGGTGTGCATTTCCCGCAAGATTCAATGCTGCAAAATTCCATGGCAAATCGCGCCATCTGACTCATATCTACCGTGTCATCAAACGCCACAATACCACCATGACCCAACATGGCTCCCTTGGTGGAGAGTGCTTCGTAATCCATGTCGGTATGCCACTCGGACACGGGCAAATATGCCCCCAGCGGTCCACCTAGCTGAGCGGCTTTTAATGGCCTTCCCGTTTTGCTGCCACCACCAAATTCGTACAACAATTCGTGAATAGAAACCCCAAACGCCAGTTCGAACAAACCGGCTTGTTTAAGGTTACCTGCCAGTTGAACGGGTATAGTGCCGAGCGAGCGACCTTGTCCGAAATTTTGATAATATTCAGCGCCTTGTGCCATTATTGTAGGAACCGACGCCAGAGAAATGACATTGTTAATCACAGTCGGTTTACCAAACAGCCCTTCAATGGCGGGTAGCGGCGGTTTGTTTCTTACCAATCCTCGCTTGCCTTCCAAGCTCTCCATTAGTGACGTTTCTTCACCACAAATATAGGCGCCAGCACCGACCCGCAATTCGAGATCAAACGAACAATGGGAACCCAAGATATTGTCGCCCAGATAGCCTTTGTCCCTCGCGATATCAATAGCTTGTTGGAAAATGTCGCAGGCCTTAGGGTATTCAGATCGCGTGTACACATAGCCATGGTTGGCTCCAACAGCGAGTGCACAAATGATCATGCCTTCAATCAAGGTAAACGGGTCACCTTCCATCAACATACGGTCAGCAAATGTCCCCGAATCCCCTTCATCAGCATTGCAAATGACATACTTCTGACGATCATTTTGATCCGCTACCGTTTGCCATTTAATCCCTGTAGGAAACGCCGCACCGCCTCGCCCACGTAGACCGGAGGTTTTTATTTCATCCAAAATACCTTGCGAGGTGAGCGCGAGGGCTTTATCAAGCCCGACAAAACCGCCGTGCTGTTTGTAATCATCAATATCTAGCGGGTCGATAATGCCAACACGCGCAAACGTTAGCCGTTGTTGTTTTTTCAGGTAAGAAATGTCTTCGGTGAGCCCAAGGCACAACGCGTGGTTTAACCCAGCGCTGCCCTTGTCATCTGGGTCAAAAAAGCGAAGTGCCAGCAAGGCATCAACGTCATCTGGCGTGACGGGGCCAAACGCGACACGACCTTGCGCGGATTCCACTTCTACCATTGGCTCAAGCCAAAACAAACCACGAGATCCGGTACGAGTCACCGCAATGTCTTCACCCAAATTGGCGGCACTATGCAAGATATGATCAGCAACTAAATCGGCTCCTCGGGAAACCGATGATGTATCCAGCGGAATATAAATGCGATAACTCATGGTAACTGCACCTCGATAACCTGTGTCAGAAGACCATTGAGCAAGAGATCAAACTCCTCGTCCGTCATCTCGCCATAGATTTGGTCATTCACTCTCACTGATGGAGAATTCATGCAGTTGCCTAAGCAATACACTGGCTCTAATGTGAAATTGTTATCCGTTGTGGTTTGGTGATAGTCGATACCTAATCTTGAGCACGCGTGTTGTTCAAGCGATCTTGAACCCATCGACTGACAGGACTCGGCACGACATATCTGAATAACATTTGCACCCGGCGGGGAATGTCGAAACTCATGATAGAAACTAATCACACCGTGCACATCAGCATCCGACAGATTTAGTCCTTTTGCTATCACTGGCACAGCCGAAGGAGGCACGTATTTCAACGTCCCTTGTATGTGATGAAGAACGGGCAATAACGCTCCAGCCTTAGACTTAAGCGCATTGATAGCCTCGTTAACAGCGGCGTGTTCCTGTTCAGTCAGTGAACTTGATAACGCACCACTGGATGGTGAATGCGACGCAGAGTATTCCATTTGCCTTCCTTGCTAAACAAACTCGTCCTCCTTAGTGTAGTGGCATTTCACCTACCTCCTGTTCACGAAATGAGACCATTTCTGGCCATTTTCCGCCCCATTCACACCACCTCCCCCCACATCAATTGACTAATAAATCAGCACTTTTTCATCTAACCAGTCACAGTTTGGCCAATTATTACTCAATAACAATTGACAGTTTACGCAGCAAGATAAAAACTAACTTTTGTTTACTTTATAAGCAGATGTTAGGTGAGGTTTAAATGACAAACCGCGAAGACCAGATACTGCAATTGATCAAAGATGATCCCTTCATTCAGCAGCAGCAAATCGCTACCTTGTTGAATATCAGTCGATCTTCGGTTGCCGTACACATCATGAACATGACGAAAAAAGGCTTGATCCGTGGTAAAGGCTACATTGTCGACCAGAAGCGATATGTCGTGGTCATCGGTGGGACAAACATTGATGTGGTCGGTCAGCCTCAGTCTGAACTGATACCTCGAGACTCTAATCCTGGGCGAGTTTCCCATTCACCAGGAGGTGTAGGGAGAAACATAGCCGAGAACTTGGCGCGGCTAGGCACTGACGTCAAATTGATTTCCGTGGTTGGCGATGACACCTATGGCAATCTTGTGTTGAGTGAGACACGACGTGCAGGTGTCGATACACGCACGGTAAATATCCTCGAAGGGCAAACCACGTCGACCTATTTATCTTTGCTTGACCATGACGGTGACATGCTTGCTGCCGTTTCGGATATGTCGATCCTTGATAAATTAGACGTATCCATTATTGGCCGACATGCAGAGATGATCCGCCATGCCGAATCCATCATTGTGGACACAAACCTCAGTGAAAGCGTCTTGGCATATATCTTCAGCAATTTTGGCGATCAAGCTATCTATCTTGATACCGTATCTGCAACCAAAGCGATGAAAGCACGTCCTTACCTAGCCCATATTCACACGCTGAAACCAAACTTGATCGAAGCACAAATGATTTCTGGCCTGCCCATAGAATCCAAATCCGATATCAATAAAGTGGCCGACTGGTTTATTGCTCAAGGCGTGAAAAGACTTTTTCTCAGTATGGGCGCTGATGGCATTCTATTCCGTACTCTACGCCACGAACGGCTGATTCAAGCGCCGAGCACCACGATCATCAATGCAAATGGCGCAGGAGATGCTTTCTTAGCGGGTCTTGCCCATGCCCAAGTAAACGGGATGCATGAAGATACCGCCGGTGATTTTGCGATAAATTGCTCAGGACTCGCCATGGAACACATCAACACGATTAACCCTGATATCACCGAACTTTTGGTACAACAACGCATGGAAGGCGAAAAATGCTAAATCCTTATATTGATATTCACCCAGACGTTAAAGCCGCGATAGATTCGGGACAACCCGTGGTCGCACTCGAGTCCACCATTATTTCCCATGGCATGCCTTACCCAGAAAACGTGCAAACCGCGTTGCGTGTTGAACAAGCGGTTCGCGACAACGGAGCCGTGCCAGCCACTATCGCGATATTGAAGGGGCGACTAAAGATCGGACTTTCTGAAGACGAAATTACTTATCTTGGTCAGCGTGGCCTCGATGCCATCAAAACCAGTCGCCGAGACATTCCGTTTGTTGTGGCTAACAAGCAAGACGGCGCCACAACCGTCGCATCCACGATGATTTTGGCAGACATGGCGGGTATCAGAGTCTTTGCAACGGGCGGTATTGGCGGCGTACATCGTGGCGCGGAGACCAGCTTCGATATTTCCGCAGATCTAGAAGAACTGGCACAAACCAATGTGGCTGTCGTATGCGCCGGCATCAAATCGATTCTAGATTTGGGGCTAACGCTGGAATATCTTGAAACCAAAGGTGTACCCGTCATCGGCTACCAAACCGATACTCTTCCAGCGTTTTACACACGAGAGAGTGAGTTCAGCGTCGATTATTGTCTCGATTCGCCGGAACAAATTGCATCGGCCTTGAAAGCCAAATGGGAGATGTCTCTGTGCGGTGGCGCAGTCATCGCCAACCCAATCCCAACAGAACATGCCATGCCTTCTAAACTCATGGACAGTGTCATTGACGAAGCTATCAAGGAAATGGAACAGAAAGGCATTAAAGGCAAAGACTCAACACCATTTTTACTTGCGAAAGTGGCTGAAAAAACAAAAGGCGATAGTTTAAAGGCTAATATCGCCTTAGTGCTGAACAATGCCAAACTCGCCGCAAACGTAGCAGTCTGTTTCAGTAAGTCCTAGGGTCGGTTGACCTTTGGTGATGGTTTTTGCAGCAGTTTGTGGCGGCTTTATACAAGGCAGAGGCTCCGATGTGTAGCTGGCCTAGATGGGAAGTCGATAACACGCCGCCCAAAGGGTTCAACTTCGCGTCCCGTGCTAAAAGCGCTTTATGCTTTGTTGAGCGTATTTGCTTAGAATGCTAGGCGGCACACACCTCGCCTCGCCTAAAATGCTTTTAACTAGAACAAAATTTAACCACTAAAGATCGACAGACCCTCGTGATACGAAAGCGCCTTGAAACAAGTCAACATCAACGCGTTACAAGGCGCTAATTGCTAGGCGCAAATATGCAACTCATTGTCGCCTACACAGCAGAAAAATCATTACACGTCTAAACACATTGCTTTCACCCTATTTGACCCAACGTACTTCTTAACCGATATCTTGTGCCACAAATCGTCGTATTTTAGAGAATCACATCCTCAATTGAACATTTCTTTACTTTCCTATTTTACTTTTACATAGACCTCATCTACGCAAGGGAGAGAGGGCGCTGTTTCGTGCTGCTGAAACCTCTATGAACTGTAATTAATTCGAGTGAAAACGGTTATCGTTGTTACCCCATTTGGGAGGGATCCAACTATGGGCTCAGTATCCGCACTACCACAGATTAAAAAAATCGGCTTCTATCTTTGCAATGGGTTTACCATGCTGGCGATGGCTTCGGCTATTGAAGTGCTTAGAATGGCAAACCGACTCTCTGGCGAGAATCTATATGAATGGTTTACGTTAAGCGAAAATGGAGAACCCGTCTCCGCCAGTGACTCGCTCAGCATCAATGTTGATCACTCTATTTCATCCCCACGCGATATGGACATCGTCATTGTGTGCGGTGGTGTAGATATCGAACAGAATTATCCGAGGCAACTCCTAAGCTGGTTAGCCATGCAAGATAGAAAACATAAGACACTGGGAGCGATTTGCACCGGCAGTTATGTGTTAGCTAAAGCAGGTTTGATGCAAGATAAAGTCTGCTCTATACACTGGGAAAATCTAGCAGGTTTCCAAGAAGCGTTCCCCTCAGTCAGAGTCAGCAACAAACTGTTTTCCCTGGGTGAGAAAAGAATGTCCAGTGCTGGTGGTACTGCCCCTATGGACATGATGCTAACCATGGTAGCTAAAGAGCATGGCAACAAACTCAGCGCCGCCATCTCAGAAATGTTTATGTGCGAACGCGTCAGAAACAGTGAAGATGTTCAGAAGGTGCCACTTCGCAACCTCATTGGCACGGCTCAACCTAAGCTTCTGGAAACCGTGTCACTCATGGAAGCAAACCTTGAGGAGCCCTTTTGCATTGATGAACTGGCTGCATTAGTAGAGTTATCTCGACGACAATTGGAGCGCCTCTTTCAGCGCCACATTCAGTGCTCCCCTTCCCGCTATTATCTGCATCTGCGATTAAGCCGCGCGCGTCAACTGCTCAATCAAACCAACTTATCGATCATCGAAATCTCGATTGCTTGTGGGTTTGTCTCAACACCTCACTTTAGCAAATGTTATCGGGACTACTTCGGCATTCCTCCGCGTGAAGAGCGTTTGGGGCTCAAACATAGCGACGTACCAACTGGCGTTCATGGAGCCGCCTTGGTCACAAGTGATGCCCAAATCGCCGTTTAACGACGTTCGACATAGCATTCGATCTGCGTCCACGTAGTTGTCGCCGCGCCTACCGCCCAGATATACCCAAGTGGCCTAAATATGCTCAATTTCAGGTTTCTTGGGTATTGTTATCATGGCTTTTTTAATTGAGATTCCATTGAGACTCACTTATTTAATCCGAGCTGTTTAAAAATTGACCAGCCATTGAAAACTTCTAGCTCACTCACATTCGATGCTAACAAAACTAGACGGTTTCGATATCGCAATAGGAAGGAACATGCATAGAAAAACCCGTGATAACACCGCTCTTTTTCGGTCAATGAATAAAGTCTTCACTGTTTAAACTCCTTGCCTTAACTGTCTAATTTCCCTCAGCTATAACATCGAATCATAAATGACATCTGTATTAATTAAATGTTACCCAAAGGGTTATCCACCGTTTCTGTGGGTAACTTTATTTGCGAAGCGTAATATACTGAACAATCATGACTATTTTTCTATTCAGAACAATTTGCGACCAAAAACATAGAACATACAGTGAAATTTTCCCGATTTCTCAATGACATATAACCTGTCTAAAACTGCAGGCAAACGGAGGGGATTGATATGAATACAGTTTTAATTACGGGTGCCGCAAGGGGTATTGGCCTAGAACTGGTGAAGCAATTCTTAGAAAGTGGTAGCCAAGTTTTTGCCACCTATCGTGGCAACACACCACCCGCCTCTTTGACTGACTTGCTGTCCACTAATCGACTCTCTCTCAGACCGCTAGAAGTGACAGACCAAAACAGCATTGATGCCTTGACTGCGCTACTGGAAGGCATCTCTATCGATATTATCATCAATAATGCAGGTATCATTGGACCGCAGGATCAGTCCTACCACAATATGGATGTAAAAGGCTGGCTTGAAACGTTCGAAATCAACACGGTTGCCCCGCTGATGGTAACCAATGCATTACTTCCCAATCTGGCCATGAGTGATTCACCACGAGTCATTACCATATCAAGCCAGATGGGTTCACTCGAGCGTGAAGCGAAAGGCATGATCGCGTACAGAAGTTCTAAGGCTGCGGTTAACAAGGTAATGCAGGTGCTTGCGTTAGAACTCAAAGAACAAAACATTACCGTTTGTCCTGTGCATCCTGGTTGGGTGAAAACCGACATGGGTGGAGACAACGCTGATATATCAGTGCAAGAAAGCGCACGAGGAATTCTGAAACTAGCAAGAAATATAACAATTGCAGATACAGGAAAGTTTTTCACATGGGAAGGGACAGAACACCCATGGTAAATCGGATTTAATTAATAGCGCCAATATGAATGGCGCTATTATATTTATTTTAATAAATACTGTTATGCAGTCATTTCTTTTTCAACATCAAAAACAGGCTTTTTATTTGTATTGATAGATACTGTTTTTGCTTTCATTGCTTCTGGAATAACTTTCAGGAGACTAATGGTCAACAAACCATTCTCCAAATCCGCGCCTGTGACTTCTACAAAGTCAGCAAGGTTGAATTTACGCTCGAAGGTGCGGTTAGCAATACCTTGATAGAGGAAGTTTTTGCCTTCCACTTTGTGCTTTTCACCACGGATTGACAACACTCCGCGCTCAACATTAATGTTAAGCTCTTCTTGTGTAAACCCCGCCACAGCAAGGGTTATCGCGTAGTTATTCTCTTCAAGCGATTCAATATTGTACGGAGGGTAACCACCCGCAGCACTTTCTGCGCGGAAGGCGTTATCCAACAATGACGCGAAGCGGTCAAAACCAACTGTGTTACGGTATAGCGGTGTCAAATCGATAGTTTTCATCATATATCCTCCAATGAAGCGATATTATTTATTTAATACTTGGGTTATCAAAAGTCGCACGAAAATCGCCACAACTTCCTCACCGATATATTTGGAGTCATACAATGTATCTTTCAAGCCCTTCAACGAAATTAATTCACCTAAAACCCTAACCCCATGAATAACAAAAACATTAATACAAAGAAAATTCGAGGAACCCATGGGGTAAACATATTATTAACATCTGTGTATTGGGACGGGGATTTCATATTTCAAGTAGCGATAATAAATTAATAGATAACGCTTTTCACGAGGGAATTTTTTAATGCAGACATACCGATTTTCCTCGTATCTTCCTCACAGACCCTGTGCATACACGTATTCAAACAAAGGGATTGCACAGCGCGTTTTGACTCAACATTCAAACAGCTAAATTTAGAAGCACACAGCACCCCCGCAACAAAAAGTCTCTCCAACTCATCAACGCCAATTTCTATCTGCACCTTTGGAGGTAATTCGCTGTCTGTTTCTCTTCTTTGCACATTGCTGTCTACACCAATGCGCCGGCTGGCATCTTTTGTTGGCCGCATTTGCTTTCTCCCCTCTAATATATATTTACATTAGATGAGAATGAATATCATTTCAATGAATTTACGGTGTAAATTTCAACCACGCGGGTGAGATCAAAGTGACTAAATGTAGCGTCTAGGCGTATCGCCCGTCATTTTTCGGAAGAAGCTAATGAACGCGCTGTCACTGGAAAAAGAGAGCGAGTCTGCCACCTCACACACTCTCGTACCTTCAGAGAGCCTTTCAATTGCTGCTTGCAAACGCCACTGTTGACGCCAAGATTGGTAAGGCATCCCCGTTTCTCTTGTGAAGATTCGGCTGATCGTTTTTGCGCTAGCGCCAATGTGAGTCGCCATATCAATTAAGTGCTCAGGCAGTCGCTTTCCTTCCATGACGTCAGTTAGCCAATCCGACAAACGACGATCTGTCGGAAGCTTCAACGAAAAATACTCCGGCTCTGCAGTATTAAGCTCTTCGCAAAACAATGACAAAATCGTCTGCTGCTCTTCTATCGATTTATCCCACTCCCAATAAGCCATACGCTCAATCAACTCACGAAGAAGGCCATTTACCGCAAATATTCTTATCTCTTGAGGAAGGCTAGATGAAACACTGCGATCGACGTATAAGGAGCGATAAGCAACGACATTTCTCATCACCGCAGAATGTTCAGTACCCGAAGGGATCCACGCCGCTCTAGATGGAGGTAATACACACCAAAAGCCATCAAGCCTTATGCTCATACACCCAGAAGACGCGAACAAGAGTTGGTGCTTCCGATGCCGATGTACACCCGCATCATGCTTACCCACTTGTGCTGCCACACCAACAATCAAGTTGTTGATCTGATCAGCATTGAATCTTGTTGTTTCGTTAATCTCTGCCATCTATACCAAACTTACCCTTAAAACTCGTGAATCAGTACGAGCATAGAGAGGCAATTGGTTTACTTTTCGTAGAAGAACGGTGAGATCAGGTTGTGTAGGGATTCAGTTCAATAAGTCAGATTGCAAACCTAAAGAATCGCCCGCAATACAGCGGGCGAGTAGAGACATAGCGATATATTCGGTGGGATCCTACACTTTTATCGCCGTACAAAAGCTGACATCAGCATGTTGTGTTTGTGGATCAAAGCTATGGTACAGCTCAAAACAAGGGCGATTATCATTTTCAAACCCTGATTCAATAACATCAGCCATAATGTCATCCCACGCAGAAGCGTATTGATTGAAATCCGTCATTGTCTTTCGCATCACACCGTAATTGCCTCCTGGAAAATCTTGAAGCTCAATCCCGGGCATCACGTCCGTATCCGCTGGCACCATTAAACAGATATCTGTTCGACACTTCTCTGCTGGGGTGATTTCAGGATTATCATGGTAGATAAAGATGCTAGTACAACCTGCCAGCCCTTTCGGCCCAGCCCATTGATAAAGTCGGCCCGCAGCCTCGTCATATCCTTCCCCATAAGGACCTGTGACACGAACAAAAGCCAAGGTTGCCGGTTCAAAAGTTTGCGTTTCCATATATTCACTCCGTTGTTTTGTGTTAGTGGAGCCAGTATATGGATAGCTATCATCGCCAGCGTTTCCAATCTTGCGCAAAGCGTGTCCAATCTTGCTGCTTCGAGATAACTCTGAAAATGCTGCTAAGTTGGGGCAATCTCTAAACGCACTAGGCGAAACCCCAAAATGTTGATTAAAGGCTTTTGCTAGGCTTTGAGAGGATGAAAACCCATAGTCCAAAGCCACATTCATCACGGGTTGTTTGTTCTTAAAGAGATCATCCGCAGCGGATTCCAGCCTTAAGCGCCGAATATAGTCAGCCAGTGTTTCTTTCTGTACGGCTTTGAATGTGCGATGAAAGTGATACGGGGACAAGTTTGCAAGGGCAGCCACCTCAGTGAGATTCAACGGATCATTGAAGTGTTTTTCCAAATAACGAATAACAGGGCGCAACCGTTTTTTATAGTCCACTTTCATCAATGCTGTCTCTTTTCTCGATTTAACAAACACGCACACTATCGAACACGTTTTAGCCAAGCAAGTTCAACCGCTTGAAATCTGAGCTACATCATTTGAAATTCGACACGCCACACGTCAATACTCTCTCAGCGTATAACATCGAGAAAATGCGGTGAAAAAACCAGCTCGACGAGAGCAGAGTCACCAAATAAGAGGACTTCGCTTCAATATGCAAATGGTTTATGTATAGTTCCGAACATTGAGTTGTAGACAGTGAAGAACCATGGATTTCGAACAACACTTAGATCGTGCACACCAAGTACTTCTAAAGAAAGGATTTTCTGGCGCGGCCATCAATCCCATCATCTACCGTCTTGCACGCAAGGTGGGTATCAAACTACCACCACCTCAATTCGCGCATTTTGGCGCGAACATTCTTGCAGGCACTTTGTGGTTTGGCACGCTATGGGGCGTCATCATGTGGTTTATGCAATGGCAAACACTGGGGGTTTCCCTAAGTTACGCCGTTAATGCATCACTGATCACAGGGATGTTCTTTGGTCTATTGATGTCGATTTGGTACAGAATTAGCGCAAAACGTAAGTCCGTCCCTAGCTGGCAATCGCTGGCTGAATAGATTGTCTGGTCTGCCAGCTATCTCATTTGGGGGAATGGATCGCTGGCAGATCAGCACTAAAAAAGCACGATGGCATCATCGTGCTTTTTATCTCTGCGAGACCTGTCCGAAAACAACTCACTAACACGACTAGAATCTGTCGCTTATTCTTCAATACCTCGCAATCGCGCACTGCGTCGGCGCAAAAACTCTAGCGTCGTCAGCAAAGCAATCGAAAGCACCACCAACAAGGTTGCCGCCGCGAGAATCGTTGGACTAATTTCCTCACGTATTCCCGACCACATCTGGATCGGTAAAGTACTTTGCTCCGGACCCGCAATAAACAACACCACGACGACCTCATCAAACGACGTGATAAATGCGAACAAGGCACCCGAAATCACCCCAGGTGTCACCAATGGCAAGACCACTTTAAAGAAAGTTGTCACTGGATTTGCACCTAAGCTTGCTGCTGCGCGAGTTAACGAGTGATCAAACCCGCTTAGTGTTGCGGTCACTGTGATTACCACAAAAGGGATCCCTAATGCAGTATGAGCCAATACAACACCCACATACGTGTGAGTAAGTTGGAAACGGGAAAAGAAGAAGAACATCGCAGCTGCCGATATAATCAGTGGCACTATCATTGGCGAGATCAAAATCGCCATGACCAAGTCCTTATAAGGCATGTAGCGGCTTGATAGCCCCAATGCAGCAATTGTCCCTAATACTGTCGCTAGAAAGGTCGAAGCAATCGCAACAATAATGCTGTTCTTAACGGCTGATTGCCAAGCATCCGAAGTAAAGAAATCTTCATACCAGCGCAGTGAATAGCCCGCGGGGTCGAAACTCAACATCTCTTGCGTGAATGTAAAATAAGGCTGAGCATTAAAACTTAGCGGTAAAATAACCAGCAACGGACCAATCAAAAACAAAAATATTGCTGCACAAATCACGCGGAAAACAACAAACCATACTTTTTCGCCGGTCGTCGCACATTCTGGTAATGCCATTGTTATCCCTACCCTAACTTCACGTTGTCGACGCCAACTAGACGGTTATAAAGCCAATACAAAATCATCACGACCACCAGCAAAATAGAAGCGATAGCCGCAGCCAAACCCCAATTCAAAGACGTTTGCATGTGGTAAGCAATGAAGTTGGTAATAAATGTGCCGGTTTGCCCCCCTACTAGAGCAGGAGTAATGTAGTAACCAATTGAAAGGATAAACACCAAAATCGAACCTGCGCCAATGCCTGGTAATGTTTGAGGGAAATAGACTCGACGGAATGCCATCGCTTGCGTTGCGCCCATCGAACGCGCAGCACGCATATAGCTTGGTGATATAGTTTTCATCACAGAATAAAGCGGTAAAATCATAAACGGCAGTAAGATATGCGTCATCGCAATCAAGGTGCCTGTTTGGTTGTAAATCATTTGGATCCGACTTTCGTCGTCTAACACCCCTGCTCCCACCATCAGGTCATTCAGCACGCCTTGCTGCTGCAAAATGGCAATCCAAGTTGCGGTTCGAACCAGCAATGATGTCCAAAATGGCAGAAGAACCAAGATCATCAGCATATTGGCTTTTTTAGGTGGCAAGTTAGCCAGCAAATACGCAATGGGGTAACCCAATAACAAGCAAAGGAAGGTGATAGACATGCTCATGTAGAGCGTGCGCCAGAACAGAGAGTTATAAATTTGCAGATATTCAGGTTGAGCAACAATGTCACCGTTGTCGTCATACCTAAGATCGACGGCATTAAGGTAGTAAGACAAGGTATAAGGCGATGACTCGCGCTCGATCAGTTTCCAAACACTAATATCCCCCCAGCGTTTATCCACTTTTACCATTGCTTCTTTGTATGGTCCATCCGTCATACGTTTTGATTTACGCGCCGATTTCATGATCAACGAGCGCATACCTGATTTCTCGTAGTTTAAACGAGAGGCAGCCTTACCAATATTTCTCGCTTCAGCGCCAATTTGTAAATCTGACACCAACGCGGCATACACTTCTTCACTCGGTAACTCGTTACCATCCCAGCTTTCAAGTGCCGCCGTGGTTTGCGGCAGATAAGTATGTACTTCTGGGTTTTCAACACTGCGTTGTAGCATGTCAAAAATAGGGAGCACGAAGGCGATGAGCAAAAACGCCAACAATGGGGCGACAAGCATAAAAGCTTTGATTTTATTGCGACGAATCGAGCGCTGTTGGCTCACGCGTAGTGATACACCGTCTGCCGTTTTAATGTCGTTGGCTGTACTTCCTTGCACCACACTCTCCCTACTTAACGAAACGCAAAAGGCAGGGATCGCGAAAAACGATCACCCGCCAATACTTCAATTTATTGCGCTAACCACGCATTAAAACGCTGAGCTAGCTCATCACCGTTATCCGCCCAGAACTCATCATCTTTCGGAATAGCCGTTGCGAAGTTAGGTCCGTATGTTGGCATATGTGGTTTCATGTCAATGCCAGTGTCCGCGTGCGTTGTCACCATAGCTGCTGAGGAGTTACGCGCTGGACCATAAGAAATGTATTTTGCTTGGTCAGCCAAACGCTGTGAGTCAGTAGCAAAGCGCAGATAATCTTTCACTTTGTCCATTTTGCCTTTTGGCACAACCCAACCGTCTAGCTCAAATACCTGACCATCCCAAATGATGTCGAACGGTTGTTTCTCGTTCACTGCAGCATTGAAGATACGGCCATTGTATGCAGAAGCAAACGCAACTTCTTTGTCCGCCAATAGTTGTGGCGGCTGTGCACCTTCTTCCCACCAAATAACTGAGTCTTTAATGGTATCGAGCTTTTTAAATGCACGCTGAACACCTTGCTCAGTACCGAGCACCTCGTAAACATCCGACGCTGGTACACCATCTGCAATCAGAGCCCACTCAAGGTTGTTAATTGGCTTTTTCTGAAGTGAGCGCTTGCCTGGGAAGTTTTTCAGGTCAAACACATCCTGAATCTTGCTTGGTTGATTGCCAGCAAACATCTCTGAGTTAAACGCAACAATATTGGAGTAAACAATAGAAGGGACGAAGCACTCACTCAGCGATCCAGCAAGGAAATCTTTGGTTGCCGCAGTACCATCAGGAGCAGCAGCCAATAAAACATCGTGATCAAGAGGCTCAGCCAAACCTTCATCACACGCAACAATTGCATCTGATGGAAGAATATCAACCAAATCCCATGTCACATTTCCAGACTCAACTTGCGCACGTAGGCCCGACAGGCCGTTTTGTGCTTTATCAATGTTAACAACTTTTTGACCAGTCTTCGCTGTCCATGGTTCGTGATAGGCTTTAGTCTGGCTTGCAGTATATGCACCACCCCAAGAAACAACATTGAGTGATTCTTCAGCAGCCATTGCCGTAGAAGCAACACCCGTAAAACCAGCCAGAATGGCAACATGTAACGCGAGTTTTTTCATTGTATTCATCCTTAATTCTTTCGCATATTGATGTCTGAGCAGGATAAGGACTCCACTTCTTAGCCTAAAATTAGGCGAAAGAAAAACGACGTTCCTGACTTGCTCAATCTTTTCCCGATCTTTATATCGTTTTCATTTCCGGCAGAGCATTTTCGTTTCAGCGCTAACGCACGAGCCTTTGTTGCAATTAAGAAGCATCGAGCGCTCTACAGTCATCTTGCGACCAACCAATACTGATCATGTCACCACGTCGCAAATCTGGGTGACCTTCGGCATTCGGCGTTTTAATAATAAACTCGTCACTGTCGCAGACCTTCACGCGAGTTCGCAGGTGATCACCGAGGTAAATAACTTCTTCTACCTTGGCATCAAAAATGTTGGGTAACGCCCCTTGCGCAGGGTTGATAACAATACGCTCTGGTCGTAAAGATAAAGTAGAGATGTCACCCGCCTTATTCACAGCAACAGGATTGGCGGTAATGATGTCGCCATTGGGGACTTGAACCTTGCAATGGTTGTCATCTAGCGACAGCACGTCACCTTTCAAGCGGTTGTTCTCACCGATAAACTGCGCAACAAACGCATTGGCAGGACGCTCATAAAGCTCTTCAGGTGTCGCCAATTGCTGCACAATGCCATCGTTAAATACAGCAATGCGATCAGACATCGTGAGGGCTTCAGATTGATCGTGGGTGACGTAAATCATGGTCACACCCAAATCTTCTTGAATGTGTTTGATCTCGTATTGCATCTCTTCGCGAAGATTTTTGTCTAGAGCACCAAGCGGTTCATCCATCAAGACCAACTCGGGTTCAAACACCAAAGCACGCGCGACAGCAACACGTTGCTGCTGACCACCAGACAAATGTGCGGGGCGACGATGACCAAATTCAGAAAGACGAACCATATCGAGCGCTCGCTTCACTTTCTTTTCAACATCGGATTTGGACATGTTGCGAACTTGCAAAGGGAACGCGAGGTTTTCTTCCACTGTCATGTGAGGAAAAAGCGCGTAGTTTTGGAAAACCAATCCAATGCCACGTTTGTGTGGCGGAAGTGTTTTGATCGGATTGCCGTTGAGAAAGATGTCACCATGGGTTGGCTGTTCAAAACCCGCCATCATCATGAGAACCGTCGACTTTCCTGATCCTGAAGGACCAAGCAGAGTGATGAATTCACCTTGCTCGATATCCATTTCGAACCCTTTGACCACCAACGTTCTACCATCATAGCTCTTTTGGATATTATCGAACTTTACGAAGGGAAATGGTGAATCCTTTGAATATTCATCCTGTTGCATCTCTCGAGCATTCCTTACACCTCTAAACAAACATAAGCGTATAACATGCCCGTAACATTGACCAAAACGCATACTGACTTGTGAGAGACTGATCAAAGCTATCTCATGCAAAAGTGCACTTCTCTCAACAAGAAAATCAACCAGTTAGCGTAATAAGATCACGTTTATAAACAAGGAGTAAACATCAGTTGCACCGCCTTTGCTATCCTGAACACAGATATACAAAATCACCTTACTTCGATTGTTGCGAGATATTATCGGTCAAAGCGCATCAAGTCGTGACTTCCCTCCCTACTCACGAAGTCTGTCAGCTATATGATTCAACTCTGTATTCTTTTGTTTGAGGCGATAAAAATGTTTGTACGGTTAACTCCTTTGGCTTTACTTGTTGCTCTGTCTCCGTTTGCACAAGCCGACGAATGTGGCGATGTCACCATTGCCGATATGAACTGGAATTCGGCGACGCTGATGGCACACGTTGATCAGTTCATCCTTGAAAACGGATATGATTGCAACGCGGAACTCGTTCCCGGCGATACCATGCCAACAGGCGTATCTATGACGGAAAAAGGAGAACCTGACATTGCGCCCGAATTTTGGAGCAACTCGCACAAGGACATGCTCCAAAAAGGCGTAGATGAAGGCAAACTTCGATTCGCTGGCAAAGCTTTTTCTGAAGGCGGCGAGGAAGGCTTCTGGGTACCGAAATACATGGTCGATAAGCATCCTGAACTAGCTACCATCGAGGGCATTAAAGCCAATGCAAAACTCTTCCCTCACCCAGAAGATGATACAAAAGCAGCATTCATGACCTGTCCTTCAGGCTGGACATGCCAGATCACTGCAGGACATCTGTTTGATGCTCTGAATATGGAAGAATCTGGTTTTGAGCTGGTTGACCCCGGCTCTGGTGCAGCGCTCGCTGGCTCTATCGCTCGCGCATACGACCGCGGGAATTCATGGTTAGGTTATTACTGGTCACCAACGCCTGTATTAGGTCGTTATGACATGGTCAACGTCGATTTCGGTGTAGAGGCAGATCCGGCGCACTATGAAAGCTGCATTACCCAAGAAGACTGCGAAAACCCAAAAGTAACGGCCTACCCGCCGTCGGCAGTGAATACCATCACCACAGAGTCTTTTGCTCAAGAATCACCAGCGGCATATGAATACATTTCTAAACGTGCCTACGCCAATGCCGACATGAGCGCCATGATGGCATGGATGGAAGAAAACCAAGCAGACGGAGAAATTGCGGCGTTTGAGTTCTTGGAATCCTACCCACATGTTTGGACCCAGTGGGTACCTGAAAATGTGGCAGATAAAGTGAAAAAAGCGCTGTAATACTCCTGAGGTGTTGGTGGCGAGGTTCGCGCCAAGATTTCGCCAACAATAAGCAATAATGCAACAAACAGATCAAAAAACGGCTTAAGGGATTATCCCTTAAGCCGTTCTTCATTATATGTATGAGTTTCATTCAACGACGACAATGTCACTCACGGACTTGAGAATTACTCGACCGTTATCGTGATGTAATTGGTAACAAACGGAACAATGGTTGCTTCACCCGTTGCGTGATAATCCGTTCCTGTTTTTTCACTTTCCAATTTAAAGTAATACGTCCCTGACGCGATAACTCGGCTTTGATAGTTACTCGAGTTAAAGAGCACTTTATCATCTAAAAGCCAGCCTTCAGATGTCACTTCATAAAGATAGCCATCACAATCCACTGCACCGATACGAGGGTGAACACAACTTTGCAAATAGATTTCAGTTTTTGACTTGGGATTTTTTTGCGTCTTGGTGATTTCGATTGAACCATAGTCTTTCTTAGTTCGAGTCGCGTTAGTGGTGTAAATGGCTTCTTCTTCAATGGTGTACCCTTTATCGCTATTAATTACTGGAGCACTGCCAACTGAGCCCAGCACCCCATTAATTGCGCCATTCACACCTTCATTAACCACTTGACCCAAATCATTACTCGCGCAACCCGTCAACATCATCGTCAACACGATGGCAAATGTTTGTTTTTTCATCATCTTTCCCTTTACGATTGTCATCCCTCGCCAAGCTGAGAAGCCTAACATTTGTGCAACAAGATGAATATTCGTACAAAAGGCAACTATAACAAAGTAGGATGTGATCGCATTAGGCAAGCACAGGTCGACATACATTGTAATCATTGATGTGCGCTATGCATCAAAACCAATCCATTAAAGCATCGAATAAGTCATAAACTAAAAAAAATCAATACGGTGAATTGATAGGTGATGGTGGAGAAGCGTACTTTCTGTCTATACCATCACCTTTGACGCCGCTTCTACCCTTTTCGAAACGCTAATATTTCTTCAATATCATCCGTTTCTCGGAACAAAGTTAGACCTTGATCTTGACGTTCAATCGCTACGATCGACATTCTGTCAGCCAATTCATTGCCTTCAATGCCAACGTGGCCGTTCACATGATAGATAGTTATATTAGATTTCATTGATTGATACAGCGCGTAGGCAGACTGAATAATGTCGAGGTTTTTAATCTCGCCACCGGCCTTTTTCCAACCTTTTTTCTCCCACCCTTCCGCCCACTTAGTCACGCAATCAATGGCGTACTTTGAGTCACAGTAAATCGCCACGGACTGTTTCTGGGCCAGCTTCTCTTGCGCGAGCATAAACGCTTGCTCTAATCCATGCAGCTCTGCGGTGTTGTTTGTTCCTAGCTGTTGATAATGGCCATACCACAACTCACTAATAACGTTGTTTTCGTACACCGCAAGCCCAGTGCCTGCCTCGCCTGGGTTTGGCTCACACGCGCCATCAGTGAAAATCTTAATATCAAAAGGCATGTCTGTGATTTGTGCTTGAGTCAGCGCTGCAGGCTTAGCTTTCGCTGCGGTTTTGGCGGCAGAAGGCTTATAGGATGCAGATCCTGCTTTACCACCGAACGCGGCTTCTGCCTCAGCAAGTGACGGAAATGATTTGAATTTTGCACCTTGAAAGCCATCAACTTGAGCTTTGCACTGTGCCCAGTCAGTGTAAATGCCACTCTTACGACCTTTCCACACAACATAATATTTTTTAGCCAAACCGAATCCTTACTTAATCATTGAGGGAAAACAGTGCCAGTGTTTTGAATACTCTTTCATACAGCGATTGCCTTACCAATGTCATTATTCATAAATCTGCAGCAGACGCTATACCCAAACAACCTGAAGATGCAGGTTGTTTGGGTATCTACAACAAGAACTGGTGCATAGGTATATGTAAATATCTCATGGAATCTTCACAGACAAATGCGCTAGGCTGGGATAAATATTCAAGGCTGAGGAGACAAGGATGGACAGCCCAAAAAAACCGATTAATGCGCATAAAGCGTATCACGCACATGTGTACTTTGATGCAAACACATTGGACGCTGCAAAGCGACTATATGAAAAAACCAAAAACGCGTTTTCACTCAAACTCGGACGAATACATGAAAGACCCGTTGGCCCCCACACAATGTGGAGTTATCAGGTGCTTTTCTTTGATACCGATTTTGACTGCTTCATTCCTTGGCTGGATGAGCAACGTGACGCGCTCAATGTATTGGTGCATGCAAGTACCGGCAACGATCTGGCAGACCACACACAGCACGCCTACTGGCTAGGAAATGCCGTAGAGCTCGACCTACGTGGCTTTTAAACAAAACACAGAATCGTTTATGAGACAGGCACTAAAGTGCCTTTCTCAACACTGGCTCCTTGACGCCATTCGTTATAGCTTCG
Source organism: Enterovibrio makurazakiensis (assembly GCF_050336585.1). Classification (NCBI taxonomy): domain Bacteria; kingdom Pseudomonadati; phylum Pseudomonadota; class Gammaproteobacteria; order Vibrionales; family Vibrionaceae; genus Enterovibrio; species Enterovibrio makurazakiensis. The sequence continues at coordinate 41,682 of NZ_JAKJSE010000026.1, forward strand.
AGGAGCGCTTTAGTCACGATTCAAGGAATCGACTAAGTATTAATATTTAACAAATGGAATTCTCCTATGACAGATTTATCATTGCAGTGTGATTGCGGCGCATTAAAAGGCACGGTCAAGAATGTATCACCCAAGAAAGGCAACCATATGGTTTGCTACTGTGACGATTGTCAGGGCTTCGCAAAGTACATTGGCAGTGAGGAGAAATGGTTAGATGAATTTGGCGGCACAGATTTATTCCAACTGGCTCCTTCGCAAGTTGAAATCCACCAAGGGGCAGACCAACTGCGCTGCATGCGCATGACACCCAAAGGCGTTTATCGCTTCTACACAGCTTGTTGTCACTCCCCCATCGTAAACACCATCAGCAGAAAGATGCCGTTTGCAGGCATTCCGCTCACCGCGCTTCATGGTGAAGGCAAAGACGCCGCTGTTGGCCCAGTGAAATGTTATGTCATGGGCAAATTTGCCAAAGGCACACCACCGACGAACCCGCACCCTAAGTTTTCCTTTGCCTCACTCGTGGCCGTGATGTCATTCATGCTCAAGAATAAAATTCAGGGAAACAACGTGCCAACGCCGTTTTTCAATGACAACGGCCATGCCGTCGTAAAGCCAGATAAACGCGATTAATACCTAGAGATTCTGGCTAGCCGTGATAAAGCGTAATGCACAGAAAGTGGTCTTTACCGTCGTAACTATTAGTACCGTTAACTAAAGTAGTATTTCTCCCCTAAACAGGTAGAATCACGCCCCCAATCGAGTTGCTGATAGACTTTTACCATGCACACAGACGCACCGTTCACACCAGACGGGCTATTTACCCGCTTTAACGTCGATATCGATCATCTCGAATTGCCGAGCGCGTTTACCTTCCCGTTTTACTATCAGCCACACCCGCTTTGTGTGCTTGCTGCGCAAGAACTGCAGCAACACCTTGCCACGCAAATCGATTGGCAGCATGACTTTGGGCTGAACCACGAGCACGCACTGGATGGCGAAAATACGGCAGAAGGCACAGGCAAAATGTTTGGCGTTTTGCTGGTGCGCTCTCCACGCGGAGAGCTCGGCTATTTCAGTGCATTTTCAGGCAAGATTGCTGATCAAAACATCCTGCCGAATTTCGTACCGCCTGTGTTTGATATGCTGGCCGAGGAATGTTTCTTCCAAACCGAATTGGAAGCGATCACCGCCCTTAACGCGCAAGTCACTGCCCTTTCTGCCAACCCTCAAATATCGCACTTGAGTGGCAAAGTAGCGCAATACAAAGCCGACTACAAAGCGCTAGAGCACCAACAGCGCCAAACCATGATTGAAGGACGCGCAGAGCGTAAACAGCAGCGTCAGCACGCTGAAGCCCACTTGACGGGCGAGGCGTTGAACGCCGCGCTAGAGCAACTTGCCAATCAAAGCGTTGCCGAGAAAAACGACCTCAAGTACCTCAAGATGGCATGGGACGATAAAATCGATACCCTTCAATCTGAGTTAACTGAGCTAACCGCCGCAATCGACCATGCGAAGCTGCAACGTAAAACTTTGTCGAACGCCCTGCAAAACAAGCTGTTTGAGCAATATTGCTTCCTCAATGCGCGCGGTGAAGAAAAATCTCTCAAAGACATTTTTGCCCCAACGACCAGCCCAACTCCACCCGCTGGCGCAGGGGAATGCGCTGCGCCGAAGCTGCTGCACTATGCCTACAAACACGGGTTTACCCCGCTCGCGATGGCGGAATTTTGGTGGGGGTCTTCACCAAAATCAGAAGTGCGTCAGCATAAAAAGTTCTACCCATCGTGCCACGGCAAGTGCAATCCCATTCTGGGGCACATGCTGGAAGGGTTAACGGTAGACCCAAACCCGCTCGAAACCAACTGGGCAGAAGACAAAGCGTTAGAGGTGGTTTATCAGGACGAGGCCATCATCGTGGTGAACAAGCCCTCAGGCCTGCTTTCCGTGCCGGGCAAAACCATCAAAGACTCCGCATACACTCGAGTCATTGCGCTATTTCCTAACGTTGAAGAGATCTTTGTCCTTCATCGATTAGACATGGCAACATCCGGCTTGTTGGTGTTTGCCCTTACTCGACGCGCAAACAAAAACCTGCAAAAGCAGTTCATCACCCGTGGTGTTGAAAAGCGCTATGTCACCATGGTGGAAGGTATTGTTGAGCAGCAAAGCGGTGAAATTAACCTGCCGATGCGCGGCGACCCTGACGACAGACCCCGCCAATTAGTCTGCTTTGAACATGGTAAATCCGCGACAACCTATTGGCAGCTGATTCAAACCGAAAATGGTCAAAGCAAGCTTCACATGTACCCCAAAACAGGTCGTACTCATCAACTCCGCGTGCATTGCGCCCACGTCCAGGGCTTGAACATGCCTATGGTCGGCGACGGTTTATATGGAGAACCCGCAACCCGCCTTCACCTGCATGCCGAACAGCTTTCGTTTGATCACCCCTATACACACCAACGTATGACATTCAATGCAGAGTGTGAGTTTTAAGTACGCCAATCAAACTCACTATAGTCGCCGCCTGCTTCTTTTTAGCGTCACCATTACTTCAGTAATTGCGGCGCTTTTGAAATACAGGCGGCTAGTAGTTCATCAATCGTCTCTTGGTCATTCAGCGCACGTGATACCACGACCCCGCCAATCAATAACGCTGCCAATGACAAAGCGCTTTTCCGGTCGGTGATACTCCCATCAGTTTTGCTTTCCAATATATCGATCATCCCTTGAAACACACGGGTATAAGCATCCTTTGTCTCGCCATTCTGGTTTGGCGTATCGGTTGCAAATGCAGCAAGTGGACATGGCGAAAACTTTTGGTCGACATGCTCATGGCAGAGATAAGTACTCACTATTTTATCAACGCTCAAAGCACCTTCTGATTTTCTAAGGATCTCTGCCAACGGACTATGTTCCGTTGCTGCAGAAACAGCTTCTTTGTAGAGTTCTTGCTTGGAGTCAAAATGCGCGTAAAACGCCCCATGTGTGAGTTTTGCATCTTTCATCACATCACCCAGTGAAACACGATTAAAACCCTTCTGTGCAAAAAGCTTCACTGCACTTTTTAAAATTTTCTGTTTCGTTTCCTGTTTTCTCGATTCAGGCCAAGGCATGGTGACTCCAGAATATTATGTTGAACATATAGTCAATCATCTTAATCTCTTCCCTATTCAGAAAGAAAGCTCGGCATCGCTTCTTTCTAGACACTCCGCATTTTCAAATTGATTTATCTCCAAACTACGTAAGGGATCAACACGATGAAAAATCTCACTACACTATCAAAAGGTAACAACCACTGCGCAGTCTCACCCGGTCGCTTGGATGCCATAGACCAATTCACATTCACCCATGAAGCGGTACCGTTCAAAATTGAAGGCAAGGTATTTGTGAGCGAAGCGCTTGGCATGTCTGGCGGCATTCTCTCACTCAACAAGCTTGCCCCCCATGCATCCATGCCTTTTCATCACACCCATATTGAACATGAAGAGATCTACATCTTCATCGACGGTAAGGGAGAAGTGATGATCGACAATGATCGTTTTGAAGTAGAACCAGGATCGGTCGTGCGTGTTGCACCAGAAGGTGTTCGCTGTTGGAGAAATTTGGCTGATGAGCCGCTCTACTATGCCGTTTTGCAAGTTAAGGAGGGTGAAAAGGTTATTAAAACGACTATTGAAGATGGAAGAGGTGTAGATCGCCCTGTCGTATGGTAGCTATAAATAAACGCTTCTTGGATGGACGCAGTCAGGCGTTCATCCAAAGATGTGTGAGACAACCAGAGGAGCAGCAAAACAAAGTTGCGTTGAACTCCAACTCACACATCATCAAATCACTCACCTAGCAAACCGCGTTGCTCTCTCGCATCTTCAATACCACCCGCATTAAACACGTTCTGATAGCCTTCAGCCTTGAGCGCTTTCATTGCTTTTCCTGAACGAACGCCACTAAGGCAATACAGGCGAATTTCTTGATTTTTATCCGGGTATAGCGCCGTCACTTCTTTCACGATATCTGAATGGGAGAACCTGACGTCGCCGGGAATGTTATCGAAAAAATGCTCCGCCGCACTTCTCGTATCAATCCATACCGCCTCAGCATTTACAGCCGCACTCAGCACCATAGCCACGAGACCGATAACAATACGTTTAGTATTAAACAACGTCATGACACTCACTTCCTATCTACTCAAATATGCTTTGCTCTCACTCATTCTTACATTATCCGCCATCAATAGGCAGTTTGTTTAATGGATAGAGAGCGATGAATCACAGCGATGACACTCAGATGGCAGCCCATAATGACGAGTCAATACATGGGCGGACTGTGAGTAATTTCTTTGGTGCAGTGTAAGACATGCGCTCAACAAACTTCCATATGCCGTTGGAACCATTCTTGGAAAAAGGCGATAAATTTATGCGTCTTGACTGGCGTAAATGCGCGTTCAGGGTAAACGGCACTAATATCAATACTTGAAGGATAACAATGGGGAAGCAAAGTCACTAAGTCGGGAGTAGCATTTTTAAAATACGCAGGTAAAAAAGCGATGCCCTGACCGGTTTCAACCATCTGCCGCACAAAATAAGTGCTGTTCACCCGAACTTTCTTCGGGATCGTCACTTTATCGGTCCCTTGGTCGTGTTTGAAAGTGAAGACGGTATTTTTCACATAAGTGTGCCCTATAAACCTATGTGTGACGAGATCAGACGGTTGTAGAGGTTCGCCGTACTTTTCGATATAACTTTTTGAAGCCAATAAGTGCGTTACCATCTCTCCAATATTCTTTCGGATAAGAGAAGAGTCGGGCATTGTCGTGCTTGCCCGAATACACAAATCAAACCCTTCCTCCACCAGATCGACGATGCGATCGTCAATCAGAATATCTAAATCAATGTCAGGATAAAGCGCCATAAACTCCGTGCAGCATGCCGCGGTATTCTTCTCACCCAAAATGCTTGAGAAACTGATCCTTAACCTGCCGGAAGGTGTTCCTTTCAATTCGGTTAGATTCGATTCCGCCACGGAAATATGTTCAAGAATTTGCTGACACTGCGTTAAATACACTTCCCCAGCTTGCGTCAAATTAATAGAACGCGTTGTGCGTTGTAGAAGGCGTACTCCGAGTTCGCCTTCTAAATAAGCCATTTGCTTGCTGATGTAAGAAGGCGACACACCAAATTCAGCCGCTGTACGGGAGAAATTCCCAGCTTCCGTAACGCGAACAAACGTTCGCATGGCATCGAGTTTATCCACTCATCTGTTCCATATTGGAATAATTGTTTCCATATTATCCCTATTTTTAATCTTTATTGGAATAAATATGATAGCGCTATCAAAACGAAGACACCTAGAAACCGACACAATTGAAGGGTAACAATATGAAAGCACTGCGTATTACTGACTATGGTCAAATTTCAATGGAATCAGTCAACCGCCCTGTTCCAGGAGAGGGTGAAGTGCTGGTTAAAGTCGCTGCGGCAAGCATTAACCCCGTCGACTGGAAAATCGCAAACGGTGATTTGGCGGTACTTGTTAACCAGCCACTGCCATTAACGCTAGGATGGGACATGGCTGGCGAGGTGTTGGAGCTGGGAGCAAACGTCAATGCATTCAATGTTGGTGACCGCGTGTTTGCAATGCCTGTGATTGGCTACGACGGTGCCTTTACCGAATATTGCATTGTTAAAGAATGCCATCTGGCAAAAGCGCCAATCTCCGTCGATTTAGTCGCAGCCGCTGCGCTCCCATTGGTGAGCTTAACGAGTTGGCAGGCAATGTTTAACGCGGGTCAGCTTGAAGCAGGTCAACGTGTTCTGATTCATGCCGGAGCAGGTGGCGTCGGCCACATCGCTATTCAATTAGCTAAAGCCAAAGGCGCTGTCGTTATCACAACCACTTCGGAGGCAAATGCAGAATTCGTTGCCCAACTCGGCGCAGATGAAATCATAAACTATAAAGAAGTAGATTTTGAAACCGCGCTAGCTAACGCGAAAGTGGACATGGTGTTTGATACTTTGGGCGGTGAAACGCAGTTTAGATCGCTGAACGTGCTAAAACGTGCCGGAAAGCTTGTATCGATCACTGGCTTAACACCTGAGACAGAGGCGAAAGCCAACATATTGGGCATATCCGCTGAGTTTGTCTTTGTTCAGGCCAATGGTGAGCAATTGCGCCAAGTTGCAGAATTGGTAGACACTGGTCAATTGACCGTGAATGTGGCACAAACCTTTTGCTTTGAAGATATCACCACCGCATTTGATATTAGCGCTCAAGGCCGCGTTCGTGGCAAACTGGTGATGAAGATCTAGTCATCACATCGAACATCTAGGGTGCTCAGTCGAGCGCCCTATTTTGTTTACACCATCCATGTAACATTGCCGTTATCCCATGTTTCATTTTTTACGCGGTAAGTGGTCAACCTTCTTTCATCTTCATATTAACCCTATTCAATATGTATCACTTCAGGGTTTCATAACCCGGTGACAATTTGATTCTGAGCTTTCCCTACAGAAACTGATAAAAAGCACATCACTGATGTCCCTCATTTAAGCGAGTAAGTATCTAGTCATTACATAGCTAGCTTCTCTGTTAAAAACGAAGAAAACAGTAAACGAAGCAGTCATATTTTGACAGAAGAACCAAATGACAAATCTGTACCATTCGTAAAATGCCTCTATTGTTGTTTCAATCATCTCGTTCAATACACGGTTAGTCTAAGGTCGGATCAACCGCTTCAAAACATGGTCGAAAAATTGGGCATTTTCTCAATCTTGAATCGTGACATATCCAGTTAAGACCAATATTGTGAACGTGTTAGGAGAAGCCCTACAGTCACATCGGTCATCATTTATCAGTTGGATAATATTTTAAACGGAGCATGTATTGAGAGAGTTGGAATGTTACAAAATCATAGAGCCAGTCAGCTCAAATGCGATCGGTCATTGGATCAGAGATTACCCTCTGTATGAGAAAATTGTTGGTTATTCAAACCTTGGTCATGTTTTCCTATTTAGCCCTAGCCAATCTGACTATGCGGTTTTTTACCCATTCAAAGCAGCGGCTAAGTCTTATGGAACCTTCAATTCTACATCTGAATTCGAACAAGAAATACTTCAAGAGGAGGGTTTTAAACATTTCGTGTTGAATGAAGATCATGTTCGTGAGATTAGTAAGCTTATCGGTATTTTAAATGAAGATGAAGTGTACATACCCAGACCATATCCATTCTTGGGTGGTAATGAAGAGGTAGAGTCATACGAGAAAGGGAATGTTTGGACAATGTTAACCCTAGTCAGTCAATTATTGGCAGATAGCGCTTAACAAGAGACCATGGTGTCAAATAACCAATTTCTGATTGTATTTTTAACCTTTGACTTCACGATCAATAGATTCAGTTAGTTATACAAAACATATAACTAACGTTAACTACTAAGTTATATTACCAAGGGACAATATGAGAAATTTAAAAAATTGGTTAGCTGTTGTCATACTTTTATTTTCAACAAGTGTATGGGCTAACTCTCATGAAAAAACAGCAAATGAACTTTTAGATGTAATGGAAATTAATAAGATATTGTCTGAATCTATAAACGCAACGCTTGAATTACAGATGAAGTCTCAGCCAAAAATGAAACCGTTCGAAGGCACAATGAGAGCATTTTTTTCAGAGTATATGAGTGGTGAAAGCCTAAGAGATAGTTTTACCGAATTATACATGAATACTTATACCGAAGAGGAAATGAAGGAACTGATAGCCTTCTTTAAAACACCGACAGGTAAAAAATCAATACAAATGACGGCACAACTTACAGCAAAAGGTGCTGAAATCGGTCAGAAAAGAGTGATGGAGAATGCGCACGTTTTACAGCGAATGATTAAGGAAGAAGCAGAGCGTATAAAGTTAACTCAGAACCAATAATGATCACTCAACTGCCTAACAAATAGAATAACCAGAGCACTACACAGGGAAATGACTCGGATATAGGCGGCCTGAGCCATATTTATAAAACTTTGCCAGAGCTGGATAGGAAAATATTCAACTTACGATTTTAATTCACTAAAAGCCTGACACTCGTAAGGTTTATAACCATTTCCACACAAAAATGCAAAAATTCTTGCCATATTAAAATGCTCTATTTTTGCTAAACATACATATAAAAGGAGTTTATTAAGATGGGTTTTTTTAGCAAATTTTTGAGAAGAGAACTAGATAATCGAAATAAGTTCTCTCTAGAAAAAATTATTTTAACCACTACCCAAGCTAATTTAGATGACCTTAAGGAAAGGGTCGACGAAAAAAATGTGAATGAAAAAATCATTGTAGATAAGAAAATCCGAATGGAGTGTACGCCCCTAGAATACGCGATTAAAGTAGAGAACTTAGAAAGCATAAAATATCTAATAGAGTTAGAGCCCATCTTTTATCATCGAGTAGAAATCAACTTAGATGAGATATGTAAGGATTTAAAAAACATTCAAGTTATAAAGTTTCTTACAGAAAAAGGGGCGAATTTTAATACATTTAAGTATTCATTTGGCAAACAAGACATACCAACCGCTGTCGCATTAAATTTTAATGACTGTAATACAAATAACGCTAGCATCGGGTTTTATCAAAACATTTTATTAAATGACAACATAAATTTCAAAGTTGATTTTTTACAAGAGTTAGATGAATTAGGGATTAGTTGCAACCCCAGTGATTTTTTCACGCCGTCTGAAGCATGCATAATTGGATGCAATACAATTGATGTAACGAGAAAGATTCTGAGTGATCATGGTGGAGATTTACGCGATCTATTTAGTTTAGCTATAAAATTGCAATGTTGTAATGAATTTGCCATGACTGAAATGATAAAGTTATTTGTAGATGAAAAAGGCATTGTTCTTGAAGAGGAAAGATCAGGTAAAGTTACTTTATTTGATGAGATCTATAACTTCTGTAAAGATAAACCAGAAATAATGTTTGAGGCATCAAAAAGGCTTGATTCTTACGAAGGCTGTGAAGAGAAGATTTATTCGACATTAACTGAAAAGCAAATATCAATGCTGAAAGGGTTAGCACCTCCTCCAAGTGATAAAAAGATATTTTCAGCAAAAAACTATTCAGAGACATCAGCCTGTTTAGAAATGTGTCAAAATTTAAACAGGGATGTGCTTGATCATTTAGTATTTAATGATTTCAGAGTCAAGCATAAAATAGATCTTATTGCTAGCTTCATAAGTTTGGGTGGGAATATAAATGTCCTTTATACAGAAGCAGAACTTTCTGATGGTGGTGATAATGCAAATCTCTTGTTTTCTTTAATTTATTCTGAAATGGACAGAAAATTAATACAGTTTGTAGTAGAGCAAGGAGCAGAGATTGAATGTAATGGATTTAGCGCTTTGTTACCCGCAGTTAACAAATTTCAATTACCTTTAATCAGGCTACTATTGGATGTAGGAGGAAATCCAAATTATCAAGACATATATGGAAATGCTATTATACAAGCAATGTATGAGTGGAGTTTTCATGATTTCACAGAATCGGAACGTAAGACTATTATGGACTTGCTTCTAAACGCTGGGTTGAATTTAGAAGAGTCTTACTCAATCAATGGAACTAATCAGACGGTTCTTGAATATATTATCCGAAGGGATAATAAATTAGTAATACCGATACATTTACTTGAGAAAAACAAAAACTTCATACCACAAGGGAAAGATCTTATACATTTCCTCATATCTAAATATGTAGCCATTTCACATAAGAAAAAGCTAATAGATCACAATCCTGGTTACAAGTATTTCTTTGACAAGTATAATGAAGAAGGTTCTATACTCGACCTTTTCTTTATCTATGACATAAAGGATGGCGATGTTCTTATTGACTATATTTTGGAGTGTCACCCTGATGTAAAACTAACATACATGCAAGCCTTCGGTTTTACGCCAAATGAGAGGAGTATGTGTTTTACAACTTATATGAAGCTATTTGAACGTAACCAGCATTTAGTAAACAAAACATATAAATTTCCAGATAACGATCGAGAATACTCACTACTCCATTATTTCATATCAGGGGTTAGGTTTGATCGTCTCTATAAAAACAAAAGAAAAGGCATAGATGAGTTAATAGACACCATAGATTTCTATGTCAGTCTCGGCGAAGATATAAATTATCGCGGAAAAGTAACTATAGTCAACGCTGGTGAAGGGTATTCTTGTGATAGTTCTTTACTACAAAATATTTCTTTTAAAATGACAAGCCATCTGTATGTAGACCTGCCACTTCTTGAGTGTTTTTATCGAAATGGCTTTGATGTTGAAAAGGCGGGTGGTGGCGAAAATGAAACACCATTATTAGAACTTCATAGATATAATCTAGGATCATATACAGATGAGCAAGAAATGTTGCTTGTGGAAATTTTTGATTTCTTTTGGAATAAAAAACCGTTTGATTTGGAAACTAGAAGCACCCCCTATGATAACTTTCTTCTCGCGTACTCTAAGGCTGGATTATCAAGAGTCGTAGAATGGTTATTGATGAAAGGAGCAGATATTCATGCCATCGGAGGGTTTGACAATTCCCCTGCACTTCATAAAGCAATATCTAATTATCCGAACATTCCTCCAGCATCTAGAGCGAGAACAGTAGAAGTTCTTATTAAAAATGGTGCTAAGATAGAGGAATATTGTAATGCTGACCATTTTACCCCATTGATGTCTGCATCACATTATGGATCCAAAGAATGTGTAAAGACATTGTTAGAAGCAGGCGCGAACCCAAATGCATTTTCAAATGAAGGCTATACTGCATCAACGTTGGCATCTATTGGTACTGCTTCCTATGATTTAAAGTCTCGAGTGGAAAGTAACCAGTCTAATATATTGAGGATGTTAGTTAAATATGGTGCAAATATCAACTTCCCAATAATAGATGAAAATAATTTAATACACTCATTCCCACCACTTCATTTATCGGTACTTAAACAGCGCAAAGAAATCTTTGAAACATTAATTTTATTAGGAGCAGATTTAGATCTTCAAGAGAATAGTATTGGATCTACACCTTTAATGCTGGCTGTTGAGCAAAGTGATATATATTTTGTTAATCGAATATTGGAATCCCAAATCGATCTCACCAAAATTAACAAATATGGCGAGAATGCACTCTACTATTCACTATTTCGAGAAGATGAAGAGTTAGGGTTAAAGCTATATAAACAATTAAGAAAATCTGGCGCTAAATTAGTCGACATTGAGAAAGGAAGAAACTTGCTTCTACTCGCTGCATTTCACTTGAAAAGCAGTTTCTTAGAGGTGCTTAGTGAAGAAATCGATATAAATTCAACTGATGATTATGGAATGACGGCATTGATACAATCGATCGTGGCTGATGAAGAGTATGACTGTAAGAGAAGAGAGGCGTGTGTTAAGAGCATCATTTCATTAGGAGGTGACACCAATGCTGTTGATGAAAGTGGAAAGACGCCACTTATCTGGGCGTTGGAGCGCAATCTTAGGAATATCGTAGATATCTTAGTTTTGGGTGGTGCCTCTACAGATTTGTCACTCTCTTTAGCGAAGGAGTATCAGAGAGAAGAAAGAATTATTTCAGCATTAGAAACAAAAAAACGTTTCTAAACTAGCAGGAATCTACTTTCATAGGTGATATTTTTTATCGCTATGAAAGTAACATATTGGCATATATCTAAAATGAAGATATTCGAATGACAAATACGACTACACATCCGATTAAAATGTGTTTTAAAAAACCTAATAAAAGCTTAACCCCACTTCTTTTGTTTGTTTTTCTTACAGCAACAACAGGGTGTATTGTACAAGAGTCTACCAGCACTAGAGATGGTAACAACAGCGTTACAAACATTAAAAATGAAGGAAGTGGTTTAATGACAAAAATGGTAGGTAGTTCAAAAATAGGGTACATTTATTTACCAGAGACTTTCTTAAGATTCCGCGATGCAGTGTCGGAAGGTGTTGCTCAGGATCTGCAGTATTCAGATGGTGGTTCAATATTCACTCTCAATGTATTCCAACATGAAAATCATACTTTAGAATCAGCTGCAAACTCTATTGCTGGTAATTGGGAAATGCAGGGTGTGCAAAATATAGAAGGAGCGAGCATCGATATTAATGGGTATAACTGCCTTCAAATTTACGGAGATTATAATAATGGCACTCATAAAGCGGTTGCTTATGTAATACAAGGTGGTAATCAGTTTGGGAGTATACATTTAGTCACGTTTGAAGGGCCGATAGAGTTTCTAAAAGACAATTTAGGATATGCGGAAACGTTTGTTATCGAATAAATCAGGACGTGAAGAACAACATCATACCCGTCCCAACAAGAAGCATACGGCGTCTCGGCTCTTTGCCAAAGCGCAAACGAGCCGTGGTTGCTGGTGAAAAGTATCCCGAATGACACGCGAAACGCAGTTTCGCTACTTGCTATTAAAAGAACATATCACCAGTTATGACATGCCTGATTTGACTCTTCTTTCCAAAAATGGTCAAACTACTTCAAAGCTCATTTTTTGACACCCACTATGCAGAAACACGAATGGCGTAAAGCCGAAAAATCTCTCTACCTACCCAAAGCGAAACCAGAAATAATCAATATAGGAGAGATGAAGTTCATCACCATCAGCGGACGGGGCAATCCCAACTCATCAGAGTTCACTGGCTATATAGAGGCACTCTATGCGACCGCTTATACCATCAAAATGACCCTTAAAAATTTGGTACCTGCCCCACGAGATTATATGGACTACACCGTCTATCCGTTGGAGGGCGTGTGGGATATTACTGATGAGGCAAAGAAAGATTTTAACGGCACCATCAATAAAGATGACTTGATATTTAAACTGATGATCCGCCAACCCGATTTTGTGACGGAAAAATTCTTTGTCGAGATGCTGGAACTAGCCAAAAAGAAAAAAGCAAACCCACTACTCGAACAAGTGCTGTATGAGTCAATTTCAGAAGGTAAGTGTGTGCAGATGATGCATTTAGGGTCATTTGACGATGAGCCAGCCACCTTTGCCATTATGGAAGCGTTCGCCGAGCAACAAGGACTGATTCGCCACTCTAAGATCCATCGTGAACTCTATATCTCTGACGTGCGCAAGGTTGCACCTGAAAAGCTAAAAACGACACTAAGATTTAGTGTGACGTAATACTTTTCATCTCTAACGCTTCTCGCACAACCAGAAATGACTATCTGGAATTCGCTATTGGTGAAGCATTTTGTCGGTCTCAGCGATGGCTTCTAGAGTAGGATTCCTGAGCTATAGTATTTGATACTAAAACTTTCCCCAACAAGGGCTGTGTGCGCCATGCCCGTTGCTCGAATCTGACCCTTTCGGTCAATCCGCAAAATCGAGCGTTAAAAGCAACCGGCTTTGGCTTGGTTCGTGTGCTGGGGACCTATGCACAAGGCCAGCCTCTTCGTTTCCTTCCCAGCTCTCGCCTTTGAGTAAGGCAACATCAAAACAGTGAAGCTGACGGATATCTTCCTTGCCATTGAATAACCCTGATTCGTTGTCCGACTTACCATCACTTCCCACTCCTAACTTGGATTGGTCAACTACGTTGTGAGGTAACCATTCTGTCGCGACGTTTTGATACGTGGTGACCAAGCGACAAGGGACTTTATCGGTGTGAAAACGGGGACACATGGCTTTATCTATCACCGTTAACCGCAAGCCTGCACGTTTGAGATCAAACAAGCAGCAGAACATGTTCACCAGTAGCTCAATGTCGTTGATCAACATTTGATGCAACAGCGGATCGAGGGATTCCTCTAAGCTTTCACGTACATTGTCTGGCGTGACATTCATTGACGCTCGGTAATGGGGCTTCTCAATGACCAACGCGCTGACGGCATTTTGAACGGCCTCAGGAAGCTCTCGCTCCCAAACCGCAATGTTGGTGTCGTCACGGTAGATATCACCTAACACAGTAGGACACGTTCCGATGGCTTCTCTGCGTGTGAGTATTTCTGTCAAGCGATGCGCCATTGGGGTTGTTTGTGAAGATGAAAGATCAGAATACATGTGGTCACTCCGTGTTGATGAAAGGGTCGGTTATGCCTTTCCAGTGTGCATGGCCTAGAGAAAGCTCATCGTCGCTCAATAGGCACGCATCGAGATCGGACACCATTTGAGCTTGATCTAACCCTTGCCCGATGAAAACAAGCTCTTGACGCTTGTCGCCAAAAGGTTCTATCCATTGCTTTTGAATGGATTCAAGGTAATCGCTGTCTGTCGGCCATTCGTCCTTAGGTACGGCTTTCCAAAAGAGTCCCGCTGCGCCATATCGCGCCATACCACCAGCTTGGCTCCACTGCCATGCAAAGTCAGGGTGGGAAGCTAGCCAGAAATACCCCTTTGAACGCAGCAACTTTCCATAGCTTTCTGTGCGATGAAGGAATTGATGAAATTTTTCAGGATGGAAAGGACGGCGTGCCAAGTAGCTAAAGCTACCAATGTTGTACTCTTCCGTTTCCGGTATATGTTCACCGCGCATTTCCTTTAACCAGCCCGGTGCTTGTTGGGCACGTTCAAAATCAAACAAGCGGGTATTCAAGATCGCATCTATTTTCACTTTGCCTTCTGCAATGGGGATGATCTCAGCTTGGGTATTGAGGCTTTTTAGAATGGCGATTAGGCGCTGCAGTTCGTCTGGTGATGCTAAGTCTGTCTTGCTGATCAGAATAACATCGGCGAACTCCACTTGATCGACAAGGAGGTCGGCGACACTTCGCTCGTCCTCCTCGCCCAGCGATTCTGCCGTTTCGGTGAGATCTTTGGCTTCGTCAAAATCCTTCAGAAAGTTAACGGCATCGACCACTGTGACCATGGTATCGAGCTCGGCTACATCAGAAAGTGAAACGCCATCGTCATCCGTGAATGTGAAGGTTTCAGCAACAGGAAGGGGTTCAGAAATGCCTGTAGATTCAATCACGAGGTAATCAAACTTTCCGCTGTTGGCGAGTTTAGAAACCTCAACCAGTAAATCTTCACGCAAAGTACAACAGATACACCCGTTACTCATTTCAACGAGCTTTTCTTGGCTGTGATTCAGCGATACTTGGTCTTTCACTATCGCTGCATCTATATTGATTTCGCTCATGTCATTCACGATGACGGCGATTTTCTTTCCGTCAACATTGTTGAGTAGATGGCTGAGGATGGTGGTTTTGCCCGCCCCAAGAAAGCCAGATAGCACTGTTACCGGTAATTTATTTAGTGCAATTGACGACATGGATATACACCTCGGCCTAATTTTATTTGATATGTTATAACATAACATTTATAACAGGAAAATTGTCAATTCCAAAATCTCTGGTGGTCGGCGGAAAGTCCCTTGTGTGATCGAGGATCGAACTAGGTTTGATTCAGTGAGCACTTTTTATCTGAAAGGTGTTTGCTTTTCTTCATGCCTTCTTAGCAATGAGCAACCGCTAAAAAGTAAATTGCGTTAGCTTAGTTATCTGCGTATTCGTCGCTCACAGAGCGAGTTGAGACAATAGTTTGATAGGGATATCACGATGTTTGGTGACACACTTTCAGCGGCATTAAGGTTCACGGTTAGGCACAAAATGGTGCTGTTGCGCATCACCATTATCCCGATTTTGTTGGCGATATTGTTGCAACTAGTTGCCATGGAATTACAGAGTGAACTGTTTAATTGGACAGTCATGTTCATTGAGGCTTTGCTTAGTTCAATCATCGCCATCAACGTCCACCGCATTGTACTGAAGGGCGAAGACTCCGTCCCTCACTGGGGGCGTTTCACCATTGGCAAGATAGAGCTGTGGTTTTTTGCTCATTATCTTAGTCTTTGGTTCGGTGTTTATGCGATCTTTTTGCTGACACCGCTTATCGGTTTTGTCGCGGGAGTATTGGCGATTGTTGCTGGAATTATATCTTGCCGTTTATGTATAGTGTTTCCAGCAATTGCACTTGGGAAAGGCGTGTCGTTTCCTTATGCATGGCAACTCACTGCTCAGAAAACCCTGTATATGCTCTGTGTCGTTGCAATTGCACCATTCATCTTTGGCTTATTCTTAGTCCCTATCGCTCTCCTCTCACCGCTTCCTGCTTTGTTCACCTTTTTTAGCTATGTCGTCACCATTCTTGCTGTGATCACCCTCTCCTTCGCTTATCAAAACCTAACCGAAGCGCCTGAACCTGTGGCACCAGATGCTGAGAAGTAGCGTTTTGTTCCCATGACTCTCATTGCTAGAATGGCTGTCTTCTAAATGTCAGCAATCACACTAATGATCAGACAAAACAACCTTCAACTTAGGCCAGTGCGTTAACCACCCCTTTGATTTCAAACGGTCTTCAAATACCGACTGTTCTCTTTGCAATCAGCGATCGCTAATCGCCACTTTGCCAGCTAGCCCAATCAACAACACACCTGACACGCCCTCCAACGCTCGCGAATAGCGTTGGGCATTCGGTCGACGGAAAGCCCAACTGCCGATGGAGGCATACAACACATTAATCACTGTCGCTAGCCCGCTGAACAGTAAGCCAAGCATTAGCAATTGTAGCGACGCAGATCCTGTCGATGTATCAATAAACTGTGGCAAGAAAGAGAGGAAGAACAGCGCAACCTTGGGGTTCAATACACTCACGATCACGCCTTGCAAAAACACATTTTTGTTTGATGCCAAAGCGTCATCTTCAGTCAAAACCACCTTACTGCCCCCTTTCCACATAGAGAGCAAAGACTGGATACCCAAATACATTAAGTAGGCAGCACCTAACCACTTCACGACACTAAACAAGACCGCAGAGCTTAGAATAATTGCTGATAGCCCCAAGCACGCGGCAAGCGTATGGACAAAGTAGCCAACACCTAAGCCAAACGCCGCTTTCATGCCAGTGGCCATTTTCCCCTTCATTGTGTTGGACACAATGTAGATAACATCAGGCCCCGGGATCATGTTGATAGCAAGGCAAGCGACCACAAATAACAGCAGCGAGTTAATATCCATTTCAGATTCTCCTTGTCCAATGTTGATTGGTTTACTGCTTAACGGGGTGGTCAACTAAGGCGCTAAGATTGGCGCATTGAGAATAAACAAAAAATCAATTCATTGTTTTTGATTGTATTTTATAGCACTCCCAGCCTACGCGTGCCAACGCCCCATCTCCCAATGGCTTTTATAAACGTTCATTGAACGTCAATTCATACGCTATGACGTGTAAAGAAGTGCGGGCACATTGCCGCCGTTTCGTCCCAACAAGGACACACTTCGAATTTACTCGCAGCATATACTTTTTAAAGCACGCAGTCGGCGAAGTGAGCCGTGTTGCAACTACGCCGGCACTTTCTGCTGGCACTTTCTCGCCACCCTAGAAGAAAAAGCATGGAGAATCACACATGAGTAAGTGGGTAATAGGGATGATTGTGATCGTCGTGCTTGCCTTCGGCACAGTGATTGGTTTCAACCTCGTCGTAAACAATAAGATAAAAGACACACTCGCTAACTTGCCAGAGCCTGTGTACCCCGTCACTACTGCCAAACTCTCCCCAACTGTTTGGCCACAAAGCATCAGCGCCATCGGCTTTATTGAACCCAATCAAGGCGTCGATGTGTCCAACGAAGTGTCTGGCATTGTTAACGCCATCAACTTCAAAAATGGCGGTTCAGTATCTCAGGGGGATGTGTTAATTGAGCTGGATGCATCGGTTCAAAAAGCAGACTTGAAAGCCCAGCAAGTGCAGCTTCCTTCCGTTCGCGATGATTACAATCGCCTCGTCAAACTCTACAAAGAGCGCTCAGTGTCAGAGCAAAGTGTCGAAACTGCGCAGTCAAAATATCAGGCAATGCTAGCAAACATTGAAAGCTTACAAGCGACCATTGCACTGCGAGAAATCAAAGCGCCATTCAATGGGCTACTGGGGATTAGAAACGTCAACCTTGGCCAATATGTTTCAGTGGGAACCGATCTCGTTCGCTTGGAAGATCTTTCAGTGATGCGAGTTCGTTTCAGTGTCCCGCAAGCAGAGCTAGGAAGCATCAGCATTGGGCAAGCAATCTCTTTGACAGTCGAAGCCTACCCCGATCGCACTTATAAAGGGGCGATCAATGCGATTGAGCCTGTCGTGAGTAACCAAACAGGCTTAGTGGCGGTGCAGGCTGAACTGCCAAATGATGATCGCTCATTGCGAGGCGGCATGTTCGCCGACGTGAATATTTCACTCTCCAATCTTGATGATCAATTTGTTGTCCCTCAAACCGCCATCGTTTTCGCCCTCTATGGCAACTCCGTGTACGTTGTCGAGAAGAAAGACAATGAGACACGCGTGAAACAAGTCACCGTTGATGTAGCGCAACGCAGCGGTAACGATGCGTTGATCACTGGCGATCTAAAGTTTGACGATGAAGTCGTGACAACAGGCATATTGAATTTGGGCAACAACGCCAAAGTAGACGTTGTCCCGAACCCTATCTCGGTGCCTGACAAGATGCCGCAACTTTAAGGAGCCGGACATGAAATTTACCGATATTTTCATACATCGTCCGGTCATGGCGGCATCGCTCAGCGTGCTGCTACTGTTGCTAGGGTTGAACGCACTTAAAGATCTACATGTGCGCCAATACCCTGAAATGACAAATACCGTGATCACCGTAACCACGCCGTATCCCGGTGCCGATGCCAACTTGGTTGAAGGCTTCATTACTCAGCCACTTGAACAAGCGCTCGCACAGGTGGACAACCTTGATTTTATGACCTCCGCGAGCCAATTAGGCTCTTCGAGTATTGTGTTGAACATGATGCTCAATACCAACCCAGAAGCCGCGCTTGCAAATGTGCTGTCACAGATTAACTCAGTCACCAACCAGTTACCCAAAGAAGCCTATGACCCCTCGGTAACTTCATCGACAGGCTCAACCACCTCTATTATGTATATCTCTTTCTTTAGTGGTGATTTGAATTCTAGCCAAATAGCGGACTACTTAGAGCGCGTGGTTAACCCTCAGCTATCAACCGTCAACGGCGTATCAAACATCGTTATGATGGGGGGCGCTCCGTTTGCCCTTCGAATATGGCCAGACCCGAAAAAACTGGGGCAATATGGCATATCAACGTCTGAGCTTGTTGGTATTTTGCAGCAAAATAACTACCAATCCGCCGTCGGCCAATTCAATAGCTTTTTTACCGTATTGAACAGCACCATTGATAGTCAGGTAGATACGGTTGAAGGACTGAAAAACCTGATCATAAAAAGTGATAATGGTCAGGTAGTCATGCTGCGTGATGTTGCAGAGGTTAACTTGAGCAAAAGCAGCGACAGTTCCCGTGCACTCGCCAATGGACGAGAAGCGGTTATTGTTGGCATTAACGCCACGCCCACGGCTAACCCGCTTGATGTCGCGGCGGGCATACGCGTGCAGTTTGACTCGATAAAACGTAATCTCCCCTCCACCATCAAAGCCGAGGTGTTGTACGACTCCACGCTCGCCATTACCGACTCCATCGATGAGGTGGTAAAAACCATTATTGAAGCGGCAGTGATCGTCATTATTGTGATTCTTCTGTTCCTCGGCTCGTTCCGTGCTGTTGTCATCCCTATCGTGACGATTCCCTTATCACTGATTGGCGTCATGGTCGTGATGCAGGCCTTTGGTTTCACACTGAACTTGATGACCTTGCTCGCCATGGTATTGGCGATAGGATTGGTGGTGGATGATGCCATCGTGGTGGTGGAAAACGTCGACCGCCACATCAAAATGGGCACGCCCCCATTTAAAGCGGCGCTTGAAGGCACGCGTGAGATTGCCGTTCCCGTGATCTCGATGACCATCACACTGGCAGCGGTTTACGCGCCCATCGCATTGATGGGCGGCGTCACCGGATCCTTGTTTAAAGAATTTGCGTTAACATTGGCAGGTTCAGTGTTTATCTCAGGTTTTGTTGCATTAACACTCTCACCAATGATGTGTTCGAAAATACTCAAACATCATGAGACACCGAGCAAGTTTGAAGCCACTGTTGAACGCGTTCTAGGCGGACTCACAAAGCGCTATGAACGCGCCCTTCACGCTGTGCTTGACCGAAAACCAGTCGTCGTCGTATTCGCAATACTAGTGTTGGTGTCTTTGCCCATCATCTTCTCCTTCATCCCGTCACAACTCGCTCCGGATGAAGATCAGGGTGTAGTGGTAGTGATTGGCAGTACGCCTTCGACATCAAACAATGACTACATCCAATCAAATATGGAGCTCATCGGTAAAATCATCTCTGACCAACCTCAAGCAGAGGCCTCACTCGCCATGATTGGTGTGCCCACCAGCAGCCAAGGTATTGCAATAGGACCATTGATCCCCTGGAGTGACCGTACACAAAGCCAAAAGGAAATTTCAGCGACAATCAACGCAGCAGCCAAGAAAATACCGGGCATCAATGCGACAGCCTATCAAATGCCCTCGTTACCAGGAGCATCAGGCGGTTTGCCCGTACAATTTGTTATTACAAGCCCTGCGGATTTTGAAACCTTATATAACATCGGCAGCAAAATATTGGAGAAGGTGAAAGCCAGCCCTTTGTTTGTTTATTCCGATGTGAACTTAAAATATGACTCAGGCTTAGTGCAACTTTCCATTGACCGCGAAGCCGCAGGCGCATATGGCGTCACCATGCAAGCTATCGGCTCGACATTAGGCACCATGATGAGCGGTGGTTACATTAACCGCGTGAACATTGATGGACGCTCTTATGAGGTCACCCCAGAAGTTGAACGTGTCGACCGCGCCAACCCGCACCTTATCAATCAGTTCTATGTGACGGCGCAAAATGGTGCCGCCATTCCACTCTCTAGCTTGGTGAGCTTTGAAGTGAATGGACAAGCCAAATCCTTGCCTCACTACAATCAGATGAACTCGATTTCAATTGAAGGTGTTCCCGCTCCTAATGTCGCAATGGGAGATGCCATTAGCTTCCTAGAAAACCTTGCGGTGACCGATTTGCCGCAAGGCTACACCTATTCATTTATGGGTGAAGCGAGACAATTCGTAGAAGAAGGAAGTTCGCTCTATCTAACGTTCGCACTGGCATTAGCAATTATTTTCCTTGTACTTGCCAGCCAGTTTGAAAGCGTGCGTGACCCGTTGGTGATCATGTTCACCGTGCCGCTCGCCATCAGTGGTGCGTTAATTGCGTTGGGCTGGACACATATCTCAGGCGAAACTTCTATGAACATTTACTCGCAGGTCGGCTTGATTACCTTGGTTGGGCTTATCACCAAGCATGGCATTTTGATGTGTGAAGTGGCGAAAGAAGAACAAATCATGAAAGGAGTTTCGAAGCAGGAAGCCATTGTGGAAGCCGCCACCGTGCGCTTACGCCCTATTCTGATGACAACATCTGCCATGATAGCAGGGTTAATCCCGCTGCTATACGCCACCGGCGCAGGTGCTGCATCACGCTACAACATTGGCTTGGTAATTGTGGCTGGTCTCGCTGTGGGCACCATGTTCACCTTGTTTGTACTCCCTGTGATGTACACCTATATCTCAGGAGGACACAAGTTCCACGAAGGCGAACTGGACGATGACGTAAACGACAAAACGGATGCAATTTCAGAGCAGCCAAATACCAGCCATTAGCCACCGTGACCATTAAGACTAACCGTGCTCAGTCCTCTTGACTGAGCACGGTTTATATTCATCAGTAAACCTCGCTGAATCCTGCATCTTCACGTTGTTTGGGTATATACTGCGCCCTTTTCATTTTTAGCAATGAGTCACCCCAATGATTATCTTCACGACAAACTATGGCGATATTGAAATCGAATTAGACATGGACAAAGCGCCAGTCACTTCTAAGAACTTCATGAAGTATTGCCAAGAAGGCTTCTACGAGAACACCATCTTCCACCGCGTGATCAAAGGGTTCATGATCCAAGGCGGCGGCTTCACTGCAAAAATGAAAGAGAAGTCCACTCACGCGCCTATCGTCAATGAAGCAAATCGTGGTTTAAAGAACGTTATTGGCACGCTATCAATGGCACGTACTGATGCGCCACATTCAGCAACCGCGCAGTTTTTTATTAACTTAGAAAACAACCACTTTTTAGATTACACCGCCACCACCAACCAAGGCTGGGGTTACGCGGTATTCGGTAAAGTGACAGCAGGCATGGACGTGGTGAACAATATCGGCAACGCCATGACCACTCGCGTTGCAGGACATGACGATGTGCCGATGGACCCGATTGTTATTGAACGTGTCACCATCAAATAACAGAGTCACTCTCCGTGGTTTAGATGCAAAAAAGGCAGGTTTCATACCTGCCTTTTTCATGTCAATTTTTACGCATGCTCTTTAAGTAAAGAAACCAAGCTTGAATTCGTTCAGTTAAACCGACGGCTTCAAATCAGGACGCATTGCTTTGCGAATGCGCCATGTCAATGCAGTCAGAGTAGCGATACACAACGTAATGACTGGCGCCGCCATCAAACCCATTGTCACTAAGCGGCTAATTGGCTCAGGCAACGATGGCAACAGGAACCCGAGACCGGAAAGCAGGCATACCCACATGGTTGCACTTAACCATGAGAAGTAATGGAAACGAGGCACCTCATTCACACGCATTCCCATCATCATCGGCAGCACAGAACGTACGCCGGGAACGAAACGTGCGACAAACAACGCTACCAAGCCATGACGACAAAGCAATGCATCAACAGTTAGCATTTGTTTTTCTGGCACTCGCTTCAGCCATGACTGAACAAGAGGCAGTCGATTTAGCCAGCGCCCTTGCATAAACGCAAACCAGCTACCCATCGCCGCCGCGATAATCAGTAGCGGGAATGAAAAGAACGGGTCAAGCACACCCACGGCTGACAAGGTTCCCACTAGGACAACGATGCTATCGCATGGCAAAGGCGCTGCGGGTAAAAAGCCACTTTCCAAGCAGATCAGCGTTGCCACAATGATGTAGATAAGGGTAGCACTGCCAGGTGCTAGCAGAGCGTCGAAGTCTTGGTGCCAAATGGCCACTAAAACTTCTTGAATGGCTTCAAACATGGTTTCTCCAAAATACCAAAGTTCAAGAAATGCGCGTTACGAGGATCATTGGAACTATTTGTGCGTTTTTGAAAGCCTGACGATGTCATACATCGGCGAATAGCAACGCAAACACGTGACTAACGGGAATGAATAAAGCGAAACTGAAGATTGGCATCTTGCCAGCCTGCAAGGCGGCGGCTATCGAACAAAAGATGGTTTTTAGGTAATCCATAAAGTGTAATATTTAGCGCCAACACTCCTGTATTAGACGCTAGCATCAACGGCCAATTCACCCCCTGCTTTTTAGGCTGGCGTGATGCGGAATAGAGAACACGCGGCAGCGAAGTTCGAGACGCAAACGTATCAATTTTAGTGTCTGGCGTAGATTGCTGGCTAATCGCTCTATTATTGGCAATTTTTGCATCACTTAACCCAATCACACCAATGGCGTAACTGCTAAGTAACACAATAAGCAATGCCATGAAAAACGGCAGCTTTTTGAGCAATTTGTCCACATCAAAACCAAGAAGATAAAGTTAGTAACTATGTACTTCTAATCTGCAAAAAAGACAACATTTTTGTCAGGGATATAGCGCGTAAAGGTGAGCAAACACCCACTGTTAAAAAGTCGTCCAAACTCGCTTTGACAAAGGGCTAGGCGAGTACCTTTTTATCATCCTTGCCTCACTGCATCAGCTAGTATCAAACCGCAACAATCACGACGTTTTGCCGTGTTCAATTTGAAACACTATGCCTCTTTCTCCCTTTTCATTTATTTTCAACTCATTACAGTGATGATGAACAAAATACCACCTATTGATCCCACGCCTTTCAAATGCAAGACTGGCGATGAATGCAGAGTCAAAGAAGGTTTATCCTGATTGCTTTCGCTTTGTATGCTCTCAACAATGAACATCGCAAAACACAAGGAAGATATACGAATGGAAATGAAAGACTTGCCATTTGGCACAACGGATTGGGAGGCGATCACGCCCACCGAGCATACAGGGGAAACAGGCGTAGCATACTGGCGAACTCAACACTTCGGCGACTTAAGGGTTCGAATCGTCGAATACTCAGCTGGCTATCACGCTGATCATTGGTGTTCTAAAGGGCACATTCTGTTTTGTTTGTCCGGCGAACTAACCACCGAACTTGAAGACGGCAGTATCCACGTCCTCAAACCCGGAATGAGCTATCAAGTCGCAGACAACGCCGAAGCACACCGCTCGTCCACCGAGGTTGGTGCCAAGCTGTTTGTGGTGGATTAAGACGGAATCAGTTATTCAATCATCGTTGATAAGTGATTGGGTGGCGCGAGAAGCCAAGACAACACTCAGATACAAAAACGCGGCGAGTTCATCGCCGCGTTGATTGATCAGTCTTCTTGTTTTCTGTGGCCATGTTTTTTGAGGCCATGGTTTTTGTGACCATAGCTTCTGTGACCATAGCTTCTGTGACCAAGTTTACTCACTCCAGCCACTACACCACTCAGCTTGCGCTTCTGTACTTAAAAACGTCCACGCAACCACTCGGGTAACCTTCTGCCCTTGTGCCATTTCAATCACGCGAATGTCTTTCGCTTTCACCGCTTTTAACGCTTGCTTGATGGCAGGCAGATTCTCTTTTTTCGAGACCATGGTGGTGAACCATAAGCATTGGGTTTTGAAGTCTGCACTTTGTTCGATCATACGTTTAATGAATGCCGCTTCCCCACCGGGGCACCAAAGCTCGGCATTTTGTCCGCCGAAATTGAGTACAGGTTTCCCCTTCCCTTGGCTTACCCCTTTCGCACTTGCATGTGACATAGCGTGAGATGGGCGTGTGTCTGCGCCTTTTTTACGGGCGTTAGCAGCAAGATTGCGAACTTTTCTCTCTGAGCCTCGAGTCGCTTCTTCCATTGAGGTATGAAATGGCGGATTGCACAGAGTGAAATCGAAACGCTCTTTGGCGTTGATCATACCGGTGAAAATGTTATCTGGGTTACTCTGCAATCTGCATTGAATGCCGCCTTTCAGTGAAGAGTTCGCTTCCACCAGCAGCTTAGCGCCTTTCACCGACACAGGGTCAATGTCTGCCCCCACAAATTGCCAACCGTAAGCACGATGCCCAACCATCGGATACACGCAGTTCGCGCCCATGCCAATATCCAGACCTTTGATCTGTTTGCCTTTAGGGATTTTACCGTGATGGGTTTCTGCTAATAGATCTGCAAGATAGTGTAGATAGTCAGCACGCCCCGGGATCGGTGGGCATAAATAGCCTTTAGGTATATCCCAAAAGCTAATTTGATAGAAATGGCTCAACAGCGCTTTGTTTAAAGTTTTCACTGCGTCAGGATCAGAGAAATCCACCGACAGTTCTCCGAACGGGTTTTTCTTCACAAACGCACTCAGCGCAGGCGTGCTTTTTACTAAGGCAGGGAAGTCATATCTCGCTCTGTGCGGGTTGCGAGGATGAAGTCCCTTTTTCTGTTGTGAAGATGTCTTGCTCGGTTTTGCCATGTGAAAGCCTAATCGGTGCTGTCTGGAAATTGCAGGGCTGGCATTCTACGCCCTCAATTCACTCACGGGTAGCGACATTTAACCAAAGTCACCGGTATCTGTTCATCAAACACTTTCAACCATACGTTACCGGGGTCTCAATGCTGTGTTCTGTTGGCTGTGGGGTAATGGTGAGCACCTTAACGCCATTGGGCGTATCGAACCTGTGCCATACCATTTCAGGCACCACAATCATTTCGCCCGCCGACAACGAGACAGGACGCTCTTCGCCATTTTCTAATAGAAATACCGTGGTTTGCCCCTCAATGATTTGCACCAGTTCATCACCTGGATGACGTTCCCATTCGCTTTTTCCATCATAGTAAGCAATGAACACACCCCCATCGCGGTACGGTGATAGTGTCGCAAACGCTTCCTCACCTTCATTACTCAGCGCATGCTCAGGCGTTCGCCCTTCCAGAAATGACACTTTTTCAAATGCATGCGTTAAGTTAATACGCGTTCCTTTCATGGGATTTCCCTTAATCGAGTTTACTAAACCAATGATCGAGCTTTTCTGACGCTTTCTCGCTGTGCTCCGTTTTCACGTGCATCACAACCGCCGCGGCAGCCGCAACAAGTACACCCAGATCGTCTGAAAAGCCCACGGCGGGCGTGAGATCTGGAATGGCATCTATTGGGGTGATGAAGTACCCCAGCGCTGCAAATATTGTGGTTTTCGCCCACTTTGGTGTGTCCTCATCCGTCGCCGAATAGTAGAGCTTTAACGCTTTCTCCAATACGTCATAACCCGCTTTTTGCGCAAAGTTGCGAGCTTTCGTCCAAAAGCTATCTTCTGAATACTCATCAAGGTACTTGTTATCGCTCATCGCCGCCTCTCTTAACTTTTTAGCTTTGCTTTTTATACCTAGCGTATTTGGCTTCGCTTTTTCTTCGACATTAGCGGGAAACTATCTGTGCTTCCAGCACTAAGATGAGAACTTTTTCACAGTCAGCAGTATTGAGAAATTAGCATCTCGATTAGGCTGTTATAGTATGTGGCTAGTTGAAATAACACGTAAAGGAAGACGTCTGATGACAAAGTGGTACATGGTTCGCCGATGGATCACCTCTCAATTTCAGCGTTTAAGTGGAAAACATGTTCTAACAGCGGTGGTGGCTTACGCCGTCATAAGTTGGGTTTTGCTTAAGCTTGCCGGTGAGCAAGCGCTCACGTCGCCATTTGTTGATTATGTTTACTATTTACTCGTGACCGCATCGACGGTCGGCTATGGCGATATGTCGCCACAAACAGTTGCAGGAAAATGGATTGTCGCCTTGTTCGTGATCCCCTGCGGCTTAAGTATTTTTGCTATTGGGGTCGGTCGTTTAGCTGGCATTGCCATTGAATTTTGGCGTAGAGGATTACTGGGAAGAAGGAGCGTTGACGTGTCAGGACACATTTTGATTTTGGGCTGGAATGAAAGCCGTACCCTACACCTTATCGACATGTTGCTTCATGAGGAAAAAGACAAGCGCCCAATTGTATTGTGTGTGCGTGCTGAGATTCAAAATCCATTGCCGAAAGAAATCGATTTTGTTAGAACCACCAGCTTCACCGACGAGGTCGCGATGTCGCGAGCTGGATATGAGGACGCAAGTTGCATCATCATTGATAACCCAGAAGACGACATCACATTTGCGGCGGCGTTATTCTGTGCCAGCAAAAACCCTGATGCTCACATTCTGGCGTACTTCCAAGAGGAAGTGCTGAGTAACCTCCTTAAGAGCCATTGCCCGAAAGCAGAATGCATCCCATCGGTGTCTGTTGAGATGATGGCAAAATCGGCGGTCGACCCCGGCTCGTCAGAGTTGCATCATGAGTTACTGAATACACGAAAAGGCATGACTCAATACGCCGTCACCTACCCTGGTAATGCCAAATACACCACGGTTAGCGAGCTGTTTATGCGAATGAAGCAACAGCATGATGCAACACTTATCGGTATTCGACGTGACGATCAAGTGAAGCTGAACCCGGCACTTGAAGCGGAAGTCAAACCGAATGATTTGCTGTTCTATATTGCCGATGAACGAGTCAGTGACTTCAACTGGGACGATTAGATTCCTTTGTTCTACGCTTTAAGCGCGTCAGACGATGCACAACAGATCTGATGCAAATGAAAAAGGGAGCCACTGTGCTCCCTTTCTACTTCTTGTTACGTTGCCGGCCTTAACTAGCATGGCCTAATGGGTGCGCAAAATTAGCGCGCTTTAAATGGCTGGGCTGGCTTATTCTTGATGAAGCGTTCGACGAACGTTACGACGAACCAAATAGCCCAACTCTCGGCCCTGTTTACCCAAATACGCGCCGAGTAAACCGCCAAACCTTGCGCCATCTTTTGCGCCTTCATAAATCAGATCAAAAAGGTTATTTTCCATTTGCACGAGGTAATTGATGCGATCATCACTCTCATGCCAAGCCATGGTTTTGTTGTTTAGTGGCGCATCAAACACCATAAGCTTTTTCTCAATTGGCAGTTTTGACACCATCTCATTAACCAATTTCAACAAGTTGAAAGGACGTGCAATATCGTCTTTACGCGCAAACTCTGCAGCGTAGCACACCGGCGCGATTTCAAGCCCTGACTCATCCAACATGCAGTGACGCAACAAAGAAGCGGTGCTTTCTGGCCAAATTTCCACTTCTGGTGATGGCGTATCCATTGCGAAATCCCATTCGTAGCCGTAACTCGCCGCATCTACTTTGTTCAGACCCACGACCAAACGGCTATCAAACTGATCGCCTAACGCTGGCACGATTACCTCGCAAATTAGACGATAGCCACTATTGAGGTTTCTTTCAGCCGCATCTAGCACCACGACAACCATGTCAATAAGGGGGGTGCCGTCGCCGTCACACTCCGTTAGGGTCGCACCCAATTGCATGTCTAGCAAAGCATCTTGCTCTGCGTGACCTGTGTGTCCGGGGTAATCCCACACCACAAGACCACCCTTCTCGTAACGGCTAACTTCTAATGAATTCGACGCGGTTTGTTCGGATAATGCATCACCCACCAAGTCATCTCCAAAGAGTGCTTTTATAGTGGCGGTTTTACCAACGCCTTGCGGGCCTGCGAAAAGAATGTTGAGAGATTGCGCTTCCAGTTCATGCAGGCGCAATTGAAGTGTGGCTTTCTTAAATTCATCCAATAGCGAGGAATGGCTGATATCCATTGCCAGTTGCCTAGAGAATACAGTGCTATTTTGCATGGTGTTGCCCTCAATGAGTACTACTTAACCAAGTGCAACTATAAGCAAAGCAACAAAGTGAATCTGTCTCGCTCTTGATAGAGTTTAACAATTTGTTTACTTACAGGCTGTTGTACGGATTAATCATAAGGGATAATGGGAACGCAGTTTGCCCAAACTACGCGTCCTCTAGCCATGATTAAGTGAAAACACAGACCGAAGACGCGAAGTGAAAATAACGCAAAAGGGAAAGGCGAAATTTAATGAAATTAAACGGTGACGCCCATTTTTTCTTGTAGCGCATCAGACACAATGTTGCCCAATGCCCTGCCATGCTTACCCAAAAATGCGCCCAGTTGACCGCCAAATCGATCGCCATCTCGCGCACCAAGGTGTAAGCCATCGAAGCAAAGGTTCTCCATGCTTTGCCGATATACCTTCTTGTCATCATGCTCACGCCATTGTTCGTCGCCAAGTGTAAGAGGCTGATTGAGCAACAAAAGGCGCTTCTCTTCCGGCAAGTTTTCCAACAGACTGGCTAACAGCTTCTGCAGGTTATATGGGCGACCAGATGGCGATTCGCCTGCCAATGCATTGTATGAAATCGGACGTGTTTGAACGCCTACGTTATGGATCAAACGATATCGTAACGTCGCCGCAGTGCAATCCAGCCAAATTTCAGCGTCCAACGGCATTGTTTCATTCACACTTGTACCGCGAATGTGTCTTGCCACCTTGTCTGATTTGTTCATCAAGATCATCAAACGGTTTTCAGTCATCGTCCCCAACATTGGAATGAGGGTGTGACAAAGTTCGAGATAACAGTCATCAATATTGTTACTGGCTGCATCCAATACCACGATCACGCGGTCAATTAATGGCTCACCACTCTCAGTGGTTTCTGATAACAACGCACCCACCTCGTTCATTTGATGTGGTGCGGATTCAATTTCACTCGGCAACTGGGCTTGCCAAATCGTCATTTGATTGAGTTGATGTCGGCTTACTTTTTGAGCCTCCTCCGGCGGTTCGGTTTGCCAATCATATTCACCAAACAATGCCTTCAAGGTTGCAGATTTTCCGACCCCTTTAGCACCAATCACTAACAGGTTGAGCGTTTGATCAGAGAGATCTCGAATACGTTGATGAATACGTGATTTATAACTGGCGTCCATGTCTGAACATGCTGCCACTTTCTCCCTTATTTCCTCAAAAAAAGGCAATGTGGCAAGCGTTTTTTGATTCGCGTCATGGTGCGTTTGAGACACTAACGTGCGGAAGATTTTGGTATTTACTGGGTTATCAAATTGCATAGCGAAGGCTCTCCTCTCAATAAGAATCACTGCTGAACCGTCATGCTCTTATATCCAAGTAACCTGAATATGCAGGATTCTGAATACTTGGGTATATCTCTACTATATGCATACCTTTGAGTGGCAATGTGTCTCACACTTGATAGGAATCGTCAGGTTTCTTAAACTCGCTTTGATGACTAATGTGGGTTATTGATGTTTGAAGGAATGTAATTTCCTGCGCTAACACAGACTTGCATCCGCCCTTGAAATTGACTAAGTTATCAACACAGAGACACCAATAATCATGTTAACCAAATCAAGGAGGGTAGCGGATGAACACATGTCAGCGTGGCGATAGCACAGTGCTATTCCATTGGTATAACAACGATATTCAACTCGCCTACGACTTCCCTCGCGCTTGATCCTGTTTGACGCCTTCGCGTCACCTACACATTTTTTAATTTCTCGTTCACAAGGCATTTAGCCCTTTCTTTCGCGATCTTTTCATCTGCTTTTTTGGAAATGATTGTGCAGAAATAGCTGAAGCAATGGACCGCTTTAAATGCCACCTCTTGTGATCGAACCGCCCCACGCCACACACGTATCTATCTTTGTGGTATTGGGCGAAAAATAGGATCAAGACAATGAAACGATTACCAGAACCTTTTCGCATCAAGATGGTTGAACCCATCAAAATGACCACCCCTGAATACCGTGCTCAAGCACTACAAGATGCGGGATTGAACCCTTTCTTGCTACGCAGCGAAGATGTTTACATTGATTTGCTCACCGACTCAGGTACAGGAGCGATGAGTGACAACCAATGGGCTGGCATGATGCTGGGTGATGAGTCCTATGCAGGAAGTCGAAACTATTACCACCTCTGCGATGCGGTAGAGCACTTCTTTGGTTACAAGCTCACTGTGCCTACCCACCAAGGGCGCGGAGCAGAACAAATCTTGTTTCCATGCTTAATCGAGCGCATGCGACAAGTGCGTGGTGGCACTAATCCGGTGTTCATCTCCAATTATCACTTTGATACCACAGCGGGTCACGTTGAGCTAAATGGCGGCACTCCCGTTAATGTGTTGACTGAAAAAGCTTTCGATACCAACACCTATGACGACTGGAAAGGCAATTTTGACCTCGACAAACTGCGCGAGACCATTGCTCACTATGGTGCGGAAAACATCGCGGCAATCATTACTACGGTCACGTGCAACAGTTCAGGGGGGCAACCCGTATCCATGGCGAACATGCGGGCGGTATACGAGTTAGCGAAGGAAGCCGATATTCCTGTGGTGATCGATTCCGCGCGTTACTGCGAGAACGCATGGTTTATCAAGCAACGTGAAGCTGGATACGAAAATGCTTCGATCACTGACATCATCCGCGAAATGTATACTTACGGCGATATGCTCACCATGTCGGCGAAGAAAGATCCTCTCGTGAATATCGGCGGCTTATGCTGCGTGCGTGACCATGAGGAATTGTTCCAAGCGGTGCAAACTCGGTGCGTGCCAATGGAGGGGTTTGTGACCTACGGCGGCATGGCTGGTCGTGACATGGAAGCACTCGCCCGTGGCCTGTATGAAGGCGCAGATGAAGACTACCTCAACTATCGGATTCGTCAGGTGGAATACTTGGGCGAACGTTTGCGTGAAGGGGGTATTCCTATTCAATATCCAACAGGTGGGCACGCGGTATTTGTCGATGCGGGGAAAATGTTGCCACACCTCTCTGGCGATGAATTTCCTGGCCATGTACTCGCTAATGCGCTTTATGTGGAAGCAGGCATTCGCGCCGTCGAAATTGGTTCCTTGCTGCTCGGCAGAAACCCTGCCACCGGCGAACAAAAACAGTCTCCGATGGAGCTAATGCGACTCACCATTCCACGTCGGGTTTATACCAACGACCACATGGACTACATCGCAGATGCGTTGATTGAACTGAAAGACAAAGCTGCGTCTCTCAAAGGGCTGGAATTCACCTACGAACCAGCGGTGCTGCGGCACTTTACCGCCAAATTTAAAGAAAAAGTGTAAATAAGCAAAGCCCGCAATCGCGGGCTTTATTACATGCATTGTGTAGCGACATCTCACCTTCTTTTCACATTCTCTCTACCATACTTTTGTTATGGTGCACTGTCAGTACGTGTTGATTTACGTCGCTTTTCAGCAATGGGACGCATTTTGCCATATCAATCAGGCAGGATAGAGAAGACAACTTTGTGAGAGTACAACAATGAAAATTTTGGTGGTAGAAGACGAACCACGTTTGGGTGAACAGATACTCGAAACACTCGAGAAGAACGATTGGGTGCCTGAACTTTCACAAGACGGCATTGATGCGCTCTACCGCGCCACGTCTGAATCATGGGATGCGATCGTACTCGACCTCGGGCTACCGAAGATTGATGGTTTGACCGTATTGAAAAGCATTCGTGATGAGAACATCAACACGCCTGTCATCATTCTCAGCGCTCGGGATACCTTGTCGCAACGCGTTGAGGGATTAAATGCGGGTGCCGATGACTATCTCACCAAGCCTTTTGAAATGCTTGAGCTAACAGCGCGTTTACGGGCGCACCTTCGACGCGCCTCTGGCAGTGCTTCTCCCATTCTGCAATTGGGCGACCTGAGTTTAGATACACGGACCTCGAACGTACTTTGGCAAGGACGAGCAATTAGCTTGACGGCATTGGAGTACAAAGTCATCGCCTATTTCATGCATAACCCAGAGAAGATGATATCCAAAACCGAGTTAACCGAGCATATCTACAAGCAAGATTTTGAGCGCGATTCAAACACGGTTGAGGTATTTATCGGCCGAATAAGAAAGAAAATATCCCCCAACATCATCAAAACAGTTCGTGGTCTGGGGTATCAATTAAATGCGCAGTAGAGTCAGCTACATTGGAAAATTGAGCCTAAAAAGCCGTTTATTACTGGCGACTGTCATTTGGTTAACCGTGATGGTGTCCATTGCCGGCGTGGGCATTCCTGTGTTGGTGAATGACTACCTTGTTGATGCCACGAAAGAGCGCTTACAGCTTTCGATGACTGAAATATCGACGAACTTGCAGATCAATGACGATCAAACACTCGCCCTCACTCAACCACTTTCCGACCCCAGATTCCAGCAGCAATTTAGTGGTTTGTATTGGTCAATCAACGCAGAAAATCAACAGCTGCGCTCAACTTCTCTCGCGGGAAAAAATTTCATTGATCACCAGAACGGGCCGCTCAAAGAAGTGCATGGGGCACGCAAAGAAAACCTGATTACCATTACCGACTCTTGGATACCGGAAGGCAGCGAAAAACCTGTCGAGGTCATGATTGGTATCGATGAAGATCCCACTGAGGATGTGCTTAAAAGCCTGACCAGTAAATTATGGGTGATCCTGTCGATGCTGTTCATTGGTGTGTTAGTGCTCATTGGTTTACAAGTCGCGTGGTCGTTGCTGCCATTAAATGATATGCAACGAGAGCTGGTCGCCCTGAAAGAAGGAAAGCAGGACGCACTGAGTACTAATTACCCGCAAGAAGTGTCGCCGTTGGTGTCGGATTTGAACGCTCTGTTGTTCCATTATCATGAGCTACTTTCACGGGCACGTAACCATGCGGGTAATTTATCCCACGCGCTAAAAACGCCCTTGTCTGTGCTGAAAAATGACATTTTAGCCCTCGACGAAGACACCCAGAAAAAGCTGCTGCCGTCAGTGGCGCAAATCCAAACCCAAATAGACTATCACTTGGGTCGCTCTCGGGTTGCAGGCTCAATGAATATTTTGGCCGTGAAATCAAACCCTTCAGAACGTGTCGAAGCCATCACCATGGCGTTTGATAAAGTGTATGCTTCGCGCCAGATTATCGTGGTTAACGAACTCGATGAAGCATTGGATGTGGCGGTCGACCCTGCGGATCTGGATGAAATGCTCGGAAACCTGCTTGAAAATGGCTACAAGTGGGCAAAATCGCTCGTTCGTGTGTACGCCGTCGATGCAGACAAAGAAACGGTTCAACTGTGTATTGAAGACGATGGCGACAGCATTCCCAAAGAAGAAATGGCAAATGTGCTCGAACGCAGTGTGCGTTTGGATGAATCTGTTCCTGGTACTGGGTTGGGGTTAAACATCGTGAAGGAAATCGCCCACAGTTACCGTGGCGAGCTCGATCTGTGTCACGGGCGCATGGGCGGGTTGAAAGTGGTGTTAACCGTGAAGCGAGCGCGCTAGTTTTCTCTCTTCGCCCTCTCTATCTTCACGCCGATGCGCTATTCGGTTTGACGGGGTGACACTTAACGTTTTATCGCTTTGAGTGTCACTCCGTTAGCGCCGTAAAAATCAGTTGGCCTGATGCGTAAGCACGAGTTGATGGTCATTCACCACCAGCACACGTCCATCGCTGTAGTAATCATGGTCTTCATCAACAGTCAGCGCTGGCATGGCTTGGTAGTAATCCGTCGTGATGTCTGGTAACTCAGCGTTAATCAAAGACGCGAGCTTATCTCGCTCAGCATCAATGTTCGGGTCTATGCTGTGTAACACGGTAATGATCCCCGAATACATGGTGAGCTTTAATCCATCGTCATAACTGATTGCGCCCACCCAAATCGGCTGATTCAACCTGTCATCAACTCCCGCTTTCCACCAGCGAATATGGGCGCGTTTAAGCAAATCACCCGGCAGTTGGAACGCCATGTCTTGCGGGCGGCCATTCCAAAACAGATCGGACACGGGCGGTGTTTGCCCTTTCAGCAAACCCACGTAGTCATTCCAATCAATGTCATTGCGAGAAAAGGTCTGATTCTCTATCCATCCTAACGATGCCATCATGGTTCTTGGTGTTTCGCCAACAAACAACACGTTGATACCCTGCGCATCAAAGATCGGCGATTTCCCTGGGTACGCTTTGTAGTTCAACGATAAAGGCGAGACACTGGATGTTGGCGTCGTATCGATAAAGTTATCGGCAAACCAGAAATAGTGACTGTAATTCACGGTTAGCATGGCAGCGAGGAAAAACACACTCACCTTAGGCAGCAGCTTTTTCCAACGATACACATACCCTACCCATGCCAAAAGGAGTGTTGCCGCCACGGCGATCAGGCTGTATTTATGCTCGGCCAACATCGTCATGAGTGCGTCGATATACGGATACTGCTCAACACCTGCTGCGAGTAAATAGCCCCAGAAGATAAATTGCCCCGCCCCAAGCAATAAGCCAATGCTAGAGAAGATCGTGAATCTCCCCCATGAAATCTTTTGCGAGCCGGCCATAAACGGGACAACCCAAGCAATGGGGCCGAGCAAGCGTGAGAAGGTCAATGCTGCCGTACCTTTGGTTGCCATCAGGCGACGGCAGTGTGCGAATGCGCGTCGGGTTTTAGGTTGCCACTTCATCAGTTTTTGTTGGGCAGGCTTACCAAACTTTCTACCCGCCAAATAGCTCAATTGGTCGCCAAGAAACCCGCCGAGCAACACCATAAGAACGCCTGATACGATGCCATCGTAAAGCTGATATCCTGCGGCCAGCAGAAATGGCTCTGCTGGCACAAACAGGTTGGGCCCAATCAGCGCATCGAAAAATGCACCCAGAAACAGACCGAAAGACTCAAACATGATTGCCTCGAATTACCGTGTTTATGTTTGTTTCGCTAACAAATCCGTTCACGTTACTTTTGCTCGTGATAGTGACCGAACTTGTATTCCATTTCGTTGTTACGCATTTCCCCGAAGAAGAAACGACGCACATTAGCTTTCACGTACGTCATGCCTGTTGCCATCATGCCG
Organism: Enterovibrio makurazakiensis; assembly: GCF_050336585.1. Taxonomy (NCBI): domain Bacteria; kingdom Pseudomonadati; phylum Pseudomonadota; class Gammaproteobacteria; order Vibrionales; family Vibrionaceae; genus Enterovibrio; species Enterovibrio makurazakiensis. The sequence goes on from NZ_JAKJSE010000026.1 coordinate 77,551, forward strand.
TCTTGATCTAATCGGCGAGGGTCAAAGTCGAACGTGATGTTGATGAATCGAAAACGTGCATTTTTACTGGCGCGGCGCACATAATCACAGTCTTCACACAGGGTGATCCTTTCATCAAAGCCGTTCAGTTTTTCGTGGGCGGCACGTGTCGAGAAAATGCAGGCACCGACCGCGGTTGGGAAGAAGAACTGGGTGGCGAACATGCCACCATTGAAAGCCGCGTAACACAGTTTTTGCACCATTGGCAGATTGCTTGCGCCCATGTAAACGCCAGCAACGTCGAGGTCTTTGTCGTTCAGTTGATTAACCGCTTTGGTTAGAAAATCCGCAGACAAGCGAACATCGGCATCCAAAAACAGTAAACGCTCATTGTTGGCCAGCGACGCACCGGTGTTACGCCCTAGGCTTACGCCACGGGTTTCCATGCGATGAACAGTAAGAGATGGCAGGCTTTCTGCGTATGAACGGGCAACCTCGCGGGTTGCATCGTCGCTGTTCGAATCCACCAAAATGACTTCAAAATCGCGGTGAGTTTGTTGGCACAAATCGTCAAGTAAACGACCAATACGTTTTTCTTCGTTCAGAGTGATAATAACGACGCTAACTGATTCCATGTGTTGCTCCTTACCTTGCAATAGATGTTTTTGCTTAAGTTGGTAGGAAGCTTAACGGGGACACACTTAACCCAGCGTGAGGAGGTTATTCATATTCCGTTCAGGTTGCTTGGGTATATCGCTGGAGTAATGAAGTATTGGGGAATGGGAGAATGGAGTCTGCCAGCGGATAACGCACCACTGCACAAACTTGTGCGGAGGATTGCAAACCCAACAACACATTTGCAGCAGCAACGGCACTTTCTGGGCATGGTGAATGGTGAGGTTACGCTTTCACCCAAACAAAAAAAGGCCTGCTATCGCAGACCTTATATTCATTCTTAGTTCCCGTGTACCGTTCGCTCTGCGATACCCAGTCCCAATTAACTTCTTTCGTAAACCACTCGTCCTTCAAAGATAGTGGTTTCGACTTGCGTATCACGGATCTCTTTCGGATCGACCTTCAACGGGTTGCGATCGATAACAATCATATCCGCGCGCTTACCTGATTCCAGTGAGCCCGTCATGTCTTCCACACCAAATTGAATCGCACCATTGATGGTGTAAGCTTCCAACGCTTGTTGAACCGTAATAGCTTCAGAAAAGTTCAGTACATTGCCATCTTCTGTCACTCGTGTTACTGCAGTTTCAATGCCTAACCAAGGCAAAGCGGGCGTCACAGGTGCATCGTTGTGGAGTGCAACAGGCAGTCCCTGTTCAAATGCTGTGTTAACTCTGAACATATAATCTTGCGCATGCTCAAGAAAATACTGGTTCATAATTTGACCACCAGCCCAGTATGTGTGCCCAATGATAAATGTCGGGTCAACACCCAGTTCCGCCATACGAACGTATTGCTCCGGTGTAGAAACAGACAAGTGAATGGCTTGGCCTTTAAAGTTAGAATCGTCAATACCCTCAGCTTTCGCCCTATTACGAGCATATTCAACGGCATTCAACCCCATTTTTAAGCTCAAGTTTCCATTCGCATGAAAGGAATAATTCACGCCATTTTCTAAAGAATTCCAAGCCACTTCATTGAAGAGTGCCTGCGTTCCCCAAGGCTGCAATTTATTGTCTTTGTACGCGTCGTTTTGGTATTCCAGATCGGTGTAAATGTTACCGCCATGAACCGCGCCATCAAGCCACATCTTAGTTTGACTGATCCAGACTTTGTCGGTTTCAAAATCACCGCGATTCTTCAGCGTATCCAAATAACCATCAGCATTGGTTACACCAACAGCCACGCGAACATTGAAGTTTTCATCCAGCGACGCTTCAGACAAGATTTTAAGATTGTCTACATTATCCGCACCAATTTCAGATACCGTTGTGAAACCTTGTGAAGACGCCTTGTGGGTGGCTCTAATTGCCGTATCCAAGCGCGGGCCAGGGTAACTACCAATCGCTTCAAGCACAGCGTAAAGACCACTGATTTCACCCGTTAACTCACCATTTTCATCTTTTACATAAGCACTGTCTCGAGGTGGCTCTTTATCTTGAGTAATGCCTTTCAGCGCCATCCCTTTGCTGTTATACCAACCACCATGCCCCTGCATTGCGACGAACACGGGTGTATCGGGAAACAATGCATCACGCTCTTCAAGTGTCGGTACGCGACCATGCTTGCCCGCATCCCACCCTAAACCGATAACCCAACCCGGCATAAAATGATTGTCTTCTGGTAATGGTTTCCCAGTAGCAAAAATGTCCATCATTTTGTCGAAATCAGGCTCAGCCTGATAGCTCATATCGAGGAAATCCATCATCGCGGCTTCCATCATGATGTGATGATGCGTTTCAACCAAACCAGGCATTAGTGTCTTGCCTTCGAGATCAAACAAAGTGAAGTTATTCCACTCTTTTTTCAGGTCTACCAATGACCCAACGCCAACAATTTCTTCGCCGACAACAACAACGGCCTCAGCGGTCGGTGCCGCTTTATTCATCGTAAGAATGTCACCGTTGGTATAGATAACGGCTTCCGGCCCAGTGACCTCGCTGCCTTGAGTACAGCCTAACGTCGCCAGAATTGCCGCCATTGGTAGCAGTTTGAAAACATTCTTTTTATTCATTGGATACCTGCTTATGATCTTTAACGATTTGATTCCATTCTAAATGGCTCAAGAAAAATGAAAATCGCTCGAATTTTCAGTCATCAAGAATCTGAGTCATCGATCAGGTGAGCAGTACCCAAGCAATCTCAGTACCTTGTTCATTGAGTCTGTGAGGCTGTTTGGGCAAATAGACATCGTGACCCACTGCAATTGTGACTTTACAGTCGTTCACGTTTGAACCGCTTTGTTATGATCTGATGTGATTGATATACTGCTGCGACCTCTAAAGACTTGCCGTACAAGGCATTGAGGTTGTTTGATTACAAAAAGGAACACCATGGAAATCAGCAATGCATACAAAATGTATCGCGTCATACTCGAGCTAAAAGAAATCGTTTTAGCGGTTTACCCGGGTAAGGCTTCACTCAATGAGTTTTTTGTCTTGCAGCACGTCAGTTTTAATCTAGAGGGTTGCACTCAATATGACCTCGCCAAAGCAATGCAACTCAATACGTCTCGGATCAATGCGTCAGTCAAAAAGCTGGTGACCGATGAAATGGTGACGATCGAGCAAATTGAAGAAGACTCAGCTCGCGTGAAAAAACGGGTGATGATCACCGAGCAAGGCCAAGCACTGGTTGATGAGTACCATGCACGCTCCAATAAGCTTTACCAAAACGCTTTAGAGAATCTTGGGTATGTAGATGACCACGAGAAAAAACAAAAAAAGGCTGAGTTCGAAAAATCTCTAACTGCCATGTTTATAAGTATTGATTAACCTTAGTTCCGGTAATAAAAAAGCCACCGAAGTGGCTTTTTTGCTTTTGCTCTTTCTTTCACTCTTAGAAGTTCATTCGAAACGCTAAATAGAAAAAATCTTCTTGTTTATCATCTGACGCTTTTTCATACGCTTTATATTCATTCATTTTGAACTCATCAGCATGACGGAAGCTGTATTCAGCAATGAAACGAATTTTAGGCGTCAAGAAATAATGCGCATCCAACACAAAGTCGTTAATGAGTTTTTCACCATAAGCATCATTTTTCTGTGTAAAGTAGCCAGCACGAAGATCCAGCTTTTCAATGCCAGTCCAACGCACCATGGTTTCTAGGCCTTTATTGGTGCCTAAATCCGCCGCCGTACCCTCTAATTTATCTTCCGAGTAAATAAACGAAGTACCAAAGTCGCCATAGTAATATTCTGCACCTACACCCCAAAAGCTGTAACTGTCTGCCACGCTGCTTGGTCGATGATTTTCATCAGTCGCATAGGTTTTTTGGAATGCAACAACTGGCTTAATGTGGCTAAATTCAGACAAGGTGAAGTTATAGCTCGCCGCACCATTGAACCCTTTATCAACACCAGTATCACTGAAGAAACCAGAGTTCATGATGTAGCCAGTCGAGAAGGTTAACCCGCCAATCTGGTGACCATATTCAAGGGTATTATCTTGTCGAGTTACACCAGAAGCACTGCCGTCGACTAATGACGAGCGTGAAGCAATGGTTTCACCACCACCGTTAAAGGCAAAAAAATCGGTTAGATTGACGAGCTCTAGTAAACCCGAACCCACTCGACCGACAGATACCTTGCCATAGTCTTTAGAATCGATACCCGCGAAAACATAACGTGGTGCGAGATCGTTGGCATCTTTGTCCATACCCACGACTGCTTTGTCCGACGTCACATCAAACTCCATGATTCCAAACGCAGTCAAATCGTTATCAATGGGCTGGTAGGACTGAGCGCCGATTCGTGCATCAAGCCACCCTGTCGTACTACTTGACGGCAGCGCTCCATCACGTGTTTGTACATCACTTATGTTGTATTGAAGGCGACCCGTTAAAAACGTGCTCGCGGGGGGAACTTCCATCAACTGCGTTTCTTCAATTTCAACGATGTCCTGCTCCGGGTTGTCTTGAATACCGTCAGCCAATGCCATAAACGGGAACATTGCAAATGGAAATATAATACTCTTATTAATATTTTTCATCGTATTCAAACCTACTTAAAAGAAATAACGAAGACCCATGTAAACCTGAGAATTATCAGATTTCATGGTGGTCAATTCAGTGGCTTTAATATCTGTTTTTCCATAGTCAAGACGGGTGTTAACCCACATTTTCTTATTAGCCGTAATTGGCGCATTTAAAGAAAATTTGGCGCTCGTATTGGTCACAGTGAGACCGTCACCACTTAATTTTTGATACTCAGGCCAAAAAAGAATAAAAGCCCCAGAGTCGCCAACTTGACGTGTGGCTGCCAGTGCAACACTTGCACCATCAACGTTGGCCTTAGAGCCTGAAGCTTTGATGTCACCATTCACATAGGCTGCAATAGGAAAAACCATAAAGCCTGGTGTATAAACAGGATTAACACCCACCACAGTGCCAATCGCAGCCAAGTTGGTGGTGATTGAATCAGATTTTTGATGAATGTAATCAAGCGACACTCCAACAGAAGGAATAAAGCCATTGTCTGCATCGAGCACATGGAAATACTGTGCGCGAGAATCGCGGTAGTGGAGGCCAAACTGATTGTCCGCATCCTCACCTTTAGATCCGAAAGTGGCCTCTCCTAAAAAGGCAAACTTATGACCATTGTCATAGCCGCCACTGATCATAGTGACTGGTTTCAATGTTGAATCGCCGCCAACCAATAGTGCTGCTTGGGTATAAACGTTGGTCAAATCTGAGGGGTCAATGTCCTGTGCCATTGCGGCGACAGAATATCCAGTTAACAAGAGCGGAAATAGAAAGTGTTTTTTCATCTCAACCTCGGTGTAATTAGAGTTCGCTTCTCTTGTAATACTCATTAAGAGAAGTAAGGTTGAGGTGACTTTAACAATGAGGGGAACAGGCTGAAATGGCGTTTTTTTCGACCATTATATTTTTTAGCTATTGCAGATAACCACATAGAAAATAAAGCGATATACTCCCAAGCAACTTAATTATGTTTTCTACCAATAACTCTGTTTTAGGGCGCTTTATGTTTAACGAAATGAAAAAATGCCGAGACAAAGCCCGGCATATTTATCGTAAGTTTGTATTCAGTCGCGTCTAAGCAGGAACAGATGATGGCACAGCACGCTTCATCTTCTCTCTCAGTTTCTGAAATATCGCGTAGAACCCGGGAGTGATAATCGTCCCGAGAGCCAGAATACAGAGTATGCCACCCAACAGTGCAATACCCATATTATTCTGAGCAACCGCACCAGCACCCGACGCTAACGCCATTGGCAAAACACCGAGAATAAATGACCAGGATGTCATATTTACTGCGCGGAAACGCATCGTGCCACCGAGGATTGCTGCCGTCTCAATATCCTGGTTTTCTTTCTCACGTTTTAATTTAGCGAACTCGACAATCAGGATAGAGTTTCTGGCCGCCATTGAAATCAGCAACACCAAGCCTATTTGCGCATAAAGCGTGAGTGGCATTCCCGCCAAGTATAAGCCTACCATGGTGCCAACCGCAGCCATTGGCGCAGCGATGATGATGACAATAGGCAGCGCCCACGATTCGTATTGTGCAACAAGGAAGAGGTAGATAAAGACCAGCGCAGCAATCAATGCCAATGCAATGGTGTTCCCTGCCGTCTTCTCTTGCAATGCCATTGACGTCCACTCGTAGGTGTAGCCTTCTGGTAACACCTCATTTGCAACACGTTCCATCGCAGCAATGGCTTGTCCGGAAGAATAACCAGGAGCAACACCGACGAACATTTTCGTTGCTGAAAGCATGTTATACGTGTTGGTGACATCTGCATCCAGTTTTGGCTCTAATGTCGCCAGCGCAGAAAGTGGGATCATCTCTCCCGCAGCAGATCGAACGTGAATACGTGAGATATCTTCAACATCAACACGTTGCTCAGTTTTCGCCTGTAGGAAGGTGTAATACGTGCGCCCAAACATCGAGAAATCATTGACACGAGAACCCGCGAGATACGTCATCAATGTCTCGTTGATCACAGAGACTGGAATGCCGTATTGGCGCGCTTTTTCGCGGTCAATATCGATGTAGTAGTGAGGAACGTTAGCACGGAACAGCGAAAACACGCCTTGAAGTTCCGGCGCTTGATTCGCCGCCATCATCAGTTGGAATGTCGCTGCTGACAAATCAGCTTTCGTCCCACCCGCGCTATCTTGAAGCATGAACTCAAGGTTTTCACCTTGTCCAACACCGGGAATAGCAGGTGGAGCAATCGCCATCGCCATGCCTTCTTTCAGCGCTGCCATCTTCATGTTTAAACGTGCGGCAACGGCATTCACATCATTTTTTCCGTCTAGTGCTTTGCGTTCTTCCCATGGTTTAAGATTCACAAAGAATGTCGCAGAGTTAGGCTGGAAAGACATGGAAAGCGCAGCAAAACCTGTCGCGCCACCCACTTCTTGAACCGCAGGGTCGGCAAGCATGATTTCTTGAAGTGAATCGACATACGCTTGGGTACGCGCACGAGATGCTCCGTCTGGCAATGTCGCAACGGCCAACATGTTGCCTTTGTCTTCTCGTTCAACAAACGCCGTCGGAATAGAGCTACCAAGCAATATCATTGCGGCCAGCGTACCACCAAAGATCGCGAACAAGACAACAGCTTTACGCACAACCAGGGTCACCATCTTACCGTAGGCAACGGTGATACGGTCAAAGACACGGTTAAACGCAATATACCAAGCGGGTTGTTTTTCTACACGACGCATAAACATTGCACACAGTGCAGGAGATAGCGTCAGCGCATTAATACCTGAAATTACCAAAGCAATACAGATGGTTAAACCAAACTGGGCAAACATCTGACCGGTAATACCTGGCAGCATAGAAACAGGAAGGAACACCGCCAGCATCACCAAGGTTGAAGCAACGATAGGCCCCGTCACCTCCTCCATTGACCTCAAGGTTGCCTGTGCCGGCGTCATATCTTTGTTTTCACGAAGAGTGCGTTCAACGTTTTCGATTACAAGAATCGCATTATCAACCACAATACCGATGGCGAGTATCAAGCCAAACAGTGTAATGGTGTTGATCGTAAAACCTAGCAGATCCATAAAGAAGAATGAACCCACGAGTGATACTGGAATCGCCGCTAAAGGTACGAGGGTTGCACGCCAGTCACCAAGAAAGATAAAGGTGACAATCACCACCAGCACAATCGCAATGATCAAGGTTTCAACGATGTCAGAAATCGAGTCTTCCACAAACGTCGTCATGTCAAACGGCAGGTTGTACTGAACATCGTAAGGATATTCGGTGCTTTCCAGCAGCGCCTTCACTTGCTCTCCGGTATCCAACGCATTGGCTCCCGGCGCTAACGTGATGTACATCAGCGCGGATTCTGCCATGTTGTAGAATGTCGCCGCATTGTAATGCGCATCACCCAGTTCGATCTCAGCTAGATCGTTCAAGTAGATGTTCGAGCCATCTGGTGCGGTTTTAACCATGATGTTCGCAAACTCATGGATTTCATTGAGACGACCTTTCGTGAGCAATGGAATTTGCTTTTGCGTGTCGTTCAAATGCGGACCGGCACCCACCGCGCCAACTGGCATTTGGATATTTTGATCCATCAGTGCCAAACGCACTTCATTCGTCGTGACGTTAAGCGCAGCCATCTTGTCAACGTCTAGCCAGATACGCATGCCGTACGTCGGCCCTAGCAATACGGCTTCAGACACACCGCCGATACGAGTCAACTCATCAATAAGATTGATTTCCGTCCAGTTGTTCAGAAATGTCTCATCATAAGTGCCATTTGGCGAACTGACCGCAACTGCCATTAAAAAGTCAGGAGCCGCTTTGTTAACGCGCACACCAAACTGATTGACTATGTCAGGCAGGCTTCGAGAAGCTGTCGCTACACGGTTTTGAACCATCACCTGTGCCTGATCGAGATCAGTGCCAATTTCGAAGGTTACCTGCAACATATAGGTCCCGTCATTGGCAGCACGACCACTCATGTACAGCATGTTATCCACGCCGTTTATCTCGGCTTCAATCGGCTTGGCAACGACCTCTTCAATGGTCTCCGCACTTGCACCTGGATAGACAGCAATCACATTGATCATGGGAGGCGTAATGTCTGGATATTCTGAAACAGGCATCGTTTTAATTGACACGAAGCCAACCAACATCATCACGATAGAAATAACAAATGCGAACTTGGGTCTATTAATAAAAAATTTACTCAGCATATGCGACCTCCTTACTTCTCACTGACCACGACTGGCACATCTGGACGAACGCGCAGCAAGCCAGATGTAATCACCTGCTCCCCCGCATCGATACCGTCATTGACAAAAACGTTCGAGCCTTTTCGTTCCAATACATTCACAGACCGCCGCTCTGCTTTGCCATCGTTAACAACATAAACAAACTGCTCTGTCAGCGCTTGTTGCACAGAAGCCTGAGGAATCCAAACACCATCAAACGACGCGGCGTTGTTTAGGGACACGCGAACAACCTGATTCGGGAACAATGACAAATCTTCATTATCAAACTTGGCTGCCACCTGAATCGTCCCGCTCGCTGGGTTGATTTTGTTATCTACAAACTTGAGCGTTCCCTCCTGCCCGGTTTCATCCAAAGAGAACGTCACAACGCCCTGCTGCTCGGCTTTTTGCTGCAAATACTCGGCATGGCTAACAGAAAACGTCGCGGTGATTGGGTGTACCTGAACAATGTCAGTGATTGGGCCTGAAGCGGGTGTGATCATATCGCCCTTTGAGAAGTTGCTTTTGCCCAAGCGTCCACTGTAAGGCGCACGAATTTGCGTGTACGCCAAATCGTCTTGAGCTTTGTTAGCTGCAGCACTTGCCACATCAACGTTAGCGCGAGATACAGTAAGTTCAGCAGTAATGTCATCCAAATTCGATTGCGTAGAACCACCATTATTTTGGAGTGCAACCACGCGCTTATGAGAGAGCTCTACACGCGCCAGTGCCGCTTTCGCTTTTTCGAGGTTTGCTTCAGCAATCGCCAACGCTTGTTGATATGGAATGGGGTCGATATCAAACAACACATCGCCTTCGTTCACCCACGCACCATCGTTGAAATGCTGCTTTACGAGGTAGCCGGAAATACGCGTCACTAGTCTTGCGTGCTCTGCCGCTTCAAGTTTTGCCACGTAAGACTTTGTCGGCACAAAAAGCGCACTTTCTGCGGTTAGTGCGTCAACTTGAACGCCTTGTGCCAACGCCAGGCCCGGAAACAAAAGAGTGGAAAGAAGCAAGTTTTTATTCATTTTCATAATAGTGATGACTCCTAACTTTATAATTCGTGTTTCAGGCTGGCATTTAAGCCATTGATATCTTCCACAGCTAACTCTCCAGCAATAAACTTGAGCATTAGGCTATTGATAATAAAGTTGTACTTTGATTGGTTGACCTGATTCTGTGTCTGGAAGTAACGAGTGTTGGCATCTAGCACTTCAGTCATGGTTCGAGTACCGACGTCATAGCCTTTCTCAATGGCATTGAGGGCTGCTTTTGCGGATAAGAGACTTTGTTGATGAGCGCTCAGAGAATGGAATGATGCGGTCGCAAATCGCTCCGCCTGATTCACTTGCTCAGTGACACTGCGATGCGTTTGCTCTTGCACGCTCTGCGCTAAGATCAAACCTTCTTTTGCTATGTCTACCTGGCTTGACGTACGGCCGCCTGTGTAAAGTGGCAAATTAGCGGAAATACCTACTTCAATTTCAGTGAGATTATCCAGTTTTCCGTCTTCAAGTTTGTTACCACCAAGGCGTGTAATGTCCATCAGCAATTCCTGATTCACACCACCAAACAGCACAACCGTAGGTTTATGACCGCTCTGCGCAAGGTCTATCTGTTGCTTTGCGATATCAATTGCCTGAGTCGCTAAACGTAGGTCATGGTTGTTTTGTTGAGCTTTTCGCTGCCACTGCAATAGATTGTTGTCAACCGGCTTCTGGGGTGAGAACAGCGCTGCATCAATAGGGAACACACTGGTGAACTGCTTGCCTGTCAGCAGGTAGAGACTATCGAGGCTATTTTCATACACAGCGCGCGTTTGAATGATATTGGCTTTCGCCATGTCATATTTGGCCTGTGCTTCCCAATGATCGAGTTCACTGGCAAGTCCAAGCTCAACTCGCATCGAAGTCTGCTTATTGACTTCTTCAATGGTATCGAGGCTTGCCTCGGCAACCGTCAAGGCATCATTCGCACGCAACACATTGAAATAGGCTACGGACGTTCTGAGAACCAATGACGATTCTGCCTTGTCCACCAGTAAAGAAGCATTCGAGGCACCCTGCTTGGCAATATCAACACCAAGCTTTGCCGCTGGCGTGTATATGGCCTGTGTCAGCTTAGCGCCGATACCCACACTGTTACCCGAGCCCCCAATGGTTGCATCAACGCCACGATGATCGTGAAGGTGAACAGCATTAAAGTAGGCGTGTAATTGAGGAAGTAAATTTGCCATCGCCAAATCAACGCTTTGATTCGCGATACTGGCCTGTGCATTTATCTGTGAAAGTAGGGGGTCATGCGAAAGCGCTAATTGATGAAGTTTTTTTAGGTCAACGGATTCTGCATTTACAGCCCCCGAAAACAGCGCGCCCACAATCAATGAAGTAAATAGCTTTGTATGCCGATAGTCCATAGAGCCTGCTTATTGTTATTGGATAAATTCCTGTCGATGGAAGGGGATGTCCATTATCCCTAACAAGAATTTTCAACAAATTTTCAAGTTTTCTCTATGACGCTTTTTTTCACCATTAAATTTTTGAGTGATTGCAGGCGCACCATCGAGCCGAAATAATTGGTGCTGTGAGAGTCAATTACATCCTACGAAACTCACTTGGTTTTCTCTTTTTCAAAGAGTTTAGCGCCACATTTTGTGGCGCTTTTTTTATGCCTATTAAACTTGAATGCCTATTGCCCCGACCAGCGCATCTAACCCCGCCTGAACTTTCGCTCGAGGACAGCCAAGGTTCAATCGAACGTACCCTTTCCCTGACTCGCCATAAACGCCGCCGTCCATGATAGCTACATTGAAGTGCTCAATCAGGTCACTTTGTAGTTTTTGCATATCGAGATTCAACGCAGAAAGATCGATCCATGCCAAATACGTCGCATCAGGCACCTGATATTCAATGTTATCAAAAGCACTATTCAACGTATCGCGCACCAGTTCATGACTTTCTTTCACATATGCATTCAGCGCTGTTAGCCAAGTTTCACCGTGGTTATAAGCCGCCATCATCCCGATGACGCCCATAATTGATGGGGACGATAGTCCGTCGACTTCTTTCAATTTGAACAAATAATCATTGCGCGATTGTTCACTAGAAATCATGGCATAAGCGCCATTCAGCGCTGGGATATTGAAAGACTTCGATGCAGACGTCACCAACGCCCAGCGCTGTTTCATGCCAAAACCCAACCATGGCGTATGCGCTTTGAACGCAACATCCATGTGGATTTCATCCGAGATCAAGGCAACATCGTGTTCATCGCAAAGCGCTGCAATACGCTCAAGTTCTTCGCGACTCCACACTCGTCCCGTTGGGTTGTGAGGGCTGCATAACAAGAACACTGTGGTGTCAGGTTGCGCCAACTGCTGTTCCAGTAGCGACCAGTTAATCTCCCAACCGCTGGCGGTTTTTAGCAACGGATTGCGAATACAGCGACGACCTGCGCCTTCGACCAGTTTGTCGAAAGCATCATAGGCGGGTGTCTGAAACACAATGCCATCGCCAGCATGGCTCCATTTCTCAATCAACTTGGCAATGATATAAATTACCGATGGGCCATAAACAAGGGTGTCTTTATCAATCTGAGTATCGAATCTGCGTTGATACCAACTTGCAATCGCACCTTTGAAATCATCATGGTTCCAACGGCTATATCCCAGCACCGGATGCTCTAAACGTGCTTTTAATGCGTCAATCACGGCGTCTGGTGCCGCGAAGTCCATGTCCGAAATGGTGAAAGGCAGCAAACCTGCTTTACCAAACCTGTCCTGCACGTAATCCCATTGCGTGCAGTAAGTGCCCATGCGGTCAATTGAGGTATCGAAATTCTGTGTTGTCATTTTAGGGTCCACACAAACAAGAAAACCCTCGGTCTGACTTTGACCGTCAATCCGAGGGTTTTAGGGGGATACTGTTGAATTAGCTCGCTGTCATCAACGCTTGCATTTCATTCTTCACAAGGTGTACTTGCGTACCGATAACCACTTGGAGGCTGTGAGCATCTAGCTTCACCACACCCAGTGCACCGTAAGCTTTTAGCTTGTCCGCATCGACCAAGTCCATGTTATCAACGGTTAGGCGAAGGCGAGTAATACAGTTGTCTAGTGAGGTAATATTACCTTTACCACCCAGGGCTTTCAGAATCGCTGCACCTTTACCAGATTCGTTGATAAATGCCGCTTCTAGCTCACCATCCACTTCTGCGGTATCGACTTCACGACCTGGCGTTTTCAGGTTGAACTTTAGAATCGCAAACTTGAATACAGTGTAGTAAACCGCGAACCATGCCGCCGCGACCAATGGCACCAAGTACCATTTGGTTGCTGTGCCTTGAAGTACGCCAAATACCAAGAAGTCGATGATGTTGCCGTCGGTGTTACCGATGGTCACGTCAAGCAGACCCATAACCATGAAGCCAAGACCCGTCAAGATTGCGTGAACCACATACAGAACAGGTGCAACGAACAGGAACAAGAACTCTAGTGGTTCAGTGATACCACCCACCACACATGCCACAACACCAGAAATCAGCAGCGCTTTAATTTTTGAACGGTTTTCTGGTTTTGCACAGTGGTACATCGCCAATGCCGCGCCTGGTAGGCCACCTAGGAATGCTGGCATCTTGCCTTGAGATAGGAATGCAGTCACTTCTGGGGTGAAACCGTTGGTTTCCGCACACGCTAACTCAGAGTAGAAAATGTTTAGTGCGCCAGAGACTGTCTCTCCACATACTGCCATGGTGCCACCCGCTTCGGTGAAACGAACCAGAGCCACTAGGATGTGGTGCAAACCAATAGGAAGTAGTAAACGCTCACCGGTACCGAACAGCATTGGGCCAAACGCGCCAGCACTTGCAATCAGATTACCGATACCGTTGATGCCCGCAGCAAAGTAAGGCCATACGAACGGGACCAGCACACCCACAACACCCAAGGTGATCGCAGAGATAATAGGAACAAAACGCGCGCCACCAAAGAACGCCAACGCATCTGGCATCTTGAAGGTGTAAAATCGCTGGTGAAGTCTCGCAACGATAATACCCACCAACACAGCACCTAAAATACCCGTGTCGATAGACTCAATGCCAATAATGCTCTTCACACCATAGGCTTTACTCGCCACGGGGTCGCCAAGCACGTTTGCTACCGTCAAGAAGAAGTTAATCGCAAGGTTAAACGCGGCATAACCCACGAAACCTGCAAAGGCGGCAACGCCTTTCTCTTCTCGCGCCATGCCAAGTGGAATCGCGATGGCGAACATCACCGGTAAATAGATGAATGCGACCAAGCCGATCTTGGTCATCCACATGAACAGGTATTGAAGCAGTATGTTATCTAAAAAGGGGATCGCTTCACGGATAGCAGCGCTCGAAAATGAGCTACCGATACCCAATAAAATGCCTGAGAACGCAAGAAGTGCCACTGGCAACATAAACGTTTTGCCTAGGCTTTGTAGAAACTCCCACATGGTGGTTTTTGTCGCTTTGTTCGTCATAACAACTCTCCGAAACATGAGAACATGACAGATGTGGCGGGTCATCGGACCAGCACACTGAATAAGTGATTTCGGAGCCATCATAGGGGATTTAATTTTTGGTAAAACGTTTTATCAAAACAAATGTGATCTCTGCATACTCCCTTAATCCACAAATTTGATCCGGTTTAAAAAACGAGAAAATAACAGTATCCTTTCCAGGTAAAACGTTTTATCAATGCACTCTGCCCTAAGACCATGCACAAGGAATATATGTGAAAAAAGTAACCATCACGGACGTGGCTCAACATGCTGGCGTTTCTGTTACCACGGTGTCGATGGTGCTCGGAAACAAAGGGCGGATTTCTCCTGATACGATTGAAAAGGTCAACCATGCGGTGTCAGAGCTTGGCTACGTACGCAATCGCGCCGCGGCGAATCTTCGTTCAAACAGCAGTGAAATCATTGGTTTGATACTCAAAGACATCAGCGACCCATACTATGCGCAAGTGGCGGCAGGGCTTTGTGAAGAAACGGAAAAGCAAGGCTATATGGTGTTTCTCACGCAAAGTAGTGATGAGAGTCAGTTCGAACAATGCGTGCTGACCATGGCACGACAAGGTGTGGGTGGCATTGCCTTTTGCCCGGCTAATGAAAACCAGCAAGTGAATGTGGAAGCGTTACACGCACACAACTTGCCTGTGGTCTGTATTTCTCGCGCTTCCGTTAACCAACACATTGACTATGTTGGGCCAGACAATGCGAGTGCTGCCAAAATGGCGACGGAGTATTTGATCAATCAAGGACATCGACGCATTGGTTATGTGGGCGGGAAAAGCAGCTCTCTTTGTCGTGCTGAACGTGTTGGGGGGTATTGCAGCACCTTAATGCAGTTTGGATTGCCTTTTAAACCCGAATGGGTGGTTGAATGCGATGCGGGTCAAGCACCAGCGGCCTCAGCGGTAGAAACCCTCTTGGCGAATCATCCACAAGTCACCGCCATACTTTGCCATTACTCTTCAACGGCAGTGGGCGCAGTTCAAGGTGTGCACCGCTTAGGGCGAACCGTAGGCTCAGACAATATCTTCAACAAACAGATTGCGATTGTCGGCTTTGATGCCGTTCAAGATGCCGAGTTAACAGAGCCGCCCATTACGTTTGTTAATTCCGACGCCAAAGAGATTGGTCGTCAGGCCGCACGACGTCTTATCGAACAGTTTGAAACCAGTGACCCCATCGCTCGCAAAGTCATTGTTGCCCCGACCATGATCAATGCCAACCTAGACTAATGCGTAAACTCGGGCGTTCGCGCCCTTCTGTCGTTTTCTCTGCTCAACAAAAGCTGCTACATTAGCGCCCATCACTAATCAGATTCAGTACCATCATTTTGGAATTATTCAATATTTCGTGCCTAGACAAACCACTTCGCTTAGAAGGGTCTCTCGCAGGATGGCAAGCACTTTACTGGGATAACCAACTGGTCTCTCAATTGGCCGCAAGTGCGGACAGTGAAGAAGAAAAAACACACTCATTTCAACTCGCCAGAGGCGAACTGATCTTAACGGTCAACGTCGCTTCCACCGTGACGTGGCAACCTTTTACCATTGATTATCGCGTGACCGTGAACGATGAGGTGGTGGAATCAGGCTCGCGTGATGAGAAAGATATCGAACGTCAAACGCCAGTTGTTGAACCACAAGCCAAAACCAAATTTAGCCTGATTGGTTTAGCGTCTCTTGGCATGAAGCTGTTCAAAAGCGCCAAGGTCATCAAAGTGGTGCTTGCAGGTGCAAGCGTGGCAGCCTATTCATGGCTCTTTTCATGGCAATTTGCCGCCGCATTGATTGCGTGTTTAGTGGTGCATGAATACGGTCATATTCGAGCCATGAAATACTTCGGTATGAAAACCAAAGGTATTTACCTGATCCCATTCATGGGCGGTCTCGCGCTCTCTGACGAGAAAATCAATACGCGCTGGCAAGACGTAGTGATTTCCATCATGGGTCCCACCTTTGGCTTATTTATGTCACTCGCGGCGATGGTGGCTTATTGGGTGACAGGAAATGTGTTTTTTGCAGGCCTCGCAACCTTTAACGCTCTGTTAAACCTGTTTAACCTTCTGCCTATCTTGCCGCTTGATGGTGGGCACATACTGAAAAGCATCAGTTTCTCGATGAACAGTATCGCGGGCTTGATTGCGTGTGTGGCTGGTGCAGCAGTCGGTGTGTTTGTCAGTTACACCTTCGGACTTGCCCTACTCGGATTCTTGTTGTTGATTGGTAGTGCAGAAATTGTGTTTGAGTGGAAGTATCGTCACCATTCTCACCTACTACCGCTCACCCGATATGGGCAACTGTTCAGCACCGCATGGTATTTGGTCACTGTGGCCTCACTGATTGGCGTGATCATGTACTTCGCCACCAAAGGGGATGAAATGCTGGCACTGCCTCTGATGATATTGCAGAGCTAATCGTTTTTACTCACAGCTAACACATCAATCTACGCGAGCTAAGGCTCGCGTTTTTTCTATGTGATTGAAACGAAATGTACGCCGATGATATATATTGTGATTTATATCGCATTTAGATTTTTTGTGATGTAGCATGCGCCACCTTTTCTCTTTGCGGTGGTTTGGCTTGATTACTTCATCATCCAATGCGCTGTATACAGATCTATCGGGTTACTACGATCTGATGTGCGCAGACATTAACTATGAATCACAGAGTCACTGTATTCGTAGACTTCATCAGCTATTTGGTAACCAAGGAAAGCGCCATCTAGATCTGGCGTGTGGCACTGGCCCACACATTCGTCATTTCATTGATACTGGCTTTATGAGTAATGGTCTGGATTTAAATCAGCCTATGCTCGATCAGGCAAAATTGCGCTGCCCAGAAGCTGAGTTTTCTCTGCAAAACATGTGTAACTTTGTCGTTGACCAACCCTACGACTTAATCACCTGTTTTCTGTACTCCATTCACTACAGTGGAAGCATTGAAAACCTAACTGCATGTATTCGTAGCGCGCATGCTGCGTTGAAAGAAGGCGGGGTTTTCTGTTTTAACACGGTAGAGAAAGGATTGATCAACAATAACTCCTTTGTTCGCCACAGTGTTGAGCAAGACGGCAGCCATTTTGTATTTCAATCAGGTTGGTTTTACGAGGGCGAAGGTGACAAACAGGCACTGAAACTCAGCATCGAAAAAACCACCAACAAAGTAACCGAAGAATGGCATGACAACCACCCTATGGTTGCCATCACATTTGATGAGCTAAAAGGCCTGCTTGATCCTTACTTTGAAGTGACTGTGTTCGAGCACGACTATGAAAAACTTGAGCTGTGGAATACACAATCAGGAAACGCGATCTTCGTTTGCGTAAAGCGCTAACGAACAAAAGGCCGGCGAATTCGCCGGCCTAGCCGTTTAGATTGATTTACCATTAATCGTGGCGGACAAAAGTTCTTCCGATCCCGTAGTTTTCGTGCCATTTAATTGTGTTGTTTCAAACGTCTCTTTAAGCGTGATGCCATTTCCAACACCCAGATGCTGTGTAAACACAGTGCTAGACTGAACACCTTCCGAGCTAGTCACATCGAAGGTCAGTAACATCACGCACGCTTCGAACGTTCCCGCAGGCACAGTAACCTCTTCGCTACGCAGAAATTCCATGCTGTAATCCATCGTGTCGGTTTGCACATTATTCACAAATTGCGTCACCGTTGAATAGGTTTTCTTCTCACCCCTATCCAAGGCGTAATTGATCATCAAGCCGCTAGGACGATAAGTGTATTCCTTATTGTCCAACACCTGCCCAATCGTGGTGATCGTACCGGCACTGGTGTCTACAACAATATAGGTTCGGTTATCAGTACTTTCACCGTCTTGAGTCGTTTCTTCAATGGCATTGGTGTAGCCACGATAAGTTGTTATCTGAGTGATTTCAGTGGTGCTCGATTCGGTCATCGGTTGAGAGTTGCCTACAACCTCTGAATACTCTTCGGTTACCTTTGTTCCAACGGCATACAACTCTTCATTGAAGCAAGCAGACGAATTTGAAACTTGCCCGGTTGGGGTATCTTCAGTACTTGTATCTGTTCCTGAACCACTGCCCGAGTCAGAACCACCTCCTCCGCCACAACCTGAAAGAACTAGCGCAATACTCACGCCTAATAAATACAACTTCATACTTCCCTCTCCAACTTATATCTATCATTGTTCACTTTGCCGCTATTTAACAATCAGCGTGTTTACCATCGTTCAAAATTGAAAGTCTTCAATTTATGCGGAGTCTATCGTTCAGGTATAAAGGATGTTGATCTGAAAACGAGACGAGAGAGCAAAAATACATAAGCAATGCATATGCATGTAAGAGGGTATGGAAAAATGCTAGAGGACTCGAGAAATGGAGATAGTTATCATTCGTAACTATACCCAAACAATCTGTAGATGCTCGATTTCACAAGCCATCCATGTGTTCAATTCAAGGCCAATTCTTGTAGGAAGAATCATTCAATTTCAGAGGAATTTAACGACGAAGTGAGCGCACTAACCGCCTAAACACGAGCTAACCGCCTAGTAGAGAAAACGGTTTCTTGTCAAAATTTAGCGTGTTTCTGCGCGCCTTTATAATGCGTAATGATTTCTTCATCACCCACTGCGGTATTTGCCTTAGACCCAAGAAAAAACACGCCATTGGCAGCATCAATGTTATAACTTTCAGGGATCAGTCGATCAAGTAGCATCAACCAACACAAGCAAAGTTTTACAACCTTCCCTACCAAACGCGAACGAAATAACCCTCGAAAAAAGCCTTCAAACGCCCATAGTAATTGGGTTCCAGCTCCAGAGTTCACGCCAGATTTCACCAAGCTAAATTGTTTAAATAACAGTCGATGTCCACTTTCAGTAAAGCGTGTGAAATCATACGCACCTTCGTGTACATGTTGAAGAAACGGGGTTTCTGCATACACTAAACCATCAGGTTTAAGTAGCCGATGCACTTCATCAACTACGCCTTTAGGATCCAGTACGTGCTCAAGCACCGCCTGAACGATCACCGCATCGAAGCAGTTGTCTTCCAGCGGGACACTATGCGCATCGGCAATAAATTGAACATGTTTGGAGGCGTATATGTCGAACGAAACCAACTCAATGTTTTGGTCTTCATAGAAAGGAGTCATACCTTGACCGATCGTTCCTCCCCCTATGATGAGCACTCGAGGCTTTTCATGTTCATTGAACAAACGAGCAAGGATCAGCGCGACATTTTCGCGAGTGACACGATCTGATGGTGACACCAGCCACTTAATAGCTTTCATCACTCCACCATATGCCCGCCGTTGAACCATTGGTAGAGACCAATTTTGCGACGCCATCCCTTTTGAGCATTGATTAAATACAAGAGCAGAATGAGAGTGCTCAGGCGTTCTCTGAATTGAACGACTATTAGGCTTCAATGGATTGATTTCAAAGTCAACACTATCAGAATCACCGTCGCCGTGCTTACAACGCAACAAAGCAGAAACGTCTTTTCGATCGAGTAACATTGCTTATCTCACCGTAGCCTTAACATCATCTAATCGACATTTAATTTCTTGTAAAGGATGCGACAAAAACAATCCTCATCAGAAAAATCGAACCAATATAACGGAACAACCATATACACATAAATTCCAACAATCCATTGGTCAAATGAATTTAATGAAAAATTAAGACTTATAGACCAGAAAATATTCTAATTATAGATTCCACCACCCAATATAAAACCAATCCCCCACCACTATGAATGATCAATTAAGTTATTTAAAAACAACAAGTAATGATAATACTGGCAATCATGCTTGACGAAAAAACATAGTAAATCATATCAAGTTAACAACAAATCTAAACCACACCTCTCGCTCACGAAATTCTGACAATAAATTGACAAAACTCGCAAGTGGATTTCTATAAATTAAATATTTAAATAACAAAAATGCCTCCATTTTAAGACATGAAATCGTAGAAGAAATAAACTCACTTACAGTTCATTTAGTATCTTCTTATATTCTACACTGCTCAATTTTTGTACTTCCCAGCATCTTGTAACTTTATTGGCCTCTTAAAAAAAACCTCACTTCCCAATAAAAAACCAATTCCGAAACTATCCCAAAATGCCTAAAAATACATTGCGACTCCCAGTCTTGGGTGAGGTAAATCATTCGCGACTTTGAAGCATTTCTCCGCGCTGCACATTTCAAGGCAATCTGGTACACTCACGCTCCTTTTTCTTGGCCGAATGCAAAATCATGTCTAACACCGTGTTTTCACAACTTCACCCTACATTGCAGCAAACGCTCGTCCGTCTTGGTTACACTGAGCCGACTGAGATCCAGCAGCAAGCCATCCCAAAGGTGTTGGCGGGGTTTGATGTCATGGGTGCAGCGCAAACAGGCACAGGAAAAACCGCCGCGTTTACTTTGCCACTCATCCATCAACTGTTAGAACAGGGGGTGAAAGGAACAACGCGAGTATTGGTGGTGACTCCAACGCGAGAACTGGCCCAGCAGGTCTATGACAAGGTCGTCGAATACAGCCAAGATACGTCGCTCAAATGTGTCGCACTATATGGTGGTGCCAATATCAACCCACAGAAAAGTCAGCTTCAAAAAGGCCCAGAAATTGTGGTGGGTACGCCTGGTCGTCTTTTAGACCACCTACATATTGGCACGCTGAACCTTTCAAACCTCGACACCTTGGTGTTAGACGAAGCAGACCGCATGCTCGACATGGGGTTCATCTCAGACATCAAACGCTTGATGAAGAAAATGCCCAAAGAGCGCCAAACCCTTTTCTTCTCTGCGACGTACCCTAAACAAGTCATGGATTTGGCTTACCGCTTGTTGAATGAACCCGTGCGTATCGAAGTGTCTACCTCAAATAGCACTGCGGATACCGTGAACCAATTGGTTCACCCCGTCGATAAGAAACGTAAACGAGAATTACTGTCTTATTTGATTGGTAGCCGAAACCTGCAGCAGGTTTTAGTGTTTGCCAAAACTCGCCAAACTACCGAAGCGCTAGCCAACGAATTGAAACTGGATGGATTGGCGGCAGAAGCTATTCACGGTGAAAAAACGCAAGGTGCTCGCAACCGTGCATTGGAAGGTTTTAAAGAAGGCAAAGTGCGCGTGTTAGTCGCTACGGATGTTGCGGCTCGCGGATTAGACATTCCATCGCTGGATACCGTGTTCAACTACGAATTACCTCATGCACCTGAAGACTACATCCATCGTATTGGACGAACAGGTCGTGCCGGGAAAAGCGGCAACGCCATTTCACTGGTAAGTCGTGAAGAAGAAGGCATGCTCACCGCTATTGAAACCTTGATTGACCAACGCTTGCCGCAAGAGTGGCTAGCAGGGTTTGAGCCCGATTTGAATGCGGAAATTGAGCACCGCGAGAAGCGTGGTGGCAGAGGGGGCGATAAGCGTCGACTCAAACATCAATTGCTAAAAAAATCTGGTGCGAAAAAACGCTAATTAAAAATACACTTGGGCGCATTCGCGCCCTATGCCCTCTCAGGCTGTGCACACCGATGAATTACTCTCGTCCTTGATAATCCGCTACACTCACAAAGAAAATTCAATAAAACGAACACGCCTTATGCACATCCCATATATCCACTTTAACC
>NZ_JAKJSE010000027.1:0-98996 GCF_050336585.1 Enterovibrio makurazakiensis
GGGTGGGCGGGATTTTGATATCCGATTGCAGCACGATAACTTGGATGAGCTGAAACAAGCTTCCGTGGAGATCCAGCAATTTATCGCCCAGTTTGAGGGTGTGTCCGGCGTGCTTGATGACATGCGCCCCGGCAAAGAAGAAGTCAAAATCACATTACGTCCCGGAGCAGAAGCCTTTGGTATCAATGGTCAAATGATTGCGCGCCAGCTTCGCTCTGCCTATTTCGGGCAAACTGCAGATGAAATTCAGGTCGGCCCTGAAAGTATCGAAATTGATGTCAGGCTCGATAAAGGGGACGCGAGCAGCTTACAAGGGCTGGCGAATTTCCCGATAGTTCTGATTGATGGTAGCCAAGTGCCATTGTCGACGGTGGCAGAATTGAACTATCAACGTAACTATGTGCGTATTCAACGCATTAATGGCCTACGAACACTGAGTGTGTATGGCGACGTGATACAAAGTCAGGTCAGCATTGGCGATGTGCTCGCTCAGCTGAAGGTCGAGTTAGTGCCTGAGCTGAAAAAACAGTATCCAGGGCTGAGAGTGCTGTTTGAAGGCCAAAGCCAAGACGCGGCAGAAACGCAGCAATCAATGGCGATAGGGTTTGCGATGGGGCTGTTCGGGATCTTCGTGATTTTGAGTTACCAATTCCGAAGCTATTTAGAACCATTTGTTGTTTTGCTGGCGATCCCACTGGCGCTGGTTGGCGTGATTTGGGGGCATTGGTTACTCGGCCACCCATTGAGTATGCCAAGCATGCTCGGTTTTGTGTCACTGGCTGGCGTGGTGGTCAATGACTCCATCTTGTTGGTGCAATACATTCGTCACCATCTTGATGAAGGTGAAGACATCTACGATGCTGTTGTACGCGCCAGTCAGGAACGTTTCCGCGCCGTGTTCTTAACCTCACTGACTACCGCAGCTGGTCTGTTACCGCTGATGTTGGAAACCAGTCTTCAAGCGCAAGTCGTTAAACCGCTGGTGATTTCCATCGTGTTCGGTATTTTTGCTTCCACCATGCTGGTGTTGTTTATGATCCCCGCCGCTTACGCGATCTTGGCGGATTTCGGCAAAGTGAAACGACATGAGCGTTTGAATTAAAATACAGACGACGAGCTTTCTTAGAGGTTCGTCGTCTCCTCTATCTGCACATTCATAAAATTCATCAAGTCGTCTGCAAACCGTAACCGGACTGTCACTGCTCAATTCTATTCTGATGTTGTCACGTCAATAAATGGAGTTGATGAATGCGCAGTCTAGTAGCCCTACAAAGGGTGGATCAGGCCGTATCCACCCTTTGTTTAAGCCATCGATTTAGTGCAGATATTGCACGGGTATTTCGTTGGGTATCGAAAAGCGGAGATGGGCACTTATATCTCGCGATTGGTGCCTTACTGGCGCTGACTGCAGGAGATAAAGGCGTGTCTTTTCTCATCTGCGGTTTGCAGGCTTTTGCCATTGAGTTACCTATTTTCATGGGGCTAAAGCGTGTTTTTCGACGTGCAAGGCCACAACACCTTCCTGCGTTTATTGTGCCTTCCGACCTTTACAGCATGCCTTCTGGGCACACATCTGCAGCGTTTGTTATGGCCACTGTGCTCAGTCATTTCTACCCCGAATACAGTGCTGTTTATTGGTCATGGGCTGCATGTATTGGTGCGTCACGTGTGCTTTTGGGTGTCCACTATGTATCAGATGTGTTGGTTGGTGCCTTACTGGGGCTTGGTTGTGCGTCACTGGTGTTGCGTTTATCCGAGTACGTTTGAATGCAGTGTGAGAAGTAACAATCAGACACAATATAGAGAGCAGTGATGAAAATTCTTTATGGCGTCCAAGGAACGGGCAACGGACATATTTCCAGAGCACGAGCGATGGCAAAAGCATTAGCTGAAATCCCAAGTGTCGATGTGCAGTTTCTGTTTTCAGGTCGCCCTGAATCTGAATATTTCGACATGGCAGTGTTTGGTGACTACATGGTGCGTCGAGGTTTTACCTTTTACAGCTATGCAGGAAAGATTGACCGTGTCAAAACCGTGCTCAACAACAATATCTGGCACGTTACTCAAGAAGTGAAGGCATTAGATGCCTGCCAGTATGATTTGGTGATTTCAGATTTTGAGCCCATAACAGCCTATGCGGCAAAACGACAAGGCGTGCCTTCGCTATCAATTAGCCATCAATCTGCGTTTAAGTACGATGTGCCTAAGCAAGGCCAGAATATGTTGGACAAGGTCATCATGCGCTATTTTGCGCCGACGCAGCATAGTATCGGACTACACTGGTATCACTTCAATCAGTCTGTTTTACCTCCCATTATCGATCTCGCGCCGATTGCGTCGGTATCATCAAATGGTGCCATTTTGGTGTATCTCCCCTTTGAGCGGTTAGAAGAGATATTGAGCGTCTTGCAACCCATAAATATACCTTTCATCTGTTTTCATCCGGATTGCCAGCAAGTGACACGAGCCAAGAATGTGAGTATTCGTCCATTGAGTAAAGCGGCATTTCAAGATGCCTTGATGGCCTGTGAGGGGGTGATTGCTAACGGCGGATTTGAGCTGCCATCAGAAGCGTTATCGCTGGGCAAGAAGCTCTTACTCAAACCACTTGCGGGACAATTTGAGCAGTTAAGCAATGTGGCGACCTTAGACATGCTTGGGCTGGCCAACACCATGGAGACATTAAACGTTGATGTCATAAAACAATGGTTGAGTTGTTCAGAGTGCCAACGCGTTTCTTACCCAGATGTTGCTAAAGCACTTGCGCAGTGGCTAGCTAAAAGAGATATGAGTTCGTTACCGTTGCTTCATCAGGAGTTATGGTCTCAGGTGGTTTTTCCTGAGCATGTAAATGAATTATTGTCCGATTTCTGGCCAAATCATCAGCGAAAACATGCCATGTTCAACATGCGCCTTTCTGTAATATCAAATAAAAAAGCCAAGCAGCATTGATCGCGTGAATGAGTAAACAACAAGGTATTTTGGTGTGATTTTTATATGTAAGGCTTTGTTATTTTGGGTTTAATTTTTTTGATTTTTATGTTTTTCACGTATTCCTTGAACATGTTTTTATAACAATTTACTGGGGTCTGCTTCGTCACTCATGTTACTAATTTTGTGTCCTGCTCACGGTGTGTTCAATTCATGTTAGTGAATGCTCCACCATTTAGGGCATGAACGCGTGTTTGACATTTTATCTTAGCGATTCGAACTGCCGCACTCGACATGCACGGGTGCACCATGATGTTGATTTCCCCTTATTGGCAGTGGCGTTGGTAATGATAAAGAAAGTTCTGCACATAGATTCCCCTGTTCAAGGTTTAGTTATGACACATATAGAGTCGACCAATAATTCGGAAAACCGTGCAGATACGACACTGAGAAGTGTCGATCTTAATCTCATCACAGTGTTTGATGCGGTTATGCAAGAACAGAATATTACCCGTGCGGCACAAAGTTTAGGCATGTCCCAACCCGCCGTAAGTAATGCCGTTGCTCGCTTGAAAGTGATGTTTAATGATGAACTGTTTGTTCGTAATGGACGCGGCATCAAACCCACTCAACGTGCACGCCAGTTATTCGGTCCTATCCGTCAAGCTATTCAATTGATCAAAAACGAACTGCCGACCTCTGTGTTTATGCCTGAGACGAGCAATCGCAGCTTTCGTTTGGCGATTTGCAGCCCTTCAGATATGCGCTTTGTCCCGCAGATCCTAAATTCAATTCGCCGTGTTGCACCGACTGTCAATGTACAGGTGGAAACCGAGTTTGACCGCGATATCTCACGCAAGCTTCGTTACCAAGAAGTGGATTTCGTGATTGATTACATGCGTTTTGGTGAAGCAGGTTTCTGCAGCACCGAAATGTTCAACGATGAGTTGGTCGTGGTCGTTAATAACAACCATCCACGACTGGGTGAGAGCATTACGGCGAAGGCATTGCTCAACGAATCTCATGCTGTATTGAAACACAACGGGCAGATGCTGAGTTATGCAGAAGGTTTCTATCGCGATGGTCGATACCGTGAAGCCTACCAAGGTGTTAGCTTGAGCAACATTTTGTATGTGGTGAGCCAGTCTGAGTTGGTTGCCGTTGCGCCGCGCTGGATGGTGGAGTCAGGCCAAACCAATACTCAACTTAAAATGCTTCCTTTACCGCTTGAGGCTAACCGTATTAGCGGTTACTTGAGCTGGCATGCCTCAGCAGAAAAAGACAAAGGTCACCTGTGGATGCGAGATCAATTGCTGTCGATTTGTGGCAACTCTCTGGTTTAAGGTCCCTTTGTTGACGTGACAAGTTTATCCGCCAAAGCCGACGTCGAGTCGGCTTTTTTATTGTCTGCCGTTTACCTTCATTATTTTGATACGTCTTGTTACATCTTATGCGCCGATTGAGAGAACAGGTGTACTCTCAAATGAACGCTGTTCTAAATCCTCATTGAGTGATTTTTAGCCGTTTTGATGGTGCTTTTTCTTGTAATTGATGGGGGAGTCATTACACTGCAGGTCTAGTTTGAGCTTACAGGTGTTAGCTCATATTTTCGATGTCTTGCTAAATGTTTAAGCGAGGCAAAAGATGTGCTGAGAGAGAATTAAATGGCGCTGAAATTTCATATCGTTAATCGTATTCGTGAGCAAGTAAAAGCTCAGGGAGACAAAACCGCATTGCGTTTCCAAACAGGGAAGGGTTGGGGCGATATCAGTTGGCGTCAGTTTGGTCAGCGCATCGATGATGTTTCGCGTGCCATGCTTGTTTCTGGACTCGCTGTGCAGGACAAGATTGGTATTTTTGCGAACAACTGCCCTGAGTGGACGATCGCGGACATGGCAGCACTGCAAATTCGCTGTGTACCCGTTCCTATCTACCCAACCAATACTGCAGATCAAACCGCCTATATTCTGAAAGATGCAGGTGTGCGCGTATTATTTGTTGGCGACCAAGCCCACGCAGACGCTGCAATGTTGATTGCGGCGCAGTGTCCGTCGCTTGAGCACATCATTAGTTTTAACGAAAGTGTGGACTTTGCAGGTCATTCAATGGGAATGAGCTTCGACGCCTTCATGAAACTTGGCAATGACAATGTTGAGCATGAGCTTCAAACGCGTATCTCAGAAGCGTCGATGTCTGACTTGACGACATTGATCTACACCTCTGGAACAACGGGTGAGCCAAAAGGCGTGATGTTGGATTATGCGAATTTCGCTGCCCAACTAGAAAGCCACGACAAAGTGTTGTCGATTTCAGAAAACGAAGTGTCATTGGCGTTCCTGCCGCTCTCGCACGTGTTTGAGCGTTGCTGGAGCTTGTTTGTGCTGCACAACGGCGCGACCAACTGCTACTTGTCCAACACCCATATGGTGCGTGAAGCCTTGCAAGAGGTGAAACCGACAGTGATGTGTGCAGTTCCACGTTTCTACGAGAAAATCTACAGCGCAGTTCATGAGAAAGTTGCCACAGCAAACCCGGTGAAAAAGGGCATGTTCCATGCAGCCGTCGCTATCGGCAATAAAATGGCGACAACTCTTCAGCAGGGCAAGAAGCCTTCAGCTGCGCTTCAAGCGGCTTACCGAATGGCAGACAAGCTAGTCTTGAGCAAGCTTCGCCAGTTATTGGGTGGTCAGATCAAAATGATGCCTTGTGGCGGCGCAAAGCTTGAGCCCGCGATTGGCCGTTTTTTCCACGCTATCGGCATTAATGTCAAATTGGGTTACGGCATGACCGAAACCACCGCGACCGTCTCTTGCTGGGATAATGCCACGTTTGACCCTGACTCCATCGGTATTGCTATGCCGGGTGCGGAAGTCAAAATAGGTAAGAATAATGAAATTCTTGTGCGTGGCCCAATGGTGATGCGCGGGTATTACAACAAAGCCAAAGAGACGGCTGAAACCTTCACCGAAGATGGTTTCCTAAAAACCGGAGATGCCGGCCATATTGACGCTAAGGGTAACTTGTTTATCACTGATCGCATCAAAGAACTGATGAAGACATCAGGCGGTAAATACATCGCCCCACAGGTGATTGAAGGTAAATTGGGTAAAGACCACTTTATTGAACAAATCGCCGTGGTTGCTGATGCTCGTCACTTTGTGTCTGCGTTGGTTGTTCCTTGTTTTGAAACACTGGAAGGTTGGGCGAAAGAGCTCAATATTAAATACCATGACCGTATGGATTTGATTAAACACAGTGACGTCGTCGAAATGTTTGAAAAACGTATCACTGAGTTACAAAAAGAGCTCGCGAAGTTTGAACAAGTGAAGAAATTCACCTTGCTGCCGTCAGAGTTTTCGATGACAAACGGTGAACTAACACCAACGCTTAAATTGCGTCGCAAAGTGATTCTGGAACGCTATAAAAAACAAATCGAATCAATGTATAAGAAGCATTCTTAATCGCGTCAATACGACGTGGCGTTGAGCGGAAAACACAAAAACGCAGAGGTTTCTCCTCTGCGTTTTTTTTACGTCCTGATGTTGGAGTGGGCGCAAAGTAAAGGGAGTATGCGGTACGATATAGATAGGCGATGTGCAGCTTCTTTTGTGTGTCTCAAAGCTGATATAAAAATCGAGAAATTTCACTTTCCGGCCAATCTAGCCATATTTTCGTCCCAACACAGCAAAAAAAGACCTTTCAGTACGCTGTATTTTCTCGACTACTAAACAGTAAATCCCGCGAGGGTTGATTTTTTTGGTTTTTGATTCTGTATTGATGGGCCTTTGTAGAGTCTTTGGTGATGAAAACGTAATCAAATAGAGTTTTCATGTAAATATAGGTTATCCAATAGACAGATTTGCTAACAAAGCGTTAAAGTTGGTGGTGCTTGAGCAGCCTCAAAAACATAGCTTTTGAGCATGGTTTTTAAGAGGGTTCGAGTGTAGCTGTTTTGATTCTTGTTACGACCGGAATCAAAGGCATAGCTGGCATGGATGGCAGCAGTTAAGACGTCACGTTGGCATCCATCACTAGGCTACAAATAAGTCCTAATACTATGCATACATGGAGGCATATAGTGGAAATGTTATCAGGAGCCGACATGGTCGTTCGTTCAATGATCGACCAGGGCGTAAAACATATATTTGGGTATCCGGGCGGATCAGTGTTGGATATCTATGATGCACTGCATGAGAAAAGTGACATCGAACACGTGCTCGTACGTCACGAGCAAGCAGCCGTTCACATGGCAGATGGTTATGCCCGTGCAACTGGCGAAGTCGGCGTGGTATTGGTGACATCAGGTCCTGGCGCAACTAACGCCATTACCGGTATTGCTACCGCGTATTACGACTCCGTTCCTATGGTGGTTTTATCTGGTCAGGTAATGAGTAACCTGATTGGTAATGACGCTTTCCAAGAATGTGACATGGTGGGTATCTCCCGCCCAGTGGTAAAACACAGTTTTTTGGTGAAAAACACCGAAGACATTCCAACAGTCATCAAAAAAGCCTTTTATCTGGCATCGACTGGTCGTCCCGGCCCTGTGGTTGTCGATTTGCCAAAGGATATGCTGAACCCAGCGAACAAATACCCTTATGAGTACCCAGAAAGCATATCCATGCGTTCTTACAACCCGACAACGACGGGTCACAAAGGACAAATAAAGCGTGGCCTGAAAGCGCTGCTTGAAGCGAAAAAGCCGGTACTGTACGTGGGTGGCGGCGCCATCATCTCTGAGTGTGGCGAGCAAATCAAAACACTGGCAGACACGTTAAATATTCCCGTTATCAGTACGCTGATGGGCCTAGGTGCTTATCCGAGTACGGGTGACAAAGCACTGGGTATGCTTGGCATGCACGGCACCTATGAAGCCAACATGACCATGCACAATTCCGACCTTATTTTTGGTATCGGTGTCCGCTTTGATGACAGGACGACCAATAACGTCGAAAAATACTGTCCGAATGCCAAGATCATGCATATCGATATTGATCCATCGAGTATTTCAAAAACAGTCTCGGTGGATATTCCAATTGTTGGTTCGGCAGATGCAGTACTTAACACCATGCTTAAGATCCTGACCGAACAGGGCGGCACGAACGATGCTGCGGCGCTTGAAGCGTGGTGGAGCAACATCAACGTTTGGCGTGATCGCAAATGTCTGGCGTATGAAACCAATAATGATCGCATTAAGCCGCAACAGGCTGTTGAAGCCGTCTATAAGCTGACGAATGGCGATGCGTACGTCGCATCCGATGTTGGTCAGCACCAAATGTTTGCGGCGCTGTATTACCCATTTGATAAGCCACGTCGCTGGATCAACTCCGGTGGTCTTGGCACCATGGGCTTTGGTCTTCCAGCAGCCATGGGCGTGAAGTTCGCGCTCCCAGATGCTGAAGTCATTTGTGTCACTGGTGATGGCAGTATCCAGATGAACATTCAGGAGCTGTCGACGGCATTGCAATACGACATTCCCGTCAAGATTATCAACCTAAACAACCGCTTCCTCGGTATGGTGAAGCAGTGGCAAGACATGATTTATCAAGGTCGTCACTCACAATCGTACATGGATTCTGTGCCTGATTTCGCTGCAATTGCAGAAGCCTATGGTCATGTAGGTATCCGTATCAACGACCCCGCTGAACTGGAAAGTGAGCTGGCGCGTGGATTGGCGATGAAAGACAAATTAGTCTTCTTTGATATCAGCGTTGATGAAACCGAGCACGTATACCCGATGCTGGTTCGAGGCGGTGCGATGAATGAAATGTGGTTGAGCAAGACGGAGAGAACATAATGCGCAGTATTTTATCGGTTTTGATGGAGAACGAACCAGGCGCATTGTCCCGAGTTGTTGGTTTGTTTTCTCAGCGCGGCTATAACATCGAATCTTTGACGGTTTCGCCGACTGATGATCCAACGCTATCTCGCCTTAACATTACCACCACTGTGGTAAGAGAGTCTGAGCGTGAGCAAATTGAAAAGCATCTTCACAAGCTGATCGACGTATTGAAAGTCAGCAATGTGACGGAGTCAGAGCATATTGAACGTGAACTGGCGATGGTCAAAGTGAAGGCATCGGGCTTTGCACGCGCAGAAGTGAAGCGTACTGCTGATATCTTCCGTGGACAGATAGTTGATGTCACTAACTCGCTCTACACTGTTCAATTAGCGGGTACGAGTGAAAAGATTGATGCCTTCATCTCTGCAATGAAAGACGTCACAGACATCATTGAAGTCGCACGAAGTGGTGTTGTTGGTATTGCTCGTGGAGAGCGCGCATTGCGTCAGTAAACGCGTAGCCACTGCTTAATACAGAAAGCAACTTAAATTAGAAACCGATGGTGGAAACGCTGTCGGTTTTTTTGTGGCTGAAGAGCAGGGAGAGAGCGGTCCTAGGACCGCTCTCTCCCCACTTTTCCGCAGGCATAAAAAAAGGAGCCTATCGGCTCCTTTTTCAGCTTCAGTAAACGTCTATTACAGAACGTGTACAGAAGAAGTGTTAGTAGTACCTGAAGCAACCAATGCGCCAGAAACCATAACAACGATGTCACCTTTCGTGCCTAGACCTGATTCTAGCGCGATTTCTTTACCCTGACGGTAGAACTCGTCAGTGCTTTCGAATTGGTTAACAACTACTGGCGTAATGCCTTTGCTTAGGCAAAGTTGTGCAGCAGTTTTCTCGTTGGTGGTTACTGCAATGATGTTTGCAGTTGGGAAGTATTTACGTACAGAACGTGCAGACTTACCCGCTTCAGTTGCAACAACGATCAGTGGAGCACCTAGCTTCTCAGCAGTGTCTACTGCGCCTTTACATACTGCTTCAGTAATGCGTAGACGAGCGCTGTCTAGGCGTGAACCCAGCTCAGCTTTCAGTACTGAATCAGTACGCTTAGCGATTTGCGCCATGATGGTAACCGCTTCGATTGGGTATTTACCCTTAGCAGTTTCACCAGAAAGCATGACTGCATCGGTGCCATCCATGATTGCGTTCGCAACGTCGCCCGCTTCTGCGCGAGTTGGACGTGGGTTCTTGATCATTGAATCCAGCATTTGAGTTGCAGTGATTACAACTTTACGTGCACGGTTACATTTCTCGATCATCATCTTCTGCGCGAAGATAACTTCTTCTGCAGGGATCTCAACACCTAGGTCACCACGAGCAACCATGATGCCGTCAGACAGTTCAAGGATCTCGTCGAAGTTATCTACACCTTCTTGGTTTTCGATCTTCGAGATGATTTGGATGCTCTCGCCGCCGTTAGCAGCCAGAATTTCACGAATTTCTTTAACGTCAGACGCTTTACGGATGAAAGAAGCCGCAACGAAGTCAACGCCTTGCTCACAACCAAATACTAGGTCGCTCTTGTCTTTTTCAGACAGTGCTGGAAGGTTAACTGAAACGCCTGGTAGGTTAACGCCTTTGTTTTCGCCCAGATCGCCATTGTTAAGTACTTTACAGATAACTTCAGTTTCTGTGGTTTCTAGTACTTCCATTTCGATCAGACCATCATCAACAAGGATGATGTTGCCAGCGTTTAGGTCTTGAGAAAGACCAGTGTAAGTCACAGCAACACGCTCTGAGTTACCTACTACTGATGCGTCAGTAGTGAAAGTGAACGTTTGGCCCGCTACTAGAGCAACGTCGTTGCCGCCTTCTAGTTTGATAGTGCGGATCTCAGGGCCTTTAGTATCCAGTAGGATTGCTAGTTGCTTACCCGTGTTCTTCATGACTTCACGAAGGTTTGCGATACGCGTACCGTGTTCGTCGAAGTTACCGTGTGAGAAGTTTAGACGCATTACGTTCATGCCAGCGTCAGCTAGCTTGGTCAGCATTTCTACTGATTCAGTTTTCGGTCCAATCGTACAAACGATTTTGGTCTTTTTCATGTAGGGTTCTCTCCGGTCGAGCTTTTAACCAAGGGACAATTTTGGCTGTAATTACGTTCATTAGTGCTTGATGTCTGTAATAAAACAACAAACAGAGACGTGGTGAGCAGTCAGATTGCACCGCTGCTCTTACAGCGTTAATACAGATTCATGACACTATAATTGTGTTGTCCAAACGGCGGGAATCGCTTGGACAACACAACTCATCCATGAAAGCGGACACAGTATACATGCATTACGTGGCGGAAATTTGATCGCAGGCAATGGATAAAGAGTATTTCCCACCTTCATTCCATTTCCCAACCAAATGATACAAGTATTAGGCCGATCTCAACGGCCGTAAATTTACCACATAAAAAGAGGTAGATCACTATCTGGCATCGATTCAGCGGAGAGCCTTTAATCGCGGCGTTTCAAGAGGGAAATTGCGCAACAATGGGTAACAATACGCGTAATTTGAGCTGTTTTTATATGAAACTTAGCAACAATATCCGTACTGAGCTTGTCGAATCTCATTAGTTTTCATTCACAAATCGAGTGACTTCTCGATATTGTGATACAGCGAGCTATCGAGGTAGGGAGGTGAACACAACTTTGCCACAATGAGTTAAGTAATTTTTGACTTGGCTTCATGACACATATGCTTTTGCATCAACCCGCCGCTGGAATACTTTTCATCACGTTGCTTTGCGCTGCTTTTTTTTCCAGCAATGCCATGTCTGCCTTCGACGATAGAACGCTAACTGTGGTTAATTCCCACAGCTGGAAGCCGTTTGCATTTGTTGAAAATGGTAAGCCCAAAGGTTTATTAGTCGATTACTGGCGAGTGTACGGTGAAGTCAATAATGTACCCATTCAGTTTGTCCTGTCGGACTGGAACCAATCCTTAGAGCACATGACTGAGCCAGGGAGAAAAGTGCATGCGGGGTTGCTCTACTCCTCATCCCGAGATCATTATTTAGATTACACCTTACCCTTGTTTGAAATTTCGTCGTCTCTCTATGTGCTTAATGACAGTGATGAACTGAAAATTAAAGGGATTTTGCCTGGCATGGAAGTTGGTGTTGTGCGCGGCGGTTATGAAGAAGAGTACATCAAATATCATTACCCTGAAGCCTCGGTTATCAGTTTCAACAACAATGCAAAGCTCATTGAATCTGCGTTAAATGGTGAAATAACCCGAATGGTCCTTGATACACAAGTGGCCACCTACTATTTATCACAAGACCCTGACTTACATCGCTTTGTACCCATTGAATCTTTATATACCAATATGATTTATGCCGCGGTTTCTGAGGGCGATCAGGCGCTGCATGATGAAATTATCTCAGGCATTGGCAAGATGCCTGAGGTTGAAGTGGCGCGTATCGAGCAAAAATGGCTTAACACCAAGCAAGTGTTCACAATCCCAAATTGGGTACTTCCATCAGTTTTGACTGTCTTCGCGATTGTGGCCCTGAGTTACATTTTTCTGTTACGTCAGATTGTGCGGCGTAAAACGAGGGACTTAAAAGCGCTAAACAAGACATTAGAAGAATATGCATTTACGGATTCGCTTACTGGCCTGCTCAATCGTCGTGGTTTAGAGCGTAAATTTGAGAGCAAACAGGTCAGGAAATTGATGAAGCATCAGCAACTGGCTTTATTGATGATAGATCTCGATTACTTTAAAAAAATAAATGACAAGCTAGGCCACCTGAAAGGTGATGAAGTGCTAGTGAGTCTAGGCAAGGCTTTCAAACATACGTTAACAGAAGGTGTTGCTATCGCTCGTCTAGGTGGTGAAGAGTTTTGTTTGCTGTTAGAAGTAGAGAACCAGCGTCAGCTTGATGTGTTGATGGAATATATTCATCGTCGGCTTATCCCAAGCGCATCCCAACATGAAGTTGGTTTGCATGTCACCGCTTCAATAGGAGCGTTGTTGATCGATACTCAAAAGACAGATTGTTCGCTAGACATCTTAATGCATCACGCTGATCAATTGATGTACAGAGCCAAAGAGGGTGGACGCAATCGCGTTGTTACCCAAGCACTCTCAAGCAAAGCCGCACAACCAAAGCCTCTCTGCGTAGCAAGCTAACATCTCAATCTTTGCGTGAAGCGTATTAGCTGTTTGGTGATGTATTATCATCGTGATTTTCGTGAGTGACTACTCGGTTACGACCACGCTCTTTAGCCTGATATAAACACTTATCTGCACGAAGGCTGGCCGAAAGAAAGCCTTCTAATTGACTGACTTCTGTTGCACCAATCGATATTGTGCAATTAATCGCCAAAGGTTGCCGGTTTGGATAGCTCACACGCACCATGAGCGTTTCAACGCTTTGTCGTAACTCCTCGAGTCTTAGCGTTAACTCGTTTTCGTTGTCTTCCCACATCAAGAGCGCAAACTCTTCTCCGCCTAAGCGAAACGCACATTCATCGGGTCTCGTGAATTCCTCAATGATCCGTGCCAACTGCTTCAACACAAGATCACCAACAGGGTGACCAAAGGTATCATTGATCCGTTTAAAATGATCAATGTCGACCATGGCAAGATACTGATGGCGTTGAGGAGTGGTATTGCGATTATTGAATAAATCAAATAAATAGCGGCGATTGTACAGGTTGGTCAGATCATCGCGATTTGCCATGTCTCTTAAAGTACGTTCGCGAAAAACTTGGTCAGTGACCACGCTGACAAACGTGCACATGGCTTTTTGCCCGAACCAATCGATCACAGTATCAGTGATCTCGGCAATCATAGGATTACCTTTCAAGTCAGTGTGGTTGATGACTTGAGGTGTTGTTGGTGTACCCGTTTCGATGGCGTGCTGATAACGTCGCAGCGCTTCTGGCCAGTGAGACTCTTCGAACAAGACCTTAATCGTTTCTAGGTTCAGCACCTCTTCTGCATTCGACATGCCACTAAACTTCGCAAACGCATTATTTGCATACTTAGGTACGAAGTCGATGTGAATCACACAGGGATTAGGGTGTATATCTAATATGTCTTTAAAGTCTGGCATCACGTGGACATAGGAATAGTCAAAAGAATGTGAAACTTATCATTTACTCATGTAAAAACTGCGATGGGTTTCAAGAAGTTGGGATTATCATCGAACTTTTATCAATGTAGAGACGCTTGTGTTACATTCGAGTGTGATGATGAAGCACTTTCCATCGATGAAAATGTTGAAAGAAACGTGATTGAGTGGCGGTGTAAATATGTGTTTTATAAACCGGTTTATATGTTTTTCTTGTTCTAGTGTTTGGGTAACGTCATTGGTTTCCCGTACTATAAATACGGTCTTTGAGATGTCTACATAAAAGAGAAGGAAAGAGGGTGAAAAAAATGTTCGCTATTTGTTCATCTCAGTGTATAGTCTCCCGAATCTCTTAGACAAGAGTTGTTAATGCCACAGTAAGTATAAGTTCCTTCTCAGCGACTTCTCGAAAACCTTCGTTTAATCTCCCTGCGTCAACTTTATCTTCATCGTACATTCAATAGCTTTACTATCAGTCCAAAAGAAACATCACAAACTCTCTGCATTTGCGAGTCGTGATTGTGCGTTTTACATACGCCTCATGAGCGCTTTGTAGGCGATATTGCACCCATTATTTTGGGTGTGGTCACGAGTATTTGAATATTTGAAATAAGGAAAATTATGTCCCGTAGAACAAGCCGACAGCGTCACTGGTACCAATTAACTCGCGATAAGAAACAGCAAATTACCAAAGGTGAAAAATGATAAAAATTGATTTTCAGTTACACCAAGAAAAGGCCTCATGGCAGGCAGAGATCCATCAGTTAAACAGCGATATTCTGAAGCGACACATCTTACCGAAGATGACGTCAAGCCATCACGATATCGATTTCGAATACTGTGACCAAACTGGTGCAGGAAAAATTATTGCGCCGAGTGGCAACGTGATGGGAGACTTTCTCGTTTACTAATGACTGCACCGCGCTGAACCTATTCGCGCGAAAGTGACACCGATAGACTATTTATCTTGCCGTCAGATAAATACCTATCGAAATACCATCATCGCCCCGTCTGATTGCCCCGAATTTTTTGAAACAACCCACCCATCGCTTGTTTACTGGTTTTGCTAATGGTCTGCATGAATCCAAAGTTCGGGTTAGCTATGTGCTGTTGCTCAAGCTGTTCTAACATGAGTAACCAAAGCTTTGCCGTCATCTGTGCATCAGCTAAGGCACGGTGAAAGACACCATCATTGTCGATATGTTTGAAACGCACGAGTTCGCCCAGTTTGTGGCTTGGCGCGTCTTGAATTAGACGTCTGGCGATAAGCATTGAACACGCGAATTGACCGGAATAGCCTAGATTTAGACGCTCAAGCTCAGCATCTAAAAAGCGTTTATCAAAAGAGGCATTGTGAGCCACAAGGTTGCAGCCTTCGATAAAATCGCAAAACTCCGCCATCACATCGTCACAACTGGCTGCGGTGCGCAGCATGTTATTAGTGATCCCAGTATAACCTTCAATGAAGCTGCTCACCCTAAAGCCTGGATTCATCAGCGCTTGAAATGTATCAATCACTTCTCCGTTAACCAATTTCACCGCACCAATCTCGATCGCTCTGTCGCCCATATTAGGTGATAAGCCAGTGGTTTCGAAGTCGAGAACGATAACGCTATTCGCAGGAGATGATGACATGAGAATGACCTAGATAAGGGCGTAATTGCCGAAGGCAGGCAGTATACAGATACTCACGATGCTGTGGCGAGCGTAAGACGAAAAACAAAAACCGCTATCGGCTCGAAGGCCGATAGCGGTCATCATGTCATTTCAAACAAGGACGCTGGGGTTGCAGAGTATTAGTGACTACAGCTGCACGCGAACCGTTTGTATTGAGTTTGCTGGAAGAGTGATTTGCGCGTTTTGCGCACCAATAACCAAATCCAATTCGATTGGCTCCTTAGTGGTATTTAGCAGTTGGACACTCAAGAGGTTGTCGCTGTTGATCGTTGCACTGGTATGCAGCGCGTCGTCCTCTAACCCATCCAGTATCTTATCGGCTTGCACCGCCTTGTCGCCTGGGCGAATTGTCTTACTGAACTGTGCCAGCACATCGTAAATTGGCGTGTAATACACATCACCGCTTTCAACGTCGATCATGATGGGTGCACCACAGAAATTTCCGGCATGGTTAGGACCGCCTTGGCTATCGAGCACGGCATTCCAATCAACCCAACCTGCCATCCAGTGATTCAAGCTAACAATAATGTCACGGGCATAACGATGGACTGGCGTGTAGATCGGGTGGTTCTCAGGGTTGGGTGCCCACGTTGCGGTGTACGCCCAATCCGTTGCGTTTTCATTCCACCAGAATTCGTCATTGTTAAACCAGCCTGATTCTTGAAACTTCACCGGATCTAAAATCCCATTCGGAGCAGGTTTACCGAGATCATCGATCGTGCCTTCGGTATGAATGATGGCAAAATCAGGGAATTTATTGTGAACGCGATCCATCACGTCTTCATAAACATCTACTGTGCTGGAATACCAGTGAACCGCAGATCCATACACATACGGTGCGGTTTCAGGATCGCCCAAGATCACATCGGTCCAATGTTCCAAGTGATCGCGGTTTTGATCGTAGATCAGTACGCGAGTATCAGCGAACGCGCTTTCTTTTAATTTCGGGCCAAGAAAATCCTTGATGAAGCTGTTTTGGGTTTCCGCGGTGAAATGCA
Organism: Enterovibrio makurazakiensis; assembly: GCF_050336585.1. NCBI lineage: Bacteria > Pseudomonadati > Pseudomonadota > Gammaproteobacteria > Vibrionales > Vibrionaceae > Enterovibrio > Enterovibrio makurazakiensis. Next base: position 16,523 of record NZ_JAKJSE010000027.1, read on the forward strand.
TACTTTCCCAGTTGCCGCTGTTGCCATGCGGTTCATTCACCGGTGTTAACCCCCAAATATCAACGCCTGCTTCTTTATAGTGCTCAAGGTATTTCACCAAGTAATCAGCATAGGTCGAGACATATTCCGGCTTGAGCTTTCCGCCGGTGCCTTCCCAGTTGTTTTCTTTTGTTCCTTTGATGAACCAAGTATCGATGTCTTTCATCCACGGCGGCGCAGTCCAAGCTGAAGCAATGATGTTCAAGGTGCCATCGTCTTGTTTCGCTTTGATCGCCATGGCTTCGTGGATCATGGGCAGCACATCAAACGATTCATCCTGAATCCCTGCGTATTTCGCCTTTGAAAATCCGTCGCTGTCAGGGGCAATAGTGAAATGTTTGAGCTCACTGTCACCTTCAACCTCGGCGTAGCCTAATTTGCCTTCAACAGAAAAGTCAGTCGAACCAATGGGCGTGCGCGTGAGTGAGAAATTCGCGCCCGTGTCAGCGTAGAGCTTATTCATCACTTCATGGCGCTTTTCAACCGGAAGGTGCGCCAGAACAAATGCCGAGGATTCCGTGAACGAGGTACCAATGCCCGAAATGGTTTGTTTAACCACATCAGGTTGGATCACGATCTGCGTGCCGCTTGCAGCCTCACTGGTAAAGGTTTGGTTTGCCATCACTGACATTTTGTCGCCAGCTTCGCTGGTGAGAAGGATCTCAGCCGTTGATGATAATCCGAAATGTTTGTTGTTCTGAATCAAAGGCTTCTCCGTGTCATATTTTGATGTACAGGACAGCATCATCGCTGATGACAATGCGATAAAAACGGCAGAGAGCGTTTTTACTTCCATGTTGCTACTCCTATTACGGTCAAGATGCCAACATTGACAGTCAGCTATATGTTTTTTTGAAAGCGCTTTCTTCTTTGTTTGTGCAGCGCTCTTTTTCTGACTAATTACCCCCGTAGATATACGCTCTTCACTTTTATTTGTAACTAACGTCACGGATGAACTGACACTGTTTTCTTGGATTCGATACAAGAGGGGATGGAAGATGTGATGTTGGGAAGAAACACCTTGGTGCGCCGCATTGAGCGAAAAAAGTGTGTGCATCTGAACGATACCAAATACGTCTTTAGGTTGAGAGATTCCGACAATTCTTACATCTAACCTATCGTGATAAGCCTGTGTGTTCTGTAATGGAAGCCAAACTAAGGACACTAGGTACGATTGAGCATCTTTGATTGTCGAATCAATCTGCCTACATCAGTAATGGAGTGAAAAATGCCTACGCAGATTGAATCTCATCTCAGTGATAACGGTGTGTTAAGACTTACCCTGAACAATCCTCAGCGCAGGAATGCGCTCTCAGAAACCATGATTGGCGAGTTGCATGCTGCCATTGCAAATGCAGCTGAATCGTCAGAGGTGAATGTTATTGTTCTTAATGCCAATGGTCCTGCCTTTAGTGCGGGGCACGATCTGAAAGAGATCACTGCAGCGAGAGAGGAATCTGACAAGGGACGGGCATTTTTCGCCACCTTAATGAACAAATGCGCCGCAATGATGACCGCCATCGTGCATTGCCCGAAGCCGGTGATTGCTGAAATAGACGGTATTGCTACCGCAGCAGGGTGTCAGCTCGTCGCCAGTTGCGACCTGGCATATGCCTCGAACACATCGCGGTTTGCGACCCCTGGCGTCAATATTGGACTTTTCTGTTCAACCCCTATGGTGGCGTTATCCCGCAATGTTTCCAGCAAACATGCCATGGAAATGCTGCTCACTGGAGACATGATCTCAGCCTCTGATGCTGAGCGCATAGGCCTGATCAATCGCACCACAGACAGTGAGTCTCTCACCGCAATGACCCAAGCGGTTGCCGATAAGATTGCGGAAAAATCGTCGCTGACACTCTCTATCGGCAAGGAAGCGTTTTATTGCCAGCAGGACATGGAACTTGCGCAGGCCTATGCCTATGCCAGCGACGTGATGGTGGACAATATGCTGACCAAAGACGGCGAAGAGGGGATTTCCGCCTTTGTCGAAAAACGTCCCCCTGTTTGGCGAAATGAGTGAGGTGGGTGCATGGAAAACCCATATAACGTCGGGCTCGATCGTAACCCCGCAAATTTTCAGCCGCTAACGCCTCTGGGATTTCTCGCGCGAACTGCGGCTAACTATCCCGATGCTATCGCCATCATTCATGGCAATATCAGGGTGAACTATCAAACGTTTTATGACAGAAGCCGCCAGCTCGCTTCCCAGTTAGCGAATCTGGGATTGGGGCGCGGAGATACCGTGTCAGCTTTGTTAGCGAATACCCCCGCAATGTTGGAGTGTCATTACGGTGTCCCCATGGCGGGCGCTGTGCTGCATTCGGTCAATACGCGATTGGAAGCCGCGACCATTGCTTATCAGCTCGCTCATGCGCAGGCCAAAGTGCTGATTGTAGATCGGGAATTCTTGTCGGTCGCACAAGCGGCACTTGCGGTGGCTGACGTGTCACCATTGGTCATTGTTTATCACGACAGCGAATGGACAGAATTATCAAGCGTAGACACCGACGAGCACTATCAGGACTACGATGAGTTTGTCGCTCAGGGTGATCGCGCGTTTTCGTGGCTGATGCCCGAAGATGAATGGGACGCAATTTCCATCAACTACACATCGGGCACCACAGGTAACCCTAAAGGGGTGGTTTGTCACCACCGCGGGGCATACCTTCTCGCGTTAGGAAACGTATTCACTGCGGACATGCCCAAGTATTCGACCTACCTATGGACACTCCCCATGTTTCATTGCAATGGGTGGTGTTTTCCGTGGACGCTATCGGCGATTTGCGGCACGCATGTTTGCTTACGGCAGGTACGAAAAGAACCGATTTGGCTGGCATTGCATAAACACAAGGTGACACACCTATGTGGTGCGCCCATTGTCATGGATATCATTCTTTCTGCGGAAAATCAGACCCTCACCAATAAGGTGGCCTTCTTCACTGCCGCTGCGCCGCCACCGGAAAGAACGCTCGCGCAGATGCAAGAAGCAGGGTTTGAGGTCACGCATTTATACGGATTAGCAGAGGTTTATGGCCCTGCCGTCGTCAATGAATGGCACCAAGAGTGGAACCTGTTACCCATCGAAGAACAAGCAAAGCTTAAAGCGCGCCAAGGTGTGAAATATCTACCTCTCGAAAATCTTGACGTACTTGACCCTGAAACCATGTCGGCAGTACCCGCAGATGGAAAGACACTGGGTGAAGTCATGTTTCAAGGCAATGTGGTCATGAAAGGCTACTTCAAAAACCCAACGGCAACACAATCTGCTTTTGAAGGAGGCTGGTTCCACTCCGGCGATTTGGCCGTCAAACACCCTGATGGGTATATCCAACTCAAAGACCGCTCGAAAGACATCATCATTTCTGGTGGCGAAAACATCTCATCCATCGAAATTGAAGATGTTCTTTACAAGCATCCTGCTGTTGCAGTGACTGCGGTTGTTTCGTGCCCCGATGAAAAATGGGGCGAGGTTCCGTTTGCCTTTGTTGAGTGCGGCGAAGACAAAACCGTGTCGGAACAAGAGCTAAAAACGTGGTGCGGCCAACATATGGCGGGCTTTAAAGTACCCAAGCATTTCTCTTTTACGCCGATCCCTCGAACGCCGACGGGGAAAATTCAAAAGTTTCAGTTACGCGAGCAAGTGAGTGCTGGCCTTCAAAGCGAAGAGTCAGGGGCGCCAAAGAGTTAGCTTGGCCCCTTACACGCGAGATTGGTGCTCGTCATGGCTTATCCGTTGAGACTGTCAATGACCTTTTTCTTCGAGTGCCTCTCGCGGTTCGACCGTCATCGCCGGCATACGCCTAGATTATGGTAACTTTTTTAGACTATTTGGCTGATAAACGGATGTTGCAGTGATAGACAAAATTCGCCTTTTTATCATCGAGTGTGTTGATCCCATGGATCTGCTTCAAGAGCGTTCGGAAGCGAAAGCGCTAGAGAAAATCTGCAAAGCCATTGGCCACGAAGTTGCCATTCTTAGGGCGTTTTGTGAGCAAGACTTAGTCAAATACCTTGATTACATTTCATCGATAGATGGGAATTACATTGCAGCCAATCATGCTAGGGTTCCGCTTTGTGTTCATATATCAGCGCACGGCAATGCAAACGGCATTTCTTTTGGGCGTGATTTCATTAATTGGCACCGTTTATTTCTCGCACTTTCTCCCATTCTAAAAGACATGAGTCAGTACAATGGGGAAGTGCTGATCAGCATTTCTGCGTGTGGCGCTGGTCAGCAAAAGCTTGTTGATGAAATCGAAGCCGAAATTGCCAAGTATCATATCGATTCAGAACATTTAAATCGGCATGTAGAGCCACCCGAATACATCTTTGTGACAGAAGGAAGCCAAGGAAAAGATGTAGTGTACTGGGACGACGCCACCGTATCGTGGACCGTTTTTTATCACCAAATATCTAAGCTTAAAGCGATTAATGATGAAGGTATTCATCAAATTTTAGATGACATTGAGCATGCAACAAAAACCCTGTTGCGATCATTTAAGTGGGATACGAAAACACAAAAGTATGTGGAGTATTGAGCGAGCACAGAGAGTAAGAGTCGAACTGTCTTTAAGCGGAAAGACAGGCTATTAGTCATCGCTCACTCAGAAATCGGTTCAGGTTCTTGAGTAACAAGACTTGCTTTCACTAACGCTTCCAGCGTTGACCAGTTATCAATTTCGGCCGCGCCCAACGTAAATATTTTCCCCGTCAGTTTCCCAAAAAGGTAGATCTTCACATTCTCAGTTGGGTATTGAACTTCACAGCGAAACGTTGGGGTTATCGGGTCAATATCGAAAGCCAATAACGCGACAGGAATATCGCTTCGCGCATTGCCCATGTTCACACGCAAAATGACGGGTAGCCCCTCATCGGTTGCAAACATATAAATGGGCACGACGCGATTCGTACTCCCACTGGGCAAGAGATTTTGCAGGTAATCAAGTCTGTCTAACATTGCCATTAACCCCACTAAAAGTAAGCCTAAAAACATCCTAGCTTACCGTTTGACTATAGACATAAAACGACCGTTTGAAATTCGATGTACTCGAAATGAGATGTGTGAATAGGTGTAATAGCAAAGCAATAAGTGTGGAGTGGCGTATCAATTGAGGAATAGCTGGGGGCACCTTTGCGGTTTAGGGTGCTAGCGCAGTATGCTTCTTCCATTTTCGACCGCGGCTATATACCTAATAACTTGAATGGGCAGGATGCAAACTGCTTCGAATTTAACGCATTGATGACCTCTGAATTCGAGTGTTTCGAGTATATGGGTTGATTAGATACAAAGGAGTGTAGGAATGGAGTGGTTGCTTCTTGTGCCTTATTTGGCACTTATATTTATTTGGTCAGAACGAGATTATCGGCACTATTTACTCAGTGGTTTTTACCTTGGGTATGTGTTGTATCTGTGGTTTGGTATGGCACTACCCACACATCCTCGATTGGGTTTGTTTTACTTCGCATTGCCGTCTATTGGCTTCCTTGCTTTTTTGTTTCCTGACATGGTGGCTGGGCAGCCGTCATCATTGGTTCGCGCAATAGGGATAGCGTGCATTGCTATCCCTTGGGTAGGCTTGCTGTTCTTGTTTTAACGGCCCCCACAGTGTGGGTATATGCTTGCATCACCATTTTTTTTGAACCTGTTCTTCCCTGATCCACATTCAATATTAACGTACTGATTCACGCATCTGCTCTGCGGTCGCACCAGTGCAGCGCTTTGGCCTGACCGTTTAGGCATGAGATAGCTAGGTGAGAGATGGCAATGACCTATTTACGCGAAGGCCTATTTACACGGAAAAACGCGCTTTAAGACGGCTCTCTATTGTTATCTAGCCACGTTTTGAGCTTGTCAGTGTGTTGCAGCATTTGGCGCATTTCATCGTCGTCCCATTGGTCAAAACATTGATCAATATTGGGGAGAAAACTATTGAAGGCGGATTGGACGCGAGCGAGGCCATTCGCGTTGATTTTTATCCACTTCTTCCTTCCGTCTTCATCATCTTTTCGAACATCAACAAGCCCTTGATCTGCGAGTTTATTGACGACTTTCGTTAAACCCGGTTGGTTCATCTGCATCACTTGAGCAAGCTGGCTGATCGTTTGCTCTCGCTCAGGTTGGTGAGAAAAGTGATTCAGTAAATTGAACTGTGATTGGTTTAACCCACAAGGTTCGAGCGCCTTGCTCAACCAAGCATCGGTAAGCTGGTGTACGATACCCAATGAAATCATTAACTTAAAAGAAAGTGATTGTTTTTCTGTCAACATATGCATCAAACCTCTTGATATATATTCCATGGAATGTATATTTATTCCATGGAATGTACTTTAGCAGAACATCAAAAAAGGGGATAGCGATGAATAGACGGAACTTCATTAAAGTGATGGGAACAGGAGCGGTTGTTTTGGCGGCAGGACCTGTTGTGGTGAGCCAAATGTCAGGTGCCGCCAGCGCAGCCCTTCGGCCTACGCATACCTACACCGACATTCGTAAAACGCTGCTCAGTTACGCGATGCTATGCCCAAACCCTCACAACATTCAGCCATGGAAAGTCGCCTTAGAAGGCAAAGATACGATCTTACTGTTTGTCGACAGCGACAGGCTTCTTCCACAAACCGACCCTATCCACCGACAAATTCATATAGGTCAGGGCACATTCATCGAAAGCCTTGCTATTGCTGCCACTCACTTTGGGGTGAGGGCGAACGTTCACTACTTCCCTCGTGGCGAATACAGTCATCAAGCACTGGAAGATAAACCCGTCGCGGCTATTACGCTTCAACGCGACGAAAGCATCACGCCCGATCCTCTATTTCCGTATTTGCTCACGCGACAATCTAACAAGACCGAATATACCCATGAGCTGCTTAGCGACATCGAGTTGAGCCAGATAATCAACACGGCGACAGGCAGTGATTACAGCATTGAAATGGTTCAAAGCGACAGTGATAAAGCCGCGATGCGAGGCTTCTTAAACCAAGCCATGTTTATCGAAGAGCAGAATGCTGACAGAAGCATGGAAACAATAAATATGTTCCGCTTCAACGACAAAGAGTATGCGCAGCATCGTGATGGTTTCGGGCTCGCACAGAACGGCGTAACTGGCGCAAAACGTTGGTTAGCGGAAACCTTCTTTGTTACTAGAAGCGCAGCAGAGAGCGACCCAGCCCGTTTTGGCAAAGAAGGCATAAAGCTGACTGAAGCGGTGACCAAGAGCACTCAGCACTTTGCGTTGCTCGTCAGTAAAAACAACACGCGTAAAACGCAGGTGGAAATCGGGCGCTTATACAATCGTATTAACCTACTGACCGCCTCACTCGGAATTGCCCAACACCCTATGAGCCAAATCTTGCAAGAATATAAAGATATGCTGCCATTGCAGCAGGAATTTAAGGAGTATTTTAACGTACCAGAAACGGACACCGTGCAAATGGTATTCAGGCTAGGGAAAGCCAAGCCAACCCCTGAATCACCAAGGCGAGAAGTGCAAGATTTGCTTATTTAAGCAGAGCGATAAACGACAAAGGCAGAACGATAGATCAATGTGAGCCGATGAATATTTCTGCAGTTCGAGAGGGATCTGAGGTTTAGGAAAAACCACGTTTTTTCCTCTCCCTTCATTTTCTCTTCCCTCTCTGCCAAGTCGCTGAAAGGCGCGTGGCCCAATGTCTGCCCAACAGAAGGGACGGCTTTATTGGAAGGTTACTTGCTGCCAACTGCAACAGCGTGAGAGTGCCTCGGTGGGAATGCCGAATTTTCCACGCAATTGGTCAATTAAGGCTTTTTGTTCTTCTAAGGGTAACCTGCCGTTAGTGGCTGATACAAAATAGCGAGTGTTTTCCATATCAAATGACCTGTTTTGAAGGTGGATATTTGAGAACGTCAACGTGCCGGTTTCCAACTCTTTAGGCGTAACCCAGTACTGTTGACGAATGTATCCATCTATTAGCGCAGGTTCGAATTTTTCGAGTTCTTGCCTTGAACCCAAGTTCGGGTTGTTAGCAATCATGGCATCGATTTCTGTGTCGGAATATTTGGTGGATACCGTGACAGCGAGCACTGGTGTTTCGGGATCGATCTCCTGACTTTCAGCTTTGGTAAATGCAATGCGACTTTGCGGAAAACGAATCTCGTCTTCAGGCAGGGCTAGCATCAAGGTGAATCCATATTTATCTTCATTGTCGAGAAAGTCTCGAGCAGGGTTATTGTCATAAATCGCTGCAGCAGCAATTGACGTTATACCAATCCCAAACCCGATATGGTTTGGCCCCAGGCTCGCTTGAATTGGGGCAGGAGCATTGGTTAGCACATAGACATCACCTGTTGCTGCCGTCACTTCAGCAATGCGATCTTCTAATGCGGCCCGATCTTGTTCTCGTTGATAATCCTTTCTTATCTCTTGGTTTTTTTCCTCTATTAACGCATTGGTTGCGATGTTGATAGCTTGATTATATTCTTTTTCGCGATGTGATTTGATGATGGAAGGAGCGATCAAACCCACGATCAACAGTGAGACCAGGCCAAATGCGATGGTATTTTTCTTTTTGGTTTCTTTTGCAGAAAACTGGATCAGTAGCTCTTCAGAAATAGGATGGACGGTGAATTCCTTCACCTCTTCAGGAGGTACTGCGAAAAAGCCAGGAGCAATAAATGGCACGTAAAACGTATTCCCATCGTCCATTTGAATAACGGCATATGCAGCCTCTGTTTTGTATACTTCACCGCTTTCGTTTGCTACTGCCACTGGTTCCCAATCAGTGTGGTATTCCGGCGTATATAAAATCCCATCTTTGGGCATAATAGATTTAACAATTTTCCTGACGAGATTGTTCACATTGCATTCCTTTGCAAATTTTATGAGATAGTATTTCGAATATGCTTGAACATGAATATAACGCCGTCAGATTTTACGTGAGTGAATGCAAGCAGTCTAAATCTGAGAAATATTTTTTGGATTTTTATCTTTTTTGCGACTGGGTGGTGGGATGAAAATCGCGTTAAGTTAAGGGGAGGATGAAATACTTGGATTGAAATTGCGAAACATCACTATTCATACAACAGCCATTTTTTCATGTTGACAAAACAGGGGCGACTATTAACCTATGCCTTTGGTGGAAATAATCATCGCTTTCAATCTAGAGTTTAACGGTTCGCTGTGTCAATGATAAAGGGGAGACAGCATTGGAATGCTTTCAACATGACGTTTTAGCAAAAGGGCTTTGTAAAGCGTGCCTTAAGGGAATATGTCTTGAGTGTGCTATTGATACTGGAAATGGCGCTGTTTGCTCTGAAAATTGTCAGGAGCAGATAGATAGGGCAGAGCGTTTTTTCCAACATAATATTGAGGTTTTTGAAAACTCTCCTATCGGTCGATTGAAGGTTTTCCCTGAATATCTGTCTTATAAAATCAAAGAAAAGAAAAGAAATGTTAAGTTTTGGTTTTTTACGGTAATTATTGTGAGTTATGAATGGTTTATCATGAGGGCCCATTGAAAACGAATGTGTTTTTCGCACTTGCATTCGTACTATGCATCTTCGCCATATATCTTAACTTCCGTAAAATTAGTGAGTTAAAAATAATTGATTCTAATAGCAAGGCAAGAATAAAAAGATAGTTCATGGAGGCTAGTATGAAAAAGGTCATTGCTTTAATCGTCACTCTTATAATCACTAACGTCCTCTGGCTATTTGTCTTTGTCCATTCAGCGATAAATCATGGTGTGACGATGACATACCACAATGCCAGTTACGAGTATACTACCGATGCGTTGAATCAGGCGATTATAGTCGCGAATGAAAACCTGGTAGGAAAAAGCATCAACGAAGTTAGAGATATTATAAAACTTGATGTCACAGGAAGTAAGCCTTTCGTAAAAGAAGGCTGTTTATATATTTCACAATTGTGTCTGAAACTCAACGATGAACAAGTGGTTTACCAAGTCGAATTTGAGTAATATTTCCTCAATGAATTTGTCATTATTCACTATTTAAATATAACAACTCGAAAGGGAGTCTGTCAGGTCTGAGCTACTAATAATTGGTATGATTCGTGTAGTTGTAACCCTTTACCTTCAATGCGTAAAGGCTTCTAGCCTTGGGTTTCACAGATAAAGATGTTTTTTCCTTCACTGTTGAATGACTTTCCTACAATGCGCTCTATTTGTGCGAGTTGTTCAAGGTCAACATCAGCGCAGTTCCCTTCCAAATGAAAACCAAATATTCGGTGAACGTCTTCAGGGGTGAGCGTGGTTAAGGTGTATTCTTCGAGTAACACTTCAGTTTTTTTGTCAAAAAAATCGAGTTCAAACATATTACTTTTCCAACGTACCTGATATTAATCCAAAATTTTCGCGAATACTTGAAGGTGACTATTGTGTGTGTAAAGCGTTTCGTGAAAAATCCGTTTAAAATGATTGGTAGAGTAACAATACTAGTGCTACACCATGTGACAGAACCAAACATTACATTCTGACTAGAATGACTTTCGTTTAAATCCGGGCAAGCCTTGTGATGCTCTCCACTCTTTAACGATACGTACAATGCTTTCTGGAGTGCTATCCTCTTTTTCTGTTGAAGTATCGGAATTGAATATTTTGGCTAGAAGTCGCACAAGCATCTCTTATGTGTAATCAGATGTTTGCTAAATATCTTCCTTGAAACAAGGTTTCCCTTGTTCTGTATACCACCTTTTGAGTTCAGCGATAATTGCCTCTGGTGAGTCTTCAATACCCACTATTGTTGGGTGTGTGAGTAGGGAGCTACCTCGTGGGTGCGCGATACTCTGGTTAAAAAAATAAACCAGCCTATCCAAGTCATCATCAGGGAAGCCATCATCATATGAGTTCACTAGTAGGTCTAAAAACTCCTGCTCTGTATAGTCCAGTAAGCTATTTTTCATTTGCGCGAATCTTTGTATGGTCTTTTGGGTGCCACGATGGTACTTGTTATATCTCGATCTTTTCAAGCGAGGGCTCTGATTAAAGTAGTCATCGTATCGACTAAGGTGGTAAATATCGAGCAACTTACCTTTTTTTGATATTTCAAAGTGGTCAGTTATGTGAATATATCTAACCAATAACACTTGATAGGTGGGTTTAATCCATCTATCAAGTGTTACAATAGAACCTGTGTTTGTCGATTTTATCTGAAGTAGATAGTGGTTTTTTTAGTTGATACTTGGTCATTGTCCGATGAGGCTTGAACTCTATCTATTACCCCTCTCTCAGCACCTGGTACATTGAGTTCTATATGAAAGGGGTCACCAGTTACAATATTGCTCACAGAGTCCGTATATCCATCTGTACCATCCACTTTCATCGTTATTGTTTCACCAATAGAACAAGAAGCCACAGCCGAGACATTGTAATCCTGATCCTCGTATATTGTACCTGAAGGTGGTATCAACTGTAATTGTGGTTCATCAGATAGTGCAATTTTGATTTTTGAATATGGCGTCCATTTTGAATGCTTTATCTTTTTGATCCCGCCATCTAAGTAGCTTATGAACACATCATATTCCTTATCAATAACAAGATCTGATATGGAATTTTTTATATGATAAAGTCCAGTGTCAAAGTCAAGTTCGTTGCTTATGTTTTTTAAAGCACATTGAGTGACTTCGCTCACTGTTTTTGCATAGTCAAAAATACCAAGAGCAACAACCATTTTTTTTGATACTGAAACGCCTATTTCATCGAAATATTTTCCAACAATTTGCCCAATATCTTTCTTTGCTGCTTTTAGCCTTTTAGCTGTACTTTTGGATGATAGATCATCAGATGTTGTTAATTCGCCACAAAGTGGAGAGAGTACGTCGTTTTCAATTGAATCATAGAAAGCTCTTGTAAGCTTGTCGTTGGTGAAGTCGTTTGGTTCAAATTTTCGGTTAGATTTATAGTTACCATTTCCGCTATCTGACATTGAGTAACTGATGGAAATGTTGTCAAAGAATACTCTTGTAGTGATGCCATCTAAGTCAGGTTTCGGTTTCCCACATTGCTCTATTTCCAAAGGGATAAAGCCCGTGTCTGAATTCAATGTTGAAGCATTACTGTAATAATCATAAGTTGTACTTGATGATTGTCCTGATCTATAGGCCAATACTGTGGGGGCAGGGGTATCGTCGGCTGTATAATATATCGTGTCACTATTACCATCGGAGAAGTTGAAGGTGTACTTAATCAATTCCTCATTTCTTGTGTCTATAGAAATAGAGTCTCCGCTACTAAAGGTGTTAATTTCCAATCCTAGCTCAGGGTTTTCCACTAATATGAAGTCGCCACTCATCATATCTTCTTCTGTACGGTAGATTATCTTCTTGTTTATGCTTTTTAATAGCCCTTCACTATCTTTTGTGCCATAGAATTCCACTATACCATCAGTTGTTTCCACATTTGCAATCAATGGGTTTTCTGGGTTGATGTGATATGTGCTTCTTAGTAAATATTCATCATTGGTGCCAGTGGTGTCACCATTTTCACCATTACATCCGCTCAGCAATATCAATAATAATACAGGTGTAAGTACGCTTTTTGTTGTTGCCATATGAGGGAGTCCTTTTTTTGTATTTGTTAAAATATCGTATTGCACATTTTTTTTAACATCAAACCTTAGTTGTTGATATCCTCGGTTTATGTGTTAATGAAACATAAATACAAAAAATGAAAATTCAATTCAATATGTGAAGTGCCGGTACGAGAAATGAAAGACATATATTAAAAATGAAACATTAAATACGTGAAATGAGTTCTCACTTACTAACAGAACAAGCGGAGAACAAACGAGGAATAAGCGGCGAGGAATAAGGGTACGCCCATATGTGTCCCAATTAAGCGGGGACACACACATCAATTAAGCGGGTGTCCCAATTAAGCGGGACACACACATTACGAAAAGTATAAATTTGTCAGTTTCATTGTTACGAGGCTTTAGGCTCAAACGCGGCGGATGAAGATGAAAGGCTGGCCATTGGGCGATAGTATTCTTACATCGCCAATGCAAAACCATGTTGAATTTCAATGACAAAAGCACGCGCCTCTCTTATCAGTGTCGACGCCACGCCCTATTACCACTGTGTTTCTCGTTGTGTCCGTCGTTCATTTTTATGCGGATATGATGAACGGGCTCAACAGTCCTACGAACACCGAAGAGGATGGATAGAAAAACGCTTGTTAGCCCTTGCCAATGCTTTTTGTATTGATGTTTGTGCTTACGCCATCATGAGTAACCATTATCACGTGGTACTCCACATCAACATAGAAAAGGCCAACAGTCTGAAACAGACTGAAATCGTCGAGCGCTGGTTGTCTTTTCATCAAGGCCCTGCACTGATTCAGCGTTTAATTATGGGAGATAAACTCTCAGACGCAGAAATAGAACGATGCAATGAAATCACAGAGATGTGGCGAGAGCGGCTATCGTCAATCAGCTGGTTTATGCGTTTACTCAATCAGTACATTTCGTTAGAGGCAAATCGCGAGGACAAATGCACAGGACATTTTTGGGAGGGGAGATTTAAAAGCCAAGCATTACTGGATGAAAAAGCGCTGGCTGCTGCCATGGCGTATGTTGATTTGAACCCAGTACGAGCAGCGATAGCGGAAACCCCAGCAACATCAGAATACACATCCGTCAAAGCGCGTATTACGTCATTAAAGAAAGCACAAGCGACTCCCCCTAACCTGTTTCCCTTCGTCGGCAACCCGCGAGAAGACATGCCTGATGGCTTACCGTTTAGACTAATGGATTACCTAGAGCTTGTTGTTTGGACAGGGCGACAAAGCCGAGAAGATAAACGAGGTTATATTGATAGCCAGGAGCCTGAGATACTCAATCGTTTAGGTTTTGATTCAGCCGAATGGCTCGATACCTATATGCACGCAGAAAAGGGCTGCATGATTGGCACAGAGTCGTCTATTAAAGTTGCTCTGCCGTTGCTAGGTCGAAAGCGGCTGAGCGGGTTTCGGATACCTGCTAGCTAGCGCCTCAATACATACTATCAACCATCGAATCCCCACCATACTGGTGGTTTTTGCATATCTGTTATTTGCCAATTCTTTGTAAATTAGCCAAATTTTCCTTCGAATGGCGAAATATCGAGACGTTGCCGCCTCAATGCCGTGAATCGAAGAGTGCTGTTTGGGGGGGATTTGGGCTTCCTCTAAAGATGTATGTCCCAGCTAGTTAAGATGTATGTCCCAGCTAGTTCTCCCAGCTAGTTCATTCATTGAGGCGACATTGCTGTAGTTACTATGTTTGGTTTCCTTTTTGTTTATGAAACAATCTTGATAGTTTTTGGGAGTAAAAAAGCGATATTCCGAATATCACGACATATGAAAGTAATAAGAATCTAAAATAATAGTAAGCTCTTGTTTCACCTTCAAAAGTCTGTCCATTAAACAGTAAGGGCATGATGAAATCGTATAGGGCCTCGCCTAGAAAAATCACATAAAAAGCCATAAGGAATAAGGATAAAAGCAACAAAGTCAGCAGCTTCTTAAGGACGTTCATGTCATTTCCCAAAATAATATTGATTTGCATCTTTCAAAATCTGACATACCTAAGTAATCCTCAGAAAAACTGGGGAACCATCGCCTAATATGACTCTGTAAATATCCAAGACTAGCCAGCTCATTTCCATCCCAAAGATCGATGTGATCCCCCGTTCTGGAGGAGCCTCTGAGCCAATAATCTTTAAAGAAAATAATACCTTTTTTGCCATCTATGCCTGAGTATAAATCCTTTGGGGATATCGCTGTTGGAGCAGGGCAACCGAAAAAAGCTTTTTCTTGAGGTAATCTGCTAAATCTTGTGCGGCAAGAGCGTGAATACCCTTTCCTTTGTCATCTGGGGTCGGGCATCCCCAGCATTTTCTTTTTCGCGGGAAAGCTTCAGTTTTACACCTGATTTATATAATGAGGTGCTGACATTGATAGCGCAGTGATTAGCGAAGTCTGTGCCTTTTCCGTCTTTGTCATGTTTTATGCGCGATGCTGGGTAATTGTTCCACAAGTCAGCGAACTTAACTTTTTTTATCTTAGTTTCTGAAGTGCTTCCTTTTCCTGATTTTGTCGTCACTAACTCAGTCATCGCATTCAACATCCATTTTGGCTAGGGCTTCATCTCCCCAGAAAAGATCATCTTTAGCTTTGAGTTTTGCCCCACCACCAACACCTTTGATGTTTGATGGCATGCCCATATTTGCTATGACGGAAACATGTTGGTTTGACATAAATTATCCGTTTCTATACCAGCGATATATCCATGATGTTAAAAGTGGAATTGATTGTCTATCATGCTGGGCACCGTTTCTGTTCTTGTTGCAATGTCGAGAAAGTATACTGCTTAGTAGAGCTGTTTTCTTTTTCTCTGAACTTCAATGTCATGGCTGATTAGTCAAGAATACTTGATGAGTAAGTGGAAGTAGGTTTAAACCAGTCAATATAATCACTCGGTATTTCCACGTTGTTTGATGATGCTAGGTTCAGCTTTTGGTATCTCTGTCACAAGCAGCCAAATTCTAAAAGTTGACAAAACTCCTTCACCCCTTCACCAAATATTGCTTAGAGCCTTATATGACAAGGGCTACAGCGTGGTGAAGATGGTTGGTGAAGGAGGTAAATTCCCTTCACCATGTATACGTCCTTCACCAATTGGTGAACCGCCTTAACGATGAAGGGTCTCTTCACCATAACCTTCACCCACCACTTAAAAGCCTTATTTAACAGCGGCCTTAGTAAAGATGTATGTCCCAGCTAGTTATGAGGGTGATTTTGGCTTCTTCTAAAAATGTATGTCCCAGCTAGTTACCAGCTAGTTATATTTTTAAGGTCAACATAGGTATTCCCTATGATTACTCTTTGAACCAAGGAAAGCTTGGTGGTCCTGAATCAGAGGGTTTTGCTGAAATGGAGTATGGTATTGAAGGAAGCAAAGGCGAAGGTATACTTTTCTTCAAAGCAAGTCACATTAGCCAGAATTGGACGTTGGATTGTTTGACGATTCAGTATGCTGTTACGCAAGAAACTGAGGCTGATATACTTTGCCAATAAGCAGAGGATTTTTGCATGGAAGAGCACTTAGCTGGCCTCAGAAAGATAAAGCAGCGACATAACAACCTCCACTCTTTAAAGTGGCCTCTCTTTAGTCTTTTCCTATTGTCATCTGTTGCAGCCGTTGCTATTCCTCCCTTTGCCATTTTAAACGCGTCAATTTCTATCACTATATTTGTTCTGTATTGGCGTTTAGCAACGGCAGAATGCCCTCGTTGTGGAAAGCGATTCTATAGCTTGCTCCAAATTGCGATTGGGCGAATGCGTGTTGAAGAGGCCGTTGGCTCAGTGAAGTGCTGTCATTGTGGTTTAAAAATGAGTGAGTTGCCGGAGATAAACGAAACAGAGATGACATCTCACACCGATGAGTGGCGATAGTAACCAATGTAGGGACAATCCAAAAACCTCAAAGTCCTGATAGCCAATCCCCAATCAGTGATAACACAGCTAGAACTAGAAACACCATGCCAAAGATTGTTTTCTAAATACGAGTGTCCCATCTATGCTCCATTTATGGTTTTGCCTGTGTTGGTTGTCCAGAAAGTCTCGGCTGGGTTAATTAAATTCCTCGGCACACTTTTCGCCAAAAACAGGTAATACAGGTTCGGGAATCCGAGTAAATGATCCATCGTCCTTTTCTACTAGCTGATAGGCTAGAACACTACAATCAATGTCGTCTTCGGTCAGTTTTACCTTATGAACAAATTCGTAGTCTTTTCCCGGCTGAAATTTTACAGAAAATGTCACTGCGCAGAACAGATTGATAGACGATGCCGATGAGTCTCCATATTTAATAATATTGCCATTTGTTGACACTGCGCCATAGTAACGCTGAGGTGCTGGATGTTCGTATTCTTTGACTGATTTTGGGTCGAAGTCCATCAAAGGCATACCGAGCAATGAATCACTAGTGTCAATATCTAGCCCCCCTTGTTGTATTGTCATTTCGAAGTTTCGGCCGCCTTTGCAGCCATAATTTTCAAATGAATATACATGGGAGTAGAGGTCTGATGTTGCGACAAATCTTATCCGTGCAGTGTCACTAGGGAGGCTAAGATTGCTTGCGCACCCGAAGAGAAAGATCACGCAGCCAGATAAAATAGCTTTTGCTTTCAACATCCAAAACCCTCACTAAAACTTAAAAGCAATGAAGTATATCTATGTGAAGGTGAATAAGTTCAAGACTGAGTGGTCATCCTTCGAGTGGCTTCAGTGTATTTAACAGATACAAAGGTTATAGGAAAAAAAGCAGAGGCAGACCTTTAAATGAAGTCCGAAAAAAATGATCGATAATCGAGGACTATGCGACACTTCCATTTTGAATTAAAGACCATGCGATTATGAGTAACTAAAATACTGTTTATCAGTGAACACCCATGAACAGGAGTGAATATATAAAATTAATTAAATCATAGGTTTGTGTGTGGTTGTTTGTTTTACCTTGTTCACGGGAATTCATGGCGATATAAAATTTTTGCTATAAATATGCTATAACGGAGAAATTGAAAGCAAGGACGCCGACAAAATGACCATCAAAAAGAAGATAACCGCCACCAGTCTCAAACAGCTTACCTTAGAAGAAAGGCGACTGAATGATACCGAGATCGCAGGCTTTCATGCGCTCATGTCAAAGGCGGGAAAAGTCACCTATTACCTTTATTACCGCATTGATGGAAAGCAGGTAAATTACAAACTGGGATTGGCGAGCGAAATCACCCCTGCTCAAGCAAGAGATCTTGCTAAAACGAAAGCGGGTGAAGTGGCAAAAGGTAATGATGTTCAAGAAATCAAAAAGCAGGCAAGGGAAGACAACCTGCGCCGAAAACACCTCAAGCTCTCCACTTTCCTCAATGAACGCTATTTGCCGTTCTTGACCATGCGAAACCCAAAGACCTCAGAAAGAACCATCAAGCACTTACTCAGCCGCTTCAAATTCCTGCTAGACAAAGACCTAAGCCAGATCACTGCATGGGAGATTGAGAAATGGCGAAGCAAAGAGCGCAAGCTTGGTAAAGCTGCAGGCACAATTAACTACACAGTGAATTCACTCAAAGGTGCTTTATCACGCGCTGTTGAGTGGGGGCTGATTGAATCGCACGAACTCAGCAAAGTGAAAGCCATTAAAGCCGATAACACCCGCGTTCGTTACCTCAATGAAGCCGAAGAAAAGCGCTTACGCCATGCTTTAAAAGAAAGAGATTGGAAAATCAGAGAGGCGAGACGTTCAGCCAACGAACACAGAAGTATTCGCCGCTATGACACTATGCCAAGTTTGGATGATGTAGCATTTGCAGATTACGTTGAGCCGCTCGTGTTGTTAGCGATTAATACAGGGTTACGCCGAGGGGAACTGCTCGGCCTTGAGTGGAGTGATGTGTTCTTTGGTGAGCGCTTTCTACAAGTGAAAGCCAGCAATGCCAAATCAAAACTCTCTCGCACCATGCCGTTAAACAATGAAGCCTTTAATGTGTTAACTAAGTGGCGTGAGCAAACACCTGCTTCTCGTTACCTGTTTGAAGGAAAAGAAGCAGGTAAACCGCTAACCGATGTGAAAAAGCCTTGGGCGACAGTGCTAGATATTGCCATGATTGAAGGCTTCAACTTTCATGACCTCCGCCACCACTTTGCGAGCAAGCTAGTGATGGCAGGCGTTGACCTGAACACAGTTCGTGAACTGCTCGGTCATGCCGACCTTAAGATGACGCTAAGGTATGCCCACTTAGCGCCAGAGCATAAGGCGGCTGCTGTTAATTTGATTGGTAAGTAGACAATCTTCAAAAATGTATGTTGTGACTGACTTACTATACGTCATATTGATATAGTGTAAACTAATAAAGGCAAGGTATTATATGAGGCAAATGCCCCTTTACAGTTGGTGGGGATGAAACTTGATTAGGCTGTGTTGATACATGACAAATGTAATTGGAAGAACTGCAGGCGATAAAAGCAAGGGTTTTGATACTCAAATTGAACGTGCAATATGTTTAATATTGGATAAAATATCTGAAGGTAGTGAACATGTCTATTGTGCAATTGAAGTTGTCGAAGATGTCTTCCTATTAGATGTTAAATCAGACGGCGAACTAAAAGAGAAAATAATAGAAGAAGATAAGGATTACTCTTCTAATTTCAGTTTCAGAAGTGAACCTGTAAGAAATACGATGGTTAGCTTTTTTGATCAATATATTTTGCATGAAAAAGATCCTGCATTGTCTCTTGTTTTCTATGCGAAAACTGGTTTGGCTAATGAAAGGATTGACAAGGTGTTTTTAGAAAATAACCCCGATATAGATAAAAGTCTTTCTGGTAATTATAACATTCTAAAGAAAATATCGGAAAAATTAGAATTGACTGAGAATGATGTAATTATCGCCTTGGCTATTTTTAAAAAAGAGTATATAAGCCAGTATCAAGATAGAGATGATGGGAAAGTAGGCTATACGGAAATTGTAAAGAGCATAAATGTTAATAGCTTTAAGGGGTTTATTAACTCTATCACTTGGGTTTTTGAGCAAGATGATATTGATACTGAAAGTTTAATCATAGAAAAAATAAAAAGCTGCGAATTTTTTGATTTCATGTGTGAAGGAAAAGATTACAATATTCTTCATGAATTGCATTATGTTTTCAATAAAAAAAAGACAGCGTCAGGATTGATAAAACGTTTAGTTTCAAGAGATAAGATAGAAAATATTTACCTAAAAGCTAAACAGAGCGGTTCGTCCTATCTTAAAGATAATTCTTGGGAGTTATGGGATAAGATAGATACGGATGACGTAAGAGATATCAAGCAGAAAATATTTGATGTTTGTCCTGATTATAATAAGAAAAGAGCTGAAAGTTACTATGTTAAAGCTGCTTTAGCTGCATCTGAAGAGTCTAGCCTAGGAAAGGACTATAAGGCATTAAAGGCGAGAGTTTACTCTGTGTGTAATGATGTGATTATGGAGTACTTAGACGAAAATAGTGATTTTGATAAGAAAAAAATCCAGCAGGTGTTCTCTTTGCTAGAGAATAAAGCTTTGGAGAGAGTGAAGAATCTTGAGAGAGACTATAGTTATAACACCTCAAATGAAGATCTAGTAAAAGGAATAGTTTACTCTCTTTTCAATGGTTGTTACTTGGCGCTTGATGGTTATGAATAATATAAAAAGAATGATGTATGTTTCTGGTGAGGATTTTTACGTTATGACCTACGTGACGTTATTTCTTTTGAATGATCTGATAGGAAAAAAAGCCAAGAGTAAGAAATTTAAAGACCATAGGAAAATATCGTTATTAATTCAAATCATATCTGATTCTAGGTTGATAGATCTTATTAATAGGTATGAAAATAGAGAGGTTAATAATAATAATGACAGAGATTTTCTATTTGATAGCTTCGCTAATGCGGGAAGAAAAAAAGTAGAGGTAGAGAAGCTACTAAAGGTTCTGGATAGTGAGGGCTATATAAACCTAATTCGAACTAATACCGTTGAAGTTTATGACATCTCATTGGGTGATAACGCTATTCCAGATGCGTTATTAAATAGTGATGCATTTTTAGATATTAGAGAGGATGTTGCATTAGTTAAATCTGTTATTAAGCGGCTCAATGTTTTGTCATATGAAAAATTTATTGAGAATGTATATAAATCTCGAGGTATAAATGCATGGGCTTTCTAAAGATAAATAAACTTTCTTACAAAGGGGATAAGTATTTTTATGAATCCCCAATGATGAATAATAAGATTGTGATCATCGAGGGTCCCAATGGTGTTGGTAAGTCGACTTTCTTTGATTTGCTTTATTATGGGTTGAGTGGGAAAGTAGAGCAGTTTAAAAAAGGCGGTGAGAAACAACATGAGCAAATAGTATTTGATAAGAATAACTCCGTTACCTTAGATGTATCTATTAATAATGAGTCATATCGTTTAATAAGGCGTATTGGTGCGAATTCTATTTTGGTTTTAAGTGATGGTTCATCTGGTGATGAAATGTCACTTAACCTTCCTATAAATAGAGGTAAGGCTGAGGACTATATATTTTCTGATTGGATTTTAAATAAGCTTAATATAAGTGTTTTTAATTTCACTCAGGGAAATAATACTTTTAAAATAAATTTCACCGATTTATTAAGACTTGTATATCATAATCAGCTTGCCGATCCAAGTTCAATATATAAACAGTCTGATAATTCTGGTTATGTATCTGATTCATTAAACTTAAGAAAAGCAATATTTGAGATTTTGGTTGGGAAATCTCTACTTGATTATTATGCAGCGCTTTCAGATTTGAAAGTTGCCCTTAAAGAAAAAGATTCAGCAAGGTCTATTTATGTTGAATATAAGAAACTTGTTGAAGAAATAAATCAAGGGGCAGAAGTTAAAAACTCTCAGTTCATAACAAAAGAAATATCTGAAAATGAGAAAAGACTAGATCAGCTCATACAATACAGAAAAGAGATTGTTAAGATAAAGCCAGCACCTGACTCTCTTCTTAGTTCAATTGATAGCATTAAAAATAACAAAGCAATTAAAGAGAGAAAACTAAATAGAATAAATGCTAAAATATCAAGCACAGAAAGAGAGCTTTTAACTATTGTTCAAGGTAAAGATTCAACGCAAATTGATATTGATAGAATATCTAAGATAATTCTTACGCATGAACAATTGTCTTTATTTAGCCCTGATACATGTCCTTATTGTCTAAAAGATGTTTGCCGTGTGCCAAATCAATGTGTTTGTGGTAATGAAGTAGTTGAGGAAGACTATCAACGTTACTTTTATTCTTCTGAGGAATATCAAGAGCTTCTAAAATATAAAATTAAATCTTTGCAGTCTTTTGACTCTGCAATTGATAGCTTTAATGAGAGTATCAATAGGCTTAATGCTATAAAAGAAAAGATGGAAGATAAAATCAGAGAATGTGATAAAAAGCTTCATGATATGATTTCAAATTTAGCGATTGAAGTTGATAGTTCAAAAGTAGACAGCGTCGAAGACAAGATATCAGAGCTAAGAGAGCAGATCTCTGAACTTTATCAATTGTTAAAAATGGAGGCTAAGCTTGAGGGTTTCAATAAAGAACTTAGTGTTAAAGAAAGTGATTATAAAAAGAAAGAAATTGCTTTTAAGAAAGTGGAGATTGAGTCAGAGAGTCAGCTGAAGAATAGAATATTGGAGTTTGGTGATATTTATAATGACTTGATGAAGAATTCGTTATCTGATGTGAGAAAGGCAGAGATTAGCACTGACACTTATTTACCTGTAATAAATGATGGGATTTACCGAGAGGCAAGTTCTAAGGTCTCTGTTAGGTTCTTATATTTCATAACCTTGTTAAAAATGTCTTTGGAGTTAGATATACCTTATCCTAAATTGATACTAGTCGATACGCCTGAGACAGCTGGTATTGATAAAGATAACCTAGATTTAATTTTATCGAAGCTAAATGATCTTAGCACCGATCTTGATGTGGATTTTCAAGCCATCGTAGCAACTGGGGTTGGTAAGTACCCATCTTCGATGAAAGATATGGTAGTGGTGAAGCTATCGAAAGAAAGTAAGTTACTTCATAAAATATAGTTTTTTACGCAGTAAAGTTTAAGGAAGACGCATAGATCTGTTGGCTAGCCTCTAGCCCTTCCTTAGCTCCTTGGAAAGTGAGTACCCAAAGGTAAATTTAAATCTATTTGATTAGGTAACCGACGAAGCCGCATAAACACTGGGCTTCTAGCCGAGCACGGTTATAGCACTAGTTCGGTTAGGTCGCCGACGAAGACGCATGAACACTAGGCTTCTAGCCGATCACGGTTAAAGCACTAGTTCGGTTAGGTAACCGACGAAGCCTCATAAATACTGGGCTTCTAGCCGAGCATGGTTATAGCAGTTGTTCGGTTAGGTAACCGACGAAGCCTCATAAACACTGGGCTTCTAGCCGAGCATGGTTATAGCAGTTGTTCGGTTAGGTAGCCGACGGAGTCGCATAAACGTTCGGCTTCTAACCGAACGTATTGATCAAGCCTGTTCGGTTTGTTTAACCTATAGGTTAGAAAACTGGATAGGAAGTAGGCACGGATGCTGAAAAGACGCTTTTACCGCTTAGATGAAATCTCAGATGTCACGCCATTAACCAAAGGTGATTTGCTCTATGCGGTAGAGCAACGTCAGCTTCTGCTCTTCGCTAAGGTCAACACTAAAGGTTTGGCTTACTGTTACTCGAAAGCTAACGACGGGTTCAAAAAGGTACTTGGTGACATCTTTGATTATGATGGCGTTATTGTACTGTCAAAAAATGACTCCCAACGCGCAATCGTCGAACCAAAAATTGATTTGGACAAGGTTCTCATTGCACAGCCTGAACATACTAAAAACTGGCGTCTTGTGAGTGACGTTTTCCCATCAGCGAAAACCAGTGGTTTCTATGTTGCCAATGTTGCTCCTCTCCCCAAACTACCTACAACGCCATTTTTTGCAGTCGGTGGCGTTGTGGAAATGCCTAGCGGATTAGAAAAGGCAGTAAAAAAGGAGGTTGAGAAAGAGGATAAAGGGGAGGGATTTCTTGGCGCGTTAGAGATGCTGAGTAATGCTTTTGTTGGCATGAAAGAAAAACAGCTAGGCACTGTACGTACTCGGGTCAATAAGACTGATCTTCGTTTTGACCTAGAAGAGGTCAACAAGGTATTTGGTTTAGAAACCACTAAAGACGGGCTTCAAAGCCAAAAAATTGTTGATACGAGTGATGTCGAGACACACCCCATCAAAATCATGATTAATCGTGTACTGCTCGGAAACGCTACCGTTGATACGCGAACCATTTGGAATGCGATAAAACGAGATCATCAGTCTGAAGTAAGAGAGATAGATGTAGACAGTATTATTAGTGAAATGAACAACGATGAAATTGAATGGTTCGGGCAGGAAGACACGGTTAGAACCTTGAAGTACAAAACCTTCAAAAACTACGTGACGGCGGCAAAACATAGCTAAAAATAGAAACAGTCCCAGCTAGCGTCCCAACCAGAGTCCCAAGCCAATTGGGACGCTTACGGTATCTCCTAACACACATCAGGAGATACCCAAATGCAATCAGACAACACCCAAAAACGCGCATACACAGAGCAAGAAACCTCCGCCTATATCGGCATGAGCCGTTCCTTTCTGCGTCAATCACGCATGGAAGGCCACCGCCAGAATCGCACCGAAGCGCCACCGTTTATCAAAATCGGTCGTGCGGTGCGTTACCTCAAAGAAGACCTCGACCAATGGCTCGATAACCAACGTAAATACACCCAACTCGTATGTGATGGGGGTGTGCATGCTTAAGTTAAATCCATACTTAGTTAGCATCATTAAAGCCATGCAAGATGGGCATTGGTTTGAGCTTTGTGCTGATTACCGCGTGAATAATACGGGTTACGTTGGCTCTAAAGGCTTCGACATTAAATTGAACCCTCGTACCGTGCTGAAACTGTATCGAGAAGGGCTGATCACCTACAGAACCATTTTCCCTTATGGCATTAAGCGAGATGTGTTTGAACTGACTCAGAAAGGGAGGGCGGTTGATGTCTCCAATCACTGAGGAAGAATACGAAACACTGGATCGATTCGACAGGCCGTTCGTGGAGGAACGGCTTTGCCGTTTGCCACCGAAAGCGCAACGCATTCTCTTTAAGCGCTATATCGCCATTTCAGATGCTTTCACCCGAAACACTGACCTTCGTGAAACCGTTGATAGCCTTGTTTCGAAGCTGACCGTTTCCCCTGAAAAGCTCAACCTCAATATTTCAGAAGACGAACTGCGCGAAGAAGCCGAAGCGCTGGTTGATGCTGCGTTATCTATCCGTCGCACTTTGTATGGTGCAGAAGACGAAACGATTAGTGCCCTTCACGCGCTTTGCCTGAGCTTTGGCTTTGAGCCGCCAGATGAAGAAAAATACACGTTAGAGGGGAGGCTAAGAAGGCTTTCTGATAAATCATGGTGGCTGCGTAAACTCCGCAAGGCATTGCGAAAGAACATTGAAACCGTGATGCGCCATTTGAACCAAGTCAGCCGTGTGAAAGCGATCTACTGTTCTGACGAAACGCTTGATGCCAGAACCGCTCAAAAGTTTCACCAAGCACGTTATCTTGAGAACACGATAGCCACGAACCAACTAGGCCAAAGCTTTAGCCTGTTGGAGCTTTCACAAAAGGGCGTGTCTGATCCGAAAATCCGCAAAATGGAATTGATGGTTCGAGCACGTGGTTTTGAAGATCTTGCCAACGAACTAGGCCATTCAGCGACATTTTTAACCCTGACTTGCCCCTCAAAGTATCACCGAAGTTACGCCACCACGGGCGATGAAAACCCAAAGTGGGGCGGTTACACACCCGCCGAAGCGCAAACCTACCTAAACGACATTTGGAAACTCATTCGCGCCAAACTTCAACGTGAAGAGGTGCGTTTCTATGGTTTTCGCGTCGTAGAGCCGCAACACGACGGCACACCGCATTGGCACTTACTGTTGTTCGTTGAGCCAAGGCATTATGACGTGTTGATAGATACCATGCGTGAATACAACTTGCGCGAAGATGGCGACGAAGCTGGTGCAGATCGACACCGTTTCACCGAAGTGAAGATTGACCCTAGTAAGGGTTCAGCAACGGGTTACATCGCTAAATACATTTCAAAGAACATTGACGGCGAAAACCTTGAATCAGGCGTTTACGGTGAAGACCCTAAATGCGCTGCGGCAAGGGTAGAAGCATGGGCGGCTTGTTGGAGCATTCGCCAGTTTCAACAACTCGGCGGTTGTTCGGTCACTGTTTGGCGCGAACTGCGCCGCCTGAAAGAGATGATGGGCGAAAGTAAATTAGTCACTGAAATCCATGACGCGGCGGATAGCGGCTGTTGGAAATCCTACACGGCATTAATGGGCGGTGTGTTCTGTAAGCGCACAGAACAAGCCATAGCGCCGCATTACGAACTCAGCGTGGATTACGCGACGGGAGAGGTAAAAAGCTCCATGTACAGCGACGAGGAGCTTTTAAAGGTACTCAAAGGTATCTCAGCAGGCGGGAAAACCATCATTACCCGCGTCAACGAGTGGCATTTGTCCTAGTGGCAAATGTGCTTTTACTTGGAGTTCTGTGAATAACTGTATTTTGATGTGAATTGCTAGTGCTGAAGCATACCTAGATTAATTGATAGTTATCATTTTCTTTTAGGTTTTTTAGGTATAACGTTCACTTGATGTTAACTAATCAAGACACCTGTATCTATGACAATAAGAGACCAAAAATTGCTGTACCACCTTACAGCGATTGAAAATGTAGAAAATATTCTCTCGAAGGGGCTGCTGCCCCGAGACGGATTGGCTGACTTTTCAGATGTTGCTGACCGAGACATTCTCGAAGGTAGAGAGGCGCATGATTTAGACAAAATGGTTCCATTTCATTTCTTTGTGAAAAATCCATTTGATGGGAGAGTGCGCTTAAACAACCCTGATGCAGAGTTTGTCTATATCACTATCAATCGTGAATTTGCTCGTGAGGACGGTTGGGTTATCTCCCCTCGTCACCCTTTAGCTATCGGTGGATTTGACATTAAGTCATATGATGAAGGTATGGAGGCAATTGACTGGAAATTGATGGATCAGAGGGACTATAAGAACAATCCTGAATCTAAGCGTGTTTGCATGGCCGAGTGTCTATCTTTGAAGGCAGTTGAAGCTAAGCATTTCAACTCAATCGTTGTTGAAACACAAGAGGCAAAAGAGCGTGTAGAACGCTTGAGAAATGCGCTTGGACTGAGATTCTACGTGAACCACAATCCAAACATGTTCGTCTCTAGACGCGCTGCTACAGCCTAACTAAGGAGTCATAGGAGCCAATTGTCCTCACTAAGTCGCTTGATGGCTCCTTTAACCATTCCTTTGGAATATGCTCGTGCATTCGGCATGTTATCTAGAATTAGATCAGCTAGTTGCTCATCAGAGTAATTTGATCCGAGTTCTGATTGCTTATTTGCCAACCAAAGTGATGTAGAGAGCAAAGCTAACCCTTCCTGACCTTCATATCCAGACAATGCCGCCAAGCTATTTTTGATAATGTTTTTGTATTCTGGCTTTTTATCTACATACGGCTTCAAGTCTATAAAGCTTTTCTTCTCAATAGTTATTAGGGTCTTGTTTGGAGAGTTGCTAGCTCCAGAGAGATATAAAAACTCACCATCTACTTTTTTTAGGTAGCTGTGGAGGACTTCAGAGTAAGGTGTGTCTCTGAACTGATCGAAAATTAGCCCCTCTAATTTGATGCCTTTACGTGAAAGCATAAATACAAAGGCCTGAACTTCCAACTCAGAAGCCTTTCCTTTTTTTGTTGTCCTAATATATGAGTCTATTGCGTGCAGTAAAATAGCCCTACCTGTTGTCATTTGGGATTTTTCTTGTGCTTTGCACTCTCCCGTAGGCGAATAGATCCTCCACTCAACACTATTCTCGCTAGACAGTATTTCTTTAATTTGTCGTTCTACTTGGCTCCATGGCAGCCCCCCTAACCCAGCGCCAAGTGCTGGAATGGCAACTGACTTTAAACTTAACTGACGAGCTACCACCACCAAGTCTTGCAGTCCATTCTCAATGTACTCAATCTTAGACTTTCCGCGCCAATGCTCCTTTGTTGGGAAGTTGATTACATAGCGCGATGGGGAAGAAGATTTTATTTCGAAAACAAACATCTTACCTGTTCTTAGCTCTTTAGCTTTACAGGCTAATTTGTAAGCTTCAAAGTTGTCTGGGTAGATGTTTTTGAACTGAAACGCGAGTCCTTTTCCCATAACACCAACGGTGTTTACAGTGTTAACAAGGGCATCAGCACTATCGGTAAAAAGGTCGCCTTTTACGTATTTTATCATTGAGGAAATCTGTTCCTAGGTCATACCGCAAAGCTATTTTAGGCATTTTAGCTGTTTTATACACGCTTAATTGTCTTCCGCCGTATGAAAACGAGACAGGAAAAAGAGATTTGTTTTTAGGGCTTAGCTTGATGTCTGAATCTTTGATTGATGCACGTGATGA
The DNA here is from genome assembly GCF_050336585.1 of Enterovibrio makurazakiensis. Lineage (NCBI taxonomy): Bacteria > Pseudomonadati > Pseudomonadota > Gammaproteobacteria > Vibrionales > Vibrionaceae > Enterovibrio > Enterovibrio makurazakiensis. The sequence continues at coordinate 44,655 of NZ_JAKJSE010000027.1, forward strand.
GAGTTGATGGTTGTTTTTGCTATAACGGTGCTATAACGGCTCTAAAAACGCGAAAGGCCTGAGTGGTTACTAACCGCTCAGGCCTTGCTGTATATGGTGGCCCCTCCCAGACTTGAACTGGGGACCAATCGATTATGAGTCGAGTGCTCTAACCACTGAGCTAAGGGGCCGTGTAGGCGAATGATTATAGGGGATGGTGGGCGAGGTGTCTAGACGCAACCATACCCTAATCAGTATGGATTTTAGCCACTTAAACCATTTCTTGGATATGAAAAAGGCGAGCTGTGCTCGCCTTCTCATTTTTGTTGCTTAACCCGTGTGGATTATTCGTCCAGGAAGCTGCGCAGAACTTCTGAGCGGCTTGGGTGACGCAACTTACGCAGTGCTTTCGCTTCAATCTGACGAATACGCTCACGCGTTACGTCAAACTGTTTGCCGACTTCTTCCAGCGTGTGGTCGGTATTCATGTCGATACCGAAGCGCATACGCAGAACTTTCGCTTCACGTGGCGTTAGGCCAGCAAGTACTTCGCTGGTTGCCATGCGGAGGTTGTTCATTGTCGCTGAGTCCATTGGCAGCTCGAGGGTGGTATCCTCGATAAAGTCACCTAGATGCGAATCTTCATCATCACCGATCGGTGTTTCCATGGAGATTGGCTCTTTGGCGATCTTCAGCACTTTGCGGATCTTGTCTTCTGGCATTTGCATGCGCTCTGCCAATTCTTCTGGCAGTGGCTCACGGCCCATCTCCTGAAGCATCTGACGTGAGATACGGTTCAGTTTGTTGATGGTTTCAATCATGTGAACAGGGATACGAATTGTACGCGCCTGGTCTGCGATTGAACGGGTGATTGCCTGACGGATCCACCATGTTGCGTACGTGGAGAACTTGTAACCACGACGGTATTCGAACTTGTCTACCGCTTTCATTAGGCCGATGTTACCTTCTTGGATTAGATCCAAGAATTGCAGGCCACGGTTGGTGTATTTCTTCGCGATAGAAATAACCAGACGCAAGTTCGCTTCAACCATCTCTTTCTTCGCACGGCGTGCTTTCGCTTCACCGATTGACATGCGACGGCTGATGTCTTTGATGCGTTCTACGTTCAGGCCGGTTTCATCTTCGATGATTTTCAGCTTCTGTACGCAGCGACGCAGATCTTCTTCGTATAGTTTTAGACGGTCAACGAATGGTTTTTCTGACGCTAGTGCTGCATCCAGCCAGTTGTCAGAAGATTCGTTTCCGCCAAAGAGTTGGACGAAGGTTTTCTTAGGCATTTTTGCTTGGTCAACACACAGGCGCATAACAAGGCGCTCTTGTGTACGAACACGGTCCATGGTGGAGCGCATTTCGTTAACCAGACGATCGAACTGTTTCGGTATCAAGCGGAATTGCTTGAACACTTCAGACAGTTCTGCAACTGATTCTGCGGTGTCTTTGTGGAAACGTCCGTTTTTGTTGATAGCCGTTTGCATTGTGTCGTAAGCCACGCGAAGTTCATTGAACTTCTCACGCGCTAGCTCCGGGTCAATGCCGGTGTCTTCTTCTTCTTCGTCGTCGTCATCATCGCTTTTATCGTCTTCATCCTCTAGCTGCTCATTGGTCAGCTCTGAGCCGATATGAGTTGCTGTTGGTGCGATGTCTTCTTGGCTTGGGTCTACAAAGCCTGAGATGATGTCGGTAAGACGAAGCTCTTCAGCTTCAACTTTGTCGAATTGATCGAGAAGGGATGCAATTGAGCCAGGATATTCGGCAACCGAAACCTGTACTTGGTTGATACCATCTTCGATGCGTTTGGCGATGTCGATTTCGCCTTCACGGGTAAGCAGTTCTACCGTACCCATTTCACGCATGTACATGCGCACTGGGTCAGTTGTACGGCCGATTTCTGATTCAACGCTAGACAGTGCTGCTGCTGCGGCTTCGACGGCATCTTCGTCAGCTACAGTTTCAGACATCATCAGCTCATCGGCATCAGGAGCAGTTTCCACTACCTGAATACCCATGTCGTTGATCATCTGAATAATATCTTCTATCTGATCAGAATCGACAATGTCTTCTGGTAGGTGGTCATTAACTTCTGCATAGGTTAGATAGCCTTGTTCCTTACCTTTTGCGACAAGCAACTTTAGCTGTGACTGCGGATTTTGATCCATAGACGATATCCAACTTCGGGTCTGAGTGAAGAATTTAGTATGCGGAAACGCAAACCGCCAATTCTAGCAAATTACTAAGGTTTTGACTACTTTCTAGTCGGGGCGGCTTTGAAGTAACTGCCATAGTTCCCGTCTCTCTTCGGCTGATAAGCCGATGCTTCTGTCTCGAGCCTGTAATTTGTCTATTTGTTGCGCGACACACTGAGCCAATATTTTGTCCAGTGAGTCTAAAAATACATCTAACGCATTGTCTTCATTGATGGGAAGTTCCCAACTGGCCAATTTGGCTAACAATGCTTCTTGATCTGAGCCACGCCAATGTTCGAGCAGCTGTCCTGTCGTAATATTGGGACGATGACGGCAAAGTTCAAGCATGGTAGTGAATAAATTTAAACCGGGCATTCCCAGCTCTTCCACGCCGTCTAGCGGCGGGACAGATTCAACAAACCCAGGATTCTGTAATAACAGTGTAATGACTTCACGCATAGGCGTGCGTTTCATTTCTGGTAGAGGCTTGCGTGTTTGTGCTTGCCCTTGTCTGCTGATCAGTTTTTCAAGTTGCTGTTCGTCCGGTAAGCCAAGCTTTTGCCCTAGGGTGTTCCGTAAATATAGGCGCAATGTGCCGCCGGGAACTTTGTCTATCAAGGGGACCGCTAGCGTGGTCAATTTGGCTTTGCCTTCTTGACTGCTGGTGTCTACTTGTCCCATTAGGGTGGAAAAGAGAAATTCTGACAAGGACATGGCGCTAGCCAAACGTTGTTCGAACCCTTCTTTGCCTTCTTGTCTCACCATGGAATCCGGGTCTTCGCCATCAGGCAAGAACATGAATTTCAATTGGCGACCGTCAACTAAATGTGGCAGAGCTTGTTCCATGGCGCGCCATGCGGCATCTCGCCCTGCACGGTCTCCGTCATAGCAACAAACCACGCTCGATGTTTGTCGAAACAGGGTTTGCATGTGCTCTGCGGTGGTGGCTGTACCTAGTGAAGCTACGGCGTAGTCGACATCAAATTGTGCCAACGCCACCACGTCCATATATCCTTCGACCACCAGGAGTTGTTTGGGTTCACGGTGTGCTTGAAGCACTTCGTAAAGTCCGTATAACTCTCGCCCTTTATGGAAAATAGGCGTTTCTGGGGAGTTGAGGTATTTGGGAGTGCCATCACCTAATACTCGTCCACCGAAGCCAATCACTCGGCCTCGTCGATCACGAATGGGGAACATGACGCGACCGCGGAAACGGTCATAGCGACGCCCATTGTCGTTTTCGATCAGCATGCCTGTTGATACCAGTGCTTGCTGACTTGTATTGTCTTTGCCAAAACGTGTGCGAACTTGGTCCCATTCGTCGGCGACAAAGCCAATACCAAATTTTTGCACGATTTCCCCTGATAGGCCGCGGCCTTTGAGGTAATCGATAGCGGTTGTTCCCGCTTCGCTGCGCAGTCCACCTTGGTAGAACTGGGCTATCTGTCCCATCATCTGGTACAGATCGCGTTTTTGGTCACTCCGCGCATAGGGGCCTTTTGGGGCGCCACCGTCACTCTGTTCACGAGGTACATCTAAACCTAGCTGTGAGGCTAGCTCTTCAATGGCTTCAACAAATTCTAACCGGTCAAATTCCATCACAAAATCGATGGCATTGCCGTGTACGCCACAGCCGAAGCAATGGTAGAACTGTTTTTCCTGACTCACTGTGAATGAGGGGGTTTTTTCGTTATGGAAAGGGCAGCAGGCACCGTAGTTCTTGCCTTGCTTTTTAAGTTTTACCCGCGCATCTATGAGCTCGACAATGTCCAGTCGGGCAAGCAGATCGTCAATGAATGAGCGTGGGATTTTTCCTGCCATAACCTACGTGCGTGTTTTGAATGAAAAAACGTGAATGTATTCAGTATCTTCTAATTAGAAGACAGGAACAAGAATGACTAACGGAAAGATACGAACAAGCCGCGCACTCCCTACGGGATAGCACGGCTTGTTTGCAGGGTTAGGTAAAAACCTTATGCCAGATTGGATTTAACCAATTGGCTGATCTTACCCATGTCAGCACGGCCCTGAACTTGAGGTTTCAGGATGGCCATGATTTTGCCCATGTCTTGCATGGAGCTCGCACCAGAGGCTGCAATGGCATCTTTTACCATTGCGTCCACTTCGTCGTCGCTGAGTGGTTGCGGCATGAATTCTTCTAAAACGGAGATTTCAGCCAGTTCCACATCAGCAAGGTCATCACGACCCGCTGACTGGTATTGCGATACAGAGTCACGACGTTGCTTAACCATCTTAACGATAACTGCCAGCGATTCTTCGTCAGTCAGAGTTTTCTGACCGTCGATTTCTTGCTGTCTAATTGCAGAGATCATCAAGCGAATTGTGCCAAGGCGAGGTTTATCTTTCGCCTTCATCGCTACAATTTGTTCACTCTTAATGCGAGCAATCAATTCCATATCACAATTCCTGTATTAATCGTAATTAGTACAGGCGAACGCGGCGAGCGTTCTCGCGAGCCAGCTTCTTCAGGTGACGCTTAACAGCGGCAGCCTTAGCGCGTTTGCGAACGGTAGTTGGCTTTTCGAAGTGCTCACGACGGCGAACTTCAGAAAGAATACCTGCTTTTTCACAAGAGCGCTTGAAGCGACGCAGTGCTACGTCGAATGGTTCGTTTTCACGTACTTTAACTACTGGCATGTGCCTTTCACCTCAGGGGTTGTTCGTTAATCGCTGGAGACAAAATGACCAGCTTTGATTAAAAATGGTGCGGAATTCTAATCCGATAAGCGGGTGCTTGTAAAGCATAACTGGTGAATTTGATCGTGCCCATGTAATATTGCGGCCTGTTTTTGAGTCGACAGATTGAATATCAACGAAGTGAGCTGAGGTGTTATGCGAATTCTAGGCATCGAGACATCGTGCGACGAGACTGGCGTGGCGATTTATGATGATGAAAAAGGGCTGCTGGCGCATCAGTTGTACAGTCAAGTAGCGGTGCATGCTGACTACGGCGGAGTAGTACCTGAACTGGCTTCGCGTGATCATGTGAAGAAGACGATTCCACTGATCAAGGCGACGTTGGAAGAAGCGGGTTTAACCCCTGAAGATCTCGACGGCGTGGCATATACGGCAGGCCCTGGCCTAGTTGGTGCTTTGTTGGTTGGCGCGACGATTGGTCGCAGCCTCGCGTATGCGTGGAATGTGCCTGCGGTTGCGGTTCACCATATGGAAGGGCACTTGCTGGCGCCTATGCTGGAAGATAACCCACCTCCGTTTCCGTTTATCGCTTTGTTGGTGTCTGGCGGACACACTTTGTTGGTGGAAGTGAAAGGGATCGGTGAATATCAGATCCTTGGCGAATCCATTGACGATGCTGCTGGTGAAGCGTTCGATAAAACAGCGAAACTGATGGGGCTTGATTATCCGGGTGGTCCTCTGCTGTCTAAGCTGGCTGAGAAAGGCGATAGCTCGCGCTTTACCTTCCCTCGTCCGATGACAACGGTGCCGGGCTTGGACATGAGTTTCTCTGGCCTGAAGACTTTCACGGCGAACACCATTGCTGCGAACGATAATGACGATCAAACCCGTGCGGACATTGCTCGTGCATTTGAAGATGCCGTGGTAGATACGCTTTTGATCAAAGTGAAACGTGCCCTTAAACAAACGGGCATGAAGCGTATTGTGATTGCTGGTGGTGTAAGTGCTAACCGTTTCTTGCGTTTGAAACTGGAAGCGTTGGCGGCGTCTATCGGCGGTGAGGTGTATTACCCTCGCACTGAGTTTTGTACGGATAACGGCGCGATGATCGCATATGCCGGTATGCAGCGTTTGAAAAACGGCGAACATAATGACTTGGGTGTGAAAGCATTCCCACGTTGGCCGATTGATCAGCTAAAGCCGGTTGAAGGTTAAGAGCTAGAGCTAGCCCTAGGAAAAGCCAAGAGCAATACTGGCGCTCCAAGTAGTAGAAAGCGGCACTGTTATCAGTAGCCGCTTTTTCTTTTTCTAGGCCCTAGGAACTGCTCTTCCTAGGATCTATCCCTCTTGTTCTTCCTGCTCTTCTTCTGTGTTAGACCTTTTCTTTTTGTTCCACACTTTTTGCTCTGAGCCGCTGAGGAGTCGCTTAATGTTTTCCTGATGACGGAAGATGATAAGACAAGACAACATGGCAACTGGCATAGTGAATTGTGGTTTCACTAACCAAGTAAAGAGTGGGGCAAACAAGGAGGCCATGAGTGCGCCAAGCGATGAGTAGCCCGTTAGCAATAGGGTGGCTATCCATGTGCCTAACATCATGCCGGTGAGGTCTAAGCCGATAGGTGCGATGGCACCAAGGGCGGTGGCGACACCTTTTCCGCCTCGAAAATGGAAGAATATGGGGTAGATGTGGCCAAGACAGGCGGCGATACCAATCAAACCGAGCATAAAGGGGTTGATGCCCATTAAGTAACTCGCCCACACCGGAATTGTGCCTTTTAGCATGTCACAGAGTAAGACCAGTGCGGCGGCTAATCGCCCGCCTAAACGAAACACATTGGTCGCGCCGGGGTTTCCTGAGCCTTGTTCTCGTGGATCGGGAAGACCGTATAGCCGACAGATCAGTACTGCGCTGGATATAGAACCCAGTAAGTAAGCAGCAACAATCATAAGCATTCCGAGTGCGGTCATTTTTTCATCCAGTTGAACATTCGCTAGGGCGGTGAGAACTTGCTATAGTTCGCGCACCAGACACAAAGTATCCAATTTTATAGAAATTTTGTGTATATGCATCACAGCAATTTTTGCGATGATGGAGCGATGTTACGTGCTTTTGCGCATAATGGGTATCCGACCTCTGAATTTTTTGAGTGAACATGGATTTAGTATTTATTGACCAGCTAGAGGTCATCACCACCATTGGTGTGTATGACTGGGAACAGCAAATCAAACAGAAACTGGTGTTTGATATTGAAATGGCACATGACAACCAACCTGCAGCCATCAATGATGACGTTGCGTTGGCCTTAGATTATTCAGCCGTGAGCGGCGCGATTCTTGACCTTGTCGAAAACGGACGTTTTCTGCTGGTTGAGCGTGTCGCGGAAGAGATTGCCTCGCTGATTCAATCGCAATTCTCTGTGCCTTGGGTGCGTGTAAAAGTCATTAAGCCGGGGGCTGTGCCTCAAGCTCGCTCTGTGGGTGTTGTGATTGAGCGAGGCTCGCGGTGATTCAGGTTTTGGTCAGTGTTGGTTCAAACATTGAACGTGAGCACCACATTACGGAAGGGATCGCTGCGCTAAAGGAGCTCGATCCAAATTGCCGTTGCTCTCGCATATTTGAAGCTGTGCCGGTTGGCTTTGATGGGCCGAACTTCTACAACCTTGTCGTTGAACTCCATACGGATTTAAGCCTTGAAGGTATAATGGCTGCGCTGCGAGAGATTGAGTCTCGCTGGGGGCGTGAGCGTAATGCGGTGAAGTTCCGTGATCGTACGTTAGATATTGATCTGCTGACATATGGCGATCTTTCTCAGCCTTCTGGCCCTGTGCTACCAAGAAAAGATGTGTATAAATTTGCCTTTACCTTATGGCCGCTGGCAGAGCTTTGCCCTGACCAAGTGATCCCCGGTGATTCGCAAACTTATCAGCAAGCTTGGGATGCCTTCAGTGACGAGCAACCTCTCTGGCCTGTAACTGATTTCTCTTTGTGATTAATTCCTATTTATAAATAACTTAAGTGATCAACCATTATGAGCATGTTTGAAGCCTTTGCGCTGGCTTTAATTCAGGGCTTGACAGAATTCCTTCCTGTCTCTAGCTCTGCGCACCTTATCCTTCCTTCGGAAATTCTCGGCTGGCAAGATCAAGGCCTTGCTTTTGATGTGGCGGTTCACGTTGGCACATTGCTGGCTGTTGTCGGCTACTTCCGTAAAGAAGTCACTCAATTGCTGGGCGCATTTTTCCGTTCGATCTTCAAAGGTGAACGTTCATCTGATGCGACCCTTGCGTGGATGATTGCATTGGCGACGATCCCTGCCTGTATCTTTGGCTTGTTCATGAAAGACATCATTGAGATTTATCTGCGCTCGGCGTGGGTGATTGCGGTGACGTGTATTGTGTTTGGCCTTCTGCTTTGGTGGGTGGACAACAATGCAAAATCTGAAATTGATGAATACAAAACCACACCAAAATCAGCGTTGTTGATTGGCTTGTCGCAAGCATTGGCAATGATTCCAGGCACTTCACGCTCTGGCGCAACCATGACCATGGCACTTTACTTGGGCTACACCCGTGAAGCAGCGGCGCGTTTCTCGTTTCTGATGTCGATTCCTATCATTGTTCTGGCGGGTAGTTACCTTGGTCTAGGGCTTGTGAAAAGTGATGTGCCTGTGATGTGGGCACCTATCATGGTGGGTGTGGCGGTGTCGTTTGTCAGTGCTTACATTTGTATTCACTGGTTCTTGAAATTGGTGACTACCATGGGCATGAAGCCGTTTGTGATTTACCGCATTGCGCTGGGTCTAGGCTTGATGGCGTTTCTTGCTACGCGCTAAGTGTTAAGCGCAGATAGAGCAGGAAAAGAAGGGCCTAGTTCCTAGGTCCTAGAAAAGAAAAAGCGGCTCTCAATAGAAGCCGCTTTTTTTTTGTATCTCATTGAGGGTAGTTAATCACTTGAGGACAATGTTCTTTTAGGGCCTAGAACCTAGAACCTTGATTATTACTCCGGCTTTTCTGGCCTCGCCTCTGCCAGAAAGCCTTTCACCGCTTCAATACGCTGACGCGTTAACTCTTCACGGATCTGCGGCCCTTGAAAACCCGCCGCCACAATGTGCTTCACTTGTACGCTTAGCGCTGCGTGAAACGCGCCTTCTAGTAAAGCCGCTTGCGGATAAGCGCGAGTTTCAAACCCTGTTCGACCTTGATGGTCAGCTTCACTGGCAATGGCTAGTTGTGGCACTTTTTCTGGTTTACGCCAGCAATCATTGCGATCAAATATCTTGATGAAGGTAGCCGCTTTTAGCTCGCCTGCATTGTGTACATTGGTGTGCTCGGCACAGACCAGTAAGCCCGCATCGCGGTAAGTATTGGGGACACGAATGCGTTGGCACAGTGCTTTCACAGGCTTTAGCCCAAGTTTGGTATGCAGTTTGTGGCTTGGCCATTCTTCTTGTGGTGTAAGCGCTTTTCCGAGGTCATGAACTTGCGCGGCAAAGCGGATCACAGGGTCATCGGTGAGTTGGGCGGCTTGCTTGGCGACCATTAGCGTGTGAATGCCGGTATCAATTTCTGGATGCCATTGCTCGGGTTGGGGCACGCCAAACAGGGCGTCGATTTCTGGCAACACGACAGCGAGTGCGCCGCAGTCACGAAGGACACGAAGAAAGATGTCTGGGTTGGCAGTTTGTAGCGACTTCTCCCATTCTTTCCACACGCGCTCGGGCGTTAATGCATCCAGCTCACCGCTTTCAGCGATGGTGCGCATTAAGCCCATGGTGTCGTCGGCAACCACAAAGCCAAGGTGATGGAATCGCGCCGCGAAACGTGCCACTCGGAGTACGCGTAAAGGGTCTTCAACGAATGCGGGGGACACATGCCGCAGTATTCGGTTTTCGAGGTCCCCTTGCCCGTGATAAGGGTCAACCAGCGTGCCATCAGCGGCCTCTGCAATGGCGTTGATGGTGAGATCGCGACGAGCAAGATCTTCCTCCAGCGTCACATTGGGGGCGAAATCGCAGACGAAGCCAGTATACCCAGCACCTGATTTTCGCTCGGTGCGTGCAAGGGCATATTCTTCATGGGTTTTAGGGTGCAAGAAAACAGGGAAATCTGCGCCGACTTGTTGGTATCCCGCATTGAGCATGGTGTTGATATCGGCACCCACCACTACCCAGTCTCTATCTGTCACACTGAGCCCCAGCAATTTGTCTCTTACTGCGCCGCCAACAAGGTAGGTATTCACATGACTATCCGATATTAAAGCAATAATGTAATTATCATAAACCGTGTGGCGAGCTCAAACCAATCCATTGTGATGGCTGATAATCGCATTAGTGTGCAAAAGCTGCGAACCCGCACTCGATTCACCTGTCACACCTAGTGATAACCTTTACATGGTTAGGGTGGCGCGATACCGTGACGTGCCAATCAAACAGGATTGAGAACACAGAGAACCTTCATGTATCAAGATTTTTTCCGTCTTACCGAATCGCCTTTTGCGATCGTGCCAAATCCAAAATTCTACTTCTTAAGTGAACGACACAAAGAGGCATTGAGCCATGTGCTGTCGGGTATCGAAGACGGTGGTGGTTTGGCATTGTTGACAGGGGAAGTGGGCACGGGCAAAACCACGACCATGAAAGCGATGTTGGAGCGTTTACCTGAGAAAACACAGGTTGCGACCATTCTTAACCCCAGTGTTTCTGTGCTCGAATTGTTGCAAACGTTGTGTGACGAACTCGGTGTTGAATACCGTGAAGATGACAGCTTTAAGCGCCTCTATGACGCCATTACGGATAAGTTGTTTAATAACGAGTCCAAAGGGGTTCAAACCATCTTATTGGTTGATGAAGCGCAACATCTGATGCCTGATGTGTTGGAGCAGCTTCGGTTGCTGACCAATATTGAAACCTCTTATCGCAAGCTGTTGAAGGTCATTTTGATCGGACAGCCTGAACTGCAACAAATGCTGCGTCAGCCGAATTTGCGTCAGTTAGCACAGCGCATCACCGCGCGTTATCACTTAATGCCACTGACGGCGGATGAAGTGCATCAATACATGACGCACAGAATTAGCTGCGCTGGTGGCCTTGTTCCCTTGTTTGATACCGCTGCGGTAAAGGTGATAGCCAAAGAAACTGGCGGTGTCCCGCGATTAGTTAACTTGGTGAGCGATCAATCGCTCAAGATAGCATTTAGAGAATCCAAGCAGCGCGTAAACAAAGATATCGCCTTGCAAGCCTGCCGAGACGTGCTGGATTGGCAAGACGCAAGTAAGCCTGCTTTTCGCGATGCATCAGAGCGTTCTGTCAGCCGTTATTGGCCATATTATGCGGGGGCGATTGGTGGGGCTGCATTGCTCGCTATTGCTATCCGCATTGGGCTAAGTGGCGGCGCAGAGACGGTATCACCGCAGGTAGCGAACGTATCTACACCCATCAATGCCCCCGTCGTTTCGACCCAGCCTGTCGAGCAGCCCGTGGTGACCGCTGATACCGCAAATCATGCGATGAAAACCACAGCGCCAATGCCTGAGGCCACCCAAGCGCCTGCAGCTAACCGTGCGGTGGCTGCGACGTCTGCAGTGAAAAACACCCCTGAAACGGTTTCTTTCTCGTCGCTGGTGGCTGAGAGTTTGAGTGCTGGATCTGCGATGCAGTCGCTTTATAAGCTATGGGGCTTTGACGCCGATGTATTTGCAGCAGGCTGTTCTTCACAAGTGCGTGGCGAGCTTGCTTGTTACAAAAGCAAATTACCCTTCGATCAGTTAATGACGATTGACCGCCCTGCAGTACTCGGCATGAATGGCCCTGAAGGGAGTTCATGGTTTGCGGTGCTGTACAGTAAGGGCAACCAACAATACGAGTTGCTGGCAGGCGATCAGCGTGTATTGGTTAGCGAAGCGTTTCTTAAGCAAATGTGGAATGGCGACGCGTTGATTTTATGGCGTCCGCCTTTGGGGGATTCGTCAGCCATTAAATCGGGGCAACGTGGCGAGCGTGTTCGCTGGCTGGAGCAGCGATTAAATCTGGTACTGGGTAGCACGGATCCGATTTCGAATCAGTTTGGTTTAAAAGAGCGCAGTAAAGTGCGTGAGTTTCAACGAAACAATGATCTGGATGCCGATGGTATCCCAGGACCTATCACCTTTATGGTGTTAGACAGGGTGCTTGAAATGCCAGGGCCTAGCTTGATGAAAAGCATCGATGCGACATCGTCTGAGAAAGCGCTAATTGCAGATGGCGACATTGTTGTGTTGCCTGACGAGGAAGTGTTTAACGTCGCGTTACAGCAACTGCCAGAGCCTGAAAACGACGAAGGCGTAGTGAATATTGGTATTGCCCCTTCTTCTCCATCACTAGAAACTGGCTCTGCGAGTGCGAATACAGATGCGACGCCTTCTCGCGGTAAACCAGTAAAATCCCCGCTGTCGATGATAGAACAAGATGAGATTTCGCTAGATGATCTCGACTTGTCTGCGTTGTCACCTGAGCTGGCTCTGAAAGTAGAAAGTGCGTTAAGCAGTGATAAATCGCGAACATTAGAAGCGAAGTTAGAGAGAACTCGCGCTGATAACAATGTGTTGTCTATTGCCGAGTTGTCGAATGACATGCTGAATCGCCTGCCTAAGATGGATTTTCAAACCCATATTTATGCTTCAAATGAGCGTTCACGTTGGATTAAAGTGAATGGGCAAGAGGCACGTGAAGGGGAGTTTGTGGCCGACGGTGTTTTACTTCGTGGCATTGAACCGCAGCAGGTGGTTGTTCAGTTTGAAGACGCGTTGATTGCTATTCCTGCGTTGTCGACGTGGTAAGGATGAAGAGTAGGTTCTAGGAAGAGCAGGGCCGAGGAAGAGCAAGAGCCTAGGAGAAGATCTTAGTAGAACCCGGACCTTAGGGCGTTCCTTTCCTTATACCCAAACCAAAAAAAGCCGCTTTCGCGGCTTTTTCGTGTTGAATCTTTCGTAGGCTTACGCCCAACCGTTATTACGTTTCTTACGGCGTGGAATAAGATGCGGCAAAATCAAACCAAACAGCAAGCCACCACCGGCAACCATGCCACCATAGGTGAAGTAACGCATCAGTAGGTCGTCTTTCTGTGTGTCGATACGTGCACGCAATTCGCGGATTTCAGTCTGTGCATCAATCAGCTTTTGATTCAGTTCACTGGTGTGCTGCTCAAGCTCTTGTACTTGTGCATTGCGCTGCTCTAGCGATGAAATTAATCCTTTGGTTTTTGCTTCCGTATCGCCTTGTGCACTTTCTAATGCAGATTTGACTCGGGAAAGCTCTTCTTCCAAAGCAGGTAGACGGGTTTTTAGACCCGGCTGGTTGGTGACATATTTGGTTTCGACCCAGCCTTTACGACCGCGATCATCAATCACTTGGCTGTAACCTGCATTACGGTTACGGTCCACAACTGTAATCTTCGTTCCCGCATCCACGCTACCAATAATGCGATATTGGGAACCCGGGCCAGAATGCATGTAAGTGAAAAGTTCGTCAGAGATGTAGTTGTCCTTAGCGTGTGCCAATGGGACCACTAGCATCATCAACACAGCCAGGGCAGAGAAAAGTTGCTTCACGGATTCTTCCTTTGGTTGTTCGTGAGTGTCGTTAGTTTGTCTTTATTTCGTCTATGTGTCTTGCTCAGGGTTGCTTTGGCAATCTTCGAGCGGAAACACCATGCGATTGGTATCAGATACTAAAAAATTTTCGGGGCTAGGTACAACAAAAGGGAGGCATAACCTCCCTTTTTTAACCGAAGACTGACATCACTGCACAAAAACGTGACGGAAATGCCTTTCTTGGCGTGGTTACAACCCGAAGATTGCCTGCATCATGAAGAAGAAAATCACGGCTAACAGCGCACCCGCTGGTAGGGTAACCACCCAAGATGCCACGATGTTTCTGACCACACCTAAGTTCAGTGCGCCAATACCACGAGCAAAGCCTACACCCAGTACCGCACCGACTAGCGTCTGTGTGGTAGAGATTGGCAAGCCAGTGCCTGATGCTAGAACAACGGTTGATGCGGTTGCTAGCTGCGCGGCAAAACCACGGCTTGGTGTCAGTTCAGTAATGCCCGTACCGACGGTTGCCATTACTTTATGACCAAGCGTTGCCAGACCGACGACGATACCCGCGCCACCCAGTGGCAATATCCACCATGCGATTTGCGTTTTCTCTGACAGTTGACCCATGTTCTCTACCGTTGAAACGATAGCAGATAGGGGACCAATTGCATTGGCAACGTCGTTAGAACCGTGGGCAAATGCCATGGCACATGCGGTCACCACCATGAGAAGGCTAAATACACGTTCTACACCTTGGTACCCGTTGGTTCCCGGGACATCATCTTTGTATTTACGGTTGATGTAGACGTAACCAAACATCATGATCAGTGCAGAGATGGCGATTGAAACCATGACCGCTTCACCCGTAGTTAGGTGCAAGCCTACATGCTTCAAGCCCTTTTTGATGGTGACCATAGCGATGATCAAAGCCGTCAAAAACATGTAAACAGGTACAAAGCGTTTGGCGTTGATCAGCGGTTTGTCGGTATCAAAAATCAGACGTTGTGCGCTGACAAAAATCACGTAAGCAAAAATGCCTGAGATCAGGGGAGTAACAATCCAACTGCCCACAATACCTTGCACTGACGCCCAATCTACGGCTTCAGTACCGACAGATACGCAAGCGAAACCAATGATAGCGCCAATGATGGAGTGGGTCGTTGATACAGGCCAACCCATGAAAGAGGCGAGCAGAAGCCAGGTGCCAGCGGCAAGCAGGGCTGCCATCATGCCGTAGACCAATACTTCGGGCTGGCTAGCATAGAGAGAGGTGTCGATGACGCCTTTACGGATGGTGTCGGTCACTTCGCCACCGGCGAGATATGCACCCGCAAACTCAAAAATCATCGCAATGATGATTGCTTGTTTAACGGTGAGTGCTTTAGAACCAACAGATGTTCCCATGGCATTCGCAACGTCGTTTGCGCCAATACCAATAGCCATCATGAAACCAAAAGCCGCGGCCACCAAAATAATGATGGTGCCGTAATTCGCTAGGATTTCCATTGTCTTACCTTGTTATTTGTTCGGTGAACGTTGCACTACGAACGAGAAAGCATAAGCTCAAGACGCGAGCCAACACGTTGTGCTTGATCGGCGATTTCGCCGACCCATTCAAGGATCTTGTACAGGAACATCACATCAACCGGATTGTATTCACTCTCGATTGACATTAGTTGCTGACGTAGGTGAATTTGCATCGTATCGGTGTCATCTTCGATGGCATCCAATTGATTGATCATCTCTTCCACTAGCGTAACTTCACGTCCTTTAAAGCCAGTTTCGAGTAATTCATCCAATTCACTAATAACGCGGCGCGCCTGATCGGCGGCGTCGAGACAGCGCTGCACATAAGCAACAAAGTCTGGGTAAAGAAGGGAAGGAACCTGAAGTTGTCGGCCAATAACGCGACCAGCAATGTCTTTGGCGAGGTTGGCTAGCTTGTCTTGCTGAGTCAGCAGGTCAAGCATATCGGTGCGGTCTACAGGGAGAAAAAGACCACGAGGTAATTTGAGACGAATTTCGCGCTTCAAGACATCCGCTTCTTTTTCTAGCGTCGAAATTTCGTGTCGCAAAGACTCTGCTGCCACCCAATCCCCTTTTTCACATTCAGCAAAAAAAGGTACTAGCAAAGAGCAGCAGTCATTGACGCGGCTCACGTGACGTTGCAAAGGTTTTAAAGGGCTCTTTGCGAATAGCCCCATGATTGTATTTACTGGCATAGCCGTATCTACCTATCAAGTCAGCATTGAGTGCGGACTAAATTTTACACGATGGTGTACAAGCGGCGAATGTTAACGCAATCACATTCTCATTGATACCGTTTCAGATCAATGAAAGTCTCTTGCTCGAGTGCCCAATTCCCCATATTCTTGTTTGGCTATTGGTTATAGGTACCTTTATGGAAACTGAGATAGAGTTAAAGTTTTTTGTCTCGTCCGATTTTTCGCGACAGATCCGAGACAAAATTGCTGATTTAAAGGTATTGCAGCAACGCCAGCGAAACCTCGGCAATATCTACTACGATACCCCTGATTTTTTGCTGCGCCAGCACGATATTGGCTTGCGGGTAAGACGATACGACGATGTATTTGTACAAACCCTAAAGACCGCCGGACGTGTTGTTGCAGGCCTTCACCAACGACCAGAATACAATGCGGAGCTTGACTCTCCGGTTCCCGACCTTTCGTTGATCCCCGCCGATGCTTGGCCTGCAGGGCTAGATGTCGAGGCGCTTGCTGCCAACATTCACCCTCTTTTTTCGACTGATTTTGAACGCCAACAATGGTTACTTGCGATGCCCGACAGCAGTCAGGTTGAGCTGGCTTTTGATTGCGGTGATGTCACCACCACTGATGGTGGCTACGATCCTATCTGTGAGGTAGAGATTGAACTGAAATCAGGCCAAACGGATGCTTTGTTTGTGTTAGCCCGCGAGCTGGCTGAAAACGGCGGCTTGCGTCTAGGTAACTTGAGTAAAGCTGCGCGAGGCTATCGCCTTGCTACGGGGTATCAAGGCGACCTTGTTAAACCGTTATCGATTGTGAAGGTGGGTGATTCCGAGTCCACCGAGCAAGCATTTGTTACTGCGTTAGAACATGCACTTGAGCATTGGCATTACCACGAACAAGTGTATGTTGAACGGCCTGAGCCAGACGCTATTTTCGAAATGTGCAATGCGGTGGCGTTGATCCGCCAAGCATTAGCTTTATACGGTGGTTTAATACCGCGCCGTGCCAGTGCGTTGCTTCGCCAAGAGCTGCAATGGTTAGAAGGTGAGCTGGATTGGATCAACGAAGCGCGAGCTATTGAGCGTTTGGTGGATGACAAAGGCTATTTCCTGAGAAAGCTGAACGTGCAAAAGCCGTTGTTAGCCAAGTTGAGTGAGAACTATGAAGCGCTGCCTGAACGTTCGGAAGTGCTTGAATTACTTCACTCTGCGCGTTACTGCAATTTGTTGCTTGATCTTAGCCGATGGATTTTGACACGAGGCTGGCAACCGTTTTTGGATGACAAAGCCCGCGAGAAGTTGGCCGAGCCAATTCGAAGCTTTGCAAACCGCGCATTAACGACGTCTTGGAACGAACTGCTAAGTGTATTTTCGCTTGAGCATGAATTGGATCGATTTGGCTACTTGGATCAACAACCACGCCTGACGCGTAATTTGTTGTCGGGGTGCTGTGTTGCTGCACTTTATGATGTAGAAGATCGTGAGACGTTCAGGTTGCCTTGGCTGGATCTTCTTCAAGGCATTGACGACATTTTGTTGCTCGATCCGGTGCGCAAGTTGGCTGAGGAAGAAGACTTCAGCGAGGAAGACAAAGCGCAGATTGAGAAATGGCTGCGACGCAAGGAAGAATCCTTGTCCCATGCCATGATGCAATCGCGTCAAATTGGATTAAACCTGGACCCTTACTGGGACGAGTAGGCTTGCCTCAAGCCCGATCTTAAAACGAGATCTAGAGATGAAAAATAGCGCCTGATGGCGCTATTTTTTTGTCTGTGTATCTGAGCCAGAACCAGAGTTGTCACTGGGACCAGTAACATCGCTTGCTTACTTGGGACGCGGCGCTGAGGGCGGTGTCGCTATTTGTTGGGATGTCGTTGGCGAAAGCACATCTAAGCGCTCTTCCATAGCGGATAAGCGAGTGAGGATTTTCTCTTGCTGGTTCAATATGGTTTCCAAGGCTTCGCGCTGACGTTCGGATTGTTCCTGCTCTTTCTTCTCTGGCTTAGTGATGTAAGACGCGACTAAGCCAGTGACCGCACCAAAAATAGCGACGCCACAAATGATCACAATAACGGAGATGGCTCGTCCCACTGGCGTCACCGGGTAATGATCGCCATACCCAACCGTAGAAATGGTGACAAACATCCACCAGATTGCATCAGTCAGACTCGTGATGTTGGCGTTTTCTGCAGGGCTTTCAAAGGTAAAAATGGCGGCAGAACCCGTCGAAATCAGCAAGGTCATGAGCAGCAGTATGCTGGCTAGCGTGGTTTCGTTGCGATTTTTTCCCATGTATGTCAGCAACGGTTCGCTGACTTTGAGCAATCTGATCACCCTGAAAATTTGGAACACACGAGCAAACCGAAGGGCTTCGACAACGGGAATACTTGCAAGTATGTCGATCCAGTGTGTTTTCAAATAATTGAGCTTTTTGTCACTTTTAAGAAAATGTATCGAGAGTTGGAGCAAGAAAATTAGACAAATCAGCGTGTCGATACCGAGCAGTAAGGTATAAAGGGGATCACTTTTGGGCAATAACAGAATGGTACTGACAACACACAATGAAACGAAAGAGAGCGCTAAGCTCAACAAGCTCATCGGATTGAGATCTAGGTTTTGTGTTTTAGAGTCAGTCATCACTCAATGAATTGCCTTTGCTGTCGTTAAAAATAGGGCGAATTGAAGCCACGATGCCTCATCGCTTTAGTGTATCGCAACCGATGCGAAGCCACGATTAAGGAGTCACGTAGAATGTCCAAGATGATATTCAAGCCTTGGGAAAAGGCTGTTAGTAACATCAAACTCGTCCCTAAACTTGTGCTGCTGATGGTATTTAGTACCGTGTTGCTGATCGCAAAGCAACTGTGGGATGCCAATACATTTCGAGAATCCGTTATTACTGTGACGGAAACGCACAGCCATAGTCAGGCGTTACGCAGCGCTGAACTTGCCAACGTACTCCTTACGCAGCCTCAAGGAAGCACATTGCTGGAAAATGTGGCCAACCGTGAGAACGCGACCAGCACAGACAATGAATATGTCTTTTTCGCTAACCCATCTACTGGTGAAGTTCTTGCACACCCAACGATTCGTGATTTTAAAGGGTTAAACCTATCACTCAAAAATGGGCGCATGCTGGACGAGCAAATGCGTAATGCGCAGAGCGACTTCACCTATCACCTGACGGGACAAGATCGTCATGGCTTTGTTGTGCCAGTTAGGGGAACAGAGTGGTTAGCCGTTGCATCACAACCTGATTCTGCAGCAAATCAGTATTACCAAGCCTACCTCGTGCAAGTGGCTTGGCAGACCGCATTTATGATTGTCGCGTTTATGGTGATTCTGCTTGGTGGCTCTCGACTCATGCTTCGCCAGATCAACTACTTGATTGATTGCATTCGTGAGATGGCACGTCGGAATTTGAGCCAGCCCGTGGTGATGGAGTGCGATGATGAGTTTGGTGAATTGGCCCGTGAGCTAGAGAAAACCCGAATTCAGCTAGCTGGCGTGATCAAAACGCAACGAATCTCATCTGAAGATCTGTCCTCTTTGGCAGAAGTGATGACCATCAGTATGGATGAAACGCGAGAATCGACGAAAGAGCAATTTGGTGAAATTGATCAGCTTGCATCGGCCATGAGTGAAATGACATCGACGGTACAAGAAGTCGCAGGCCATGCTCGTGCAGCGTCGCAAGCGACTGAAAATTCACGTGCGCAGGCGGTCAGCGGTCAGCAATATGTCAGCAATACCATTGGAACGATCAATAAACTGTCTGACGATATTCGTGAATCGGCAAAAGTGGTCAATCAAGTTGAAGAGCGCGTCGAAAAAATCAGCTCTGTGGTGGTTACCATTCAAGGGATCTCTGAGCAAACGAACTTACTGGCTTTGAATGCAGCGATTGAAGCGGCACGAGCGGGTGAACAAGGCCGAGGTTTTGCTGTGGTTGCTGATGAAGTGCGAAATCTGGCGCAAAGCACACAAAAAGCGACGGTTGAAATTCAGGATATGATCAGCCAGTTGCAATCATCAGCTCAACAAGCGGTGGGCTTGATGGAGCAGAGCGTCGTGGAAGCGGTTGAGAGCGTAGAATCGGTGAGCAAGGCGGGTGATGAACTGAACCTGATTGTTGAACAGATCGCTCAAATCAATGACATGAATTTCCACATCGCGACGGCTGCGGAGCAACAATCCTCGGTCACGGATGAAATGAACCTGAACCTGAACAATGTGAGGGAGTTGGTACAAGCATCGGTGACCGTGGTGACTGAGCTGGCAGAAACGTCTGGCGAAATGCAAAACAATGCGGAAGCGCTGGATCTGAAAATAAAAGAGTTTGCCGTCTAGTCCCTGTACGAGAATCAAGAAGCCTGCACCTTGTGCGGGCTTTTTTTATGATATTTTAAAGAGGATATTGGCTAGAAAATTAGCGAAGAAACTAAAAATAGCATTTTGTGATAGGAAAAATATCAGATGTCGTTGCCCATGGAACTGGAAACTTGCGCGACACGCAGGTTAGAAGCACTTGTTGAAAATCAGTCGGATAACCTTGCCAGTTGGCAAGGCGCGTCTCGCGAAACGCTGATACGTACATTGGCGTTGAGCGATTTTATTGCTGAATCCATCTTGCATGACAGTACCTTGCTACCTTGGCTTGAGCAAAATCTGTCATCAGGTTTGCGTGCACCACAGTATCGCGAGCGCCTCAAAGCAAAGCTTGATGAACAGCAAGACGAAAACAGTTTGATGCGAGAACTGCGTCGTTTTCGCAGGCAGGAAATGACGTGGCTTGCGTGGCATGATTTTAATAACACCATGTCATTGGATGACAGCCTGTCGCACCTGTCTAAGTTGGCTGAAGCATTGATTATGGAGGCCTATGGTTGGCTTTATCGCCAATGTTGCACCGACTGGGGGACCCCTTGCGATGCTGATGGAAACCCACAGCCTATGTTGATCCTCGGTATGGGGAAACTCGGTGGTGGTGAACTGAACTTTTCGTCTGATATTGATCTTATCTTTACCTACCCTGAAAACGGTGAAACACAGGGCGCACGCCGCAGCATTGCCAATGCACAATTCTTTACCCGCTTGGGACAGCGATTGATCAAAGCGCTGGATCAACACACATTCGATGGTTTCTGTTATCGCGTCGATATGCGATTGCGTCCGTTTGGCGATAGTGGTCCTTTGGTGATGAGTTTTGCGGCACTGGAAGATTACTACCAAGAGCAAGGGCGGGATTGGGAACGTTACGCGATGATAAAAGCGCGTGTGATGGGCAAAGAGCAATTTGATTGCTACCAAACGTTACGCCAAATGCTGCGTCCTTTTGTTTTCCGTCGTTATATCGATTTCAGTGCGATCCAATCATTACGTCGCATGAAAGCGATGATCCGCAGTGAAGTGCGCCGCCGTGGGCTTAGTAACAACATCAAGTTGGGGGCGGGTGGCATTCGTGAAATCGAATTTATCGCGCAATCATTCCAGCTTATCCGGGGGGGACGAGATCCTATTCTTCGCCGACGTGGTCTTTTCTTCACGCTCTATGCGATTCGTGAACTGGGTCTGTTACCGGATCCTGAGGTGGATACGCTGGAAGCGTCATATCGTTATTTACGCCGTGTTGAAAACCTGCTGCAGGCGATTGACGACAAACAGACACAAACCTTGCCGGATAAACCTATCGATCAATCACGTTTGGCGATCGCAATGGGAGAAGCAAGCTGGGACGATCTGTTGGCTGCGATCGGTGGTCACATGCAAGGCGTTCATACCGTTTTTGATGATCTGATTGGTGATGAAGAAGACAGTGGTGGTGAGAAGATCGCTGAAGATTTTAGTGAGATTTGGGATGCCGCCCGCGATCCTGATTTGGTCGAAAAGATCTTGTTCGATATCTCAGCCAATCATGCCGCTGAAAAAGCGAAGGCCTTATTGAGCTTTAAAGAAGAACTCGCGAAACGGACGTTGGGGCCTCGCGGCCGTGAAGTGATGAACCGTCTGATGCCAGTGGTTCTCAGCCAAATTGTCTGTCGTGAAGATAGCCTTGCAGTGCTCGAACGAGTGTTAAAGCTGTTAGTGCGAATTGCGACCCGTACCACCTACCTTGAGTTGCTTGATGAGCACCACGGTGCGATCACGCAGTTGGTGCGTTTGTGTGGCGCTAGCCCAATGGTTGCGGAGCAATTGGCCGCGTATCCTATCCTGTTGGATGAGTTGCTGGATCTCCAGCACCTTTATAACCCGACACCGCTCGATCAATACCGCAACGAGCTGTTTGATTTCTTGGCCCGTATTCCTGAAGAGGATATGGAGCAGCAAATGGAAATGATCCGCCAATACAAGCAAACTCAGTTACTGCGCATTGCGGCGGCAGATATTGCGGGTGTATTGCCCGTGATGAAAGTGAGCGACCATTTGACCTATCTTGCTGAAGCCATTGTGGAAGCGGTGGTGAATCAGGCGTGGTATCAAATGGCGGAGAAATATGGTCAACCGTCGCATTTGCTTGGGCGAGATGGTCGTGGTTTTGCGGTCGTTGGCTATGGCAAAGTCGGTGGGATAGAGCTGGGGTATGGCTCGGATCTGGACGTGGTGTTCTTGCATGACTGCCCTGACAATGTGTATACCGATGGCCCGAAAGAAATTGATGGTCGCCAGTTCTACCTTCGTCTGGCTCAGCGTATTGTTCATCTATTCTCTACGCGCACGGCTTCGGGCGTATTGTATGAAATTGATACTCGCCTGCGTCCGTCTGGCGCGTCAGGCATGCTGGTGACAACGTTGGAGTCTTTCCAAGAATACCAAAACACAGAGGCTTGGACGTGGGAGCATCAGGCCTTGGTGCGTACACGTATGATCTATGGTGATGCGGCGTTGGGTCAAGGTTTTGCCAAAGTGCGTAAACAGGTACTGACTCAAGCCCGTGACGTGGATGTGCTGAGAAAAGACGTGGCTGATATGCGAGTGAAAATGCGCGAGCATCTTGGTAGTAAAGAGAGCGGTAAGTTTCACGTTAAGCAAGATCCCGGTGGGATAACGGATATCGAGTTCCTGACGCAATTTTTGGTGCTTGCGAATAGTCAGGACGAATCAGGATTAACACGTTGGAGTGATAACGTCCGTATTCTTGAGGACATGGCGCAAGCGGGGATTTTAGTCCCAGCTCAAGCCCTTGCACTGCGTGATGCTTATGTGGCAATGCGTGATGAAATCCATCGTCTCAACTTGTTGGATGCGTCTGTCGAAATCGCCAATGATCGTTTCTGTCATGAGCGCAAAGTGGTGCGTGATGCGTGGAAAGCATGGATGGAATAAATGCGCACCTAATAGCCCGATAGCTCGACACAAAAAAGCCAGCAGTGATGCTGGCTTTTTCGCGATCATTGTCTGTGATGGCGAGTATTAGTCATAAAGCGACGGCTCACCTTCAGGACGGCTTTTGAAGCGGCGATGCAACCACATGTATTGCTCAGGTGCTCGCATGATAGAGCGCTCTACAAATTTGTTGGTGTAAATGGCAGCGGCTTCTTCGTCGTCATACGGGAAGGCATCCATTGGTGGGTCTAGGGTCAGCGTATACCCTGTGCCGTTGCGATCACGCGTGATGGTAAATGTCATCACTTTCGCTTTGCCTGCAGAAGCTAGAAGGTGCGTACCTGTCGTTGTACA
Source organism: Enterovibrio makurazakiensis (assembly GCF_050336585.1). NCBI lineage: Bacteria > Pseudomonadati > Pseudomonadota > Gammaproteobacteria > Vibrionales > Vibrionaceae > Enterovibrio > Enterovibrio makurazakiensis. Next base: position 67,980 of record NZ_JAKJSE010000027.1, read on the forward strand.
GGCTTTTTCTACTGCAAAAAAGGGAGCCCATGCGTAGCGATGGCGACCGTAGTCGTGGTCTGGCGCATACCAAAGTAACTCGCCCTTACGCAGTTCTTTAACCATACGTTTTACATCGCGGCGTTCAATCGCACCATTTTCACGGGTGCGGCCTCGGTATTGAAACCAATCGTACACAGGGTTGGTGTTTGGACGATAAACGCCGTAACCGGAGGTGTGCACACCAAATGCGCGAGCGCCTAACTCTAGGTTAAAAGAGTGAACGGCGACAATCAGTACGCCTTGTTCACTTGCACTTATCTCGTCAAGTTGCTCAAAGCCGACGTATTTCATGTGTTTCTTAATACGCCATTGCGGCCAAAACCATGCCATGCAGGTTTCAAATAGGGCTAACCCCATATGTTGAAAGTTTTCTTTCAACATGGCGTCTCGCTCGCCGCCTGTCATTTCAGGAAAACAGAGTTGAAGGTTACGCTCGGCGATTTTTCGACGGCTTTTGAACAGCTTCATGATCAGAAGACCAAGGTTCTGACCTAAGAAGCGCTGAACGCGATATGGCAGCCAACTGATGAGAAACATCAGGCCAACACCAATCCACGTATGCAGATATTTAGGGTGTAGATAAGACCATTGGAATGTCGGTGCGTCGTGTGTTCGACTCATGGCGATTATGTGTTTCCTGACTCAGTCGATATACAGAAGAAACGCATTGTAACCTTAACTTTGACTAAGATGCATGTTTCAGTGTGTTAGTGAAGGAGAGATAGCCCTAATCGGCTGTTGCTTCGAGGGCTTTATGATATTATCGCCAACGTTCCTTTGTCCGTGGAGAAAACGATGAAACTCACTTTGCCTGACTATCAGCAAGCCGACGTTCTGGTTGTTGGTGATGTAATGCTAGACCGTTACTGGTATGGCCCAACTGGCCGTATTTCACCTGAAGCACCTGTTCCTGTGGTGCAAATCAGTCAAACTGAAGAACGTCCAGGCGGCGCGGCGAACGTGGCAATGAATATTGCAGCGCTTGGCGGCAAAGCGCGACTGATTGGCCTTGTTGGTCAGGATGAACAAGCTCAGGTGCTGAATGACACCTTGAGTTCACTGAAAGTGGATTGTCATTTTGTTGGCTTGGCGGATTACCCTACCATCACGAAACTGCGCGTGATGAGCCGTAACCAACAACTTATCCGTCTGGATTTTGAAGAAAGCTTCCGTAACGTGGATGTGCAACCGATTCTTGAGCGCATTGAAGCCGCGTTACCGCAAACCAAAGCGATGATCTTGTCTGATTACGCGAAAGGTGCGCTAGAGAATGTTCAGCCGATGATCCAATTGGCGCGTAGTGCGGGAATTCCAACGCTGGTTGATCCTAAAGGCGCAGATTTTGAACGTTACCGCGGCGCAACGCTTCTAACGCCTAACATGAGTGAATTTGAAACCGTGGTAGGCGCGTGTCTTTGTGAAGATGACATCATCGAAAAAGGCTTAGGGCTTATCCGTAAGTTTGAATTCGACGCATTGCTTGTTACTCGCAGCGAACACGGCATGATGCTGTTGCAAGAAGGTCACGAGCCTTTGAACCTGCCAACACTGGCGAAAGAAGTGTATGACGTGACAGGTGCAGGCGATACCGTGATTTCTGTGTTGGCGTCATCGCTAGCAGCGGGTAAATCACTGGCTGATGCATGTGCATTGGCGAATGCTGCAGCGGGCGTGGTTGTGGGTAAACTGGGTACGTCAACATTGTCTACCATTGAGTTGACAGAAGCGGTACACGGTAGCCACCAATCTGGTTTTGGTGTTGTGACTGAAAACCAACTGATTGCTGCCGTTCAAATGGCTAAAGCCCGTGGCGAGAAAGTCGTGATGACTAATGGATGTTTCGACATTCTGCATGCGGGTCACGTCGCTTACCTGAATGAAGCAGCTAAATTGGGCGATCGCTTGATTGTGGCTGTGAACACGGATGAATCTGTTCGTGGACTGAAAGGTCCTGGTCGCCCTGTTAACCCAACGGATCGCCGCATGGCGGTACTGGCAGGGTTGAGTGCTGTGGATTGGGTTGTTCCTTTTGGTGAAGAAACCCCTCAGCGTTTAATCAGCGATGTGCTGCCAAGCTTGCTGGTAAAAGGTGGTGACTACAAACCGGAAGAAATCGCTGGTGGTAAAGAAGTGATCGCTGCTGGCGGTGAAGTGTTGGTGCTGAACTTTGAAGATGGTTGCTCAACCACTGAAATCATCAATTCAATCTTAAGCGGTCATAACTAACTGATTCCGTCTAGGCGCTAAGAATAAAAAAAGGCACCGCATCTGCGGTGCCTTTTTGTTTTTTCAGAAAATTCGGCGCTGTTATCAGCAACCGAACTTTAACGAAATACGATAATCAAAGGGCTTATTTCTTCGGTGCGATAAGACCGCTGTTTACTTCAACCAGATCATTTTCACTCAGTGTACCCACTGCTTGACGAAGTTGAAGAACGCTGACGATGTAGTCGTAACGTGCATCAGATAGGTTGCGGTTTGCATCGTAAAGGCGGCGCGTGGCATCCAATACGTCAACAATGGTACGCGTACCCACTTCGAAACCTGCTTCAGTGGCTTCCAACGCAGAGCGCTGTGAAATCACGGTTTGCTCATACGCACGCAGTGCGCCAATGCTGGCATTGATGTTGTTGTAGAATGCGCGAACATCTTTCACTGTGGTGCGGTAGGTGCCTTCAAGTTGCTCAGACGCTGATACATAGTTGTATTGCGCTTCTTTCACACCTGCGGAGATGGTGCCACCCGTGTATAGCGGCATGGCAAAGTTGATGCCACCCGTTAACTGGTTGTTGCTCACATCACGTGTTGAATTCGATTTGTTGTTTTGATCGGTGTAACCGTAACCCATGTTCAAGGTTAGAGACGGCATATGACCCGATTCGGCCAAGCTGATGCGCTCTTTCGCCGCATCGCGAGAAATACGCTGGGCCAACAGGCTCAAGTTCGTTTCTTCTGCTTGTTTCACCAGTGCTTCAGGCGTTTGATCTGGGCGGGTAGCCGAGAACGATTTGGTGTTAAGAACACTCAGTGACTCATGGCGTTGGCCTGTGATTTCACGTAGTTCTTCGTAGCTGTTGCTCACTGAGTTTTCAGACAGGATTTCTTGCGCCAGTACTGAGTCATATTGTGCTTGTGCATCATGAACGTCAGTGATCGCGGATAGACCGACTTCAAAGCGCTGCTTGGTTTGTTCTAGCTGACGGCCTACCGCGGCTTTTTCAGCACGAACAAAAATCAGATCATCAATCGCACGCAATACGTTGAAATAAGATTGAGAGACGCGAAGGATAAGCCCTTGTTGCTCAACGGCGTAAACAGCATCTGCTTGGCGTGCAGTGATTTCTGCAATGTCTAAATTGATCCAGCTATTTTGGTCAAATAGCTCTTGGCTCAAATCGATACCCGCTGTTAGCGTGTCGGTGTCGAAGAAAGGACCATTTGTTCCTTCATCGCTGTTACGGGCTAGGTTATAACCAGCAGAAAGATTGATTTGAGGCAAAAGCGTACCGCGATTCGTATCAACAGCAGCAAAGGCAGCATCACGTGTAGCCGCTGATTGCAGCAGTTGTGGGTCGCTTTGTTTTGCCTGTTCGTATACTTGGATCAAATCATCTGCGCTAGCCATTGAAGCTGCTGTACTCAGCGCAACTCCGATGAAATAGGGAAGCAATTTCTTCATAAAGGTAATCCCTGAACTTTTCGTTGTTTTATAAATTGCCAAAAGGTAATCGGCCTAGTGTAAACCATGCTCGCTTACTTGAAACTGACAATGTGCGGATTTATTAAGAAAAATTGGTCGTAAAAGCATCGAAACTTAGACGGCACTCAAATATTTCTGCAATCCATACCAAAAAAGTGAAGCTTTATGATTGCGGCTACTTATTTGTGAGACTTATCATTTGCACTCCGCTCGGAGGCTATATGGGACAAAACGTGCCACAAAATATGCACCCAAATCAATTTGGTGGAGATGACGTCGAGATTGAACATTCTGACGTTGTCTATAATGGTTACTTTAAGATGGTTAAATATCGCTTTCGTCACCGCCTGTTTGCTGGTGGCTGGAGCGAGACCATTGAACGTGAGCTTTTCGAGCGAGGGCATGCGGTGGCGATGCTCCCTTATGACCCTGTCACTGACAAGGTCGTACTGGTCGAGCAGATCCGCATCGGTGCAATGGCCGCGAGCCCTTCGCCTTGGCAGTTGGAAATTGTCGCGGGTATTATCGACAAAGATGAGATACCGGATGCGGTTGCTGTGCGTGAAGCCGAAGAAGAGGCTGGTCTCTCAGTGAATGAATTGGTGCCAATGACCAGTTACCTTTCTAGCTCGGGTGGCTGCTCTGAACGCATTCATTTGTATTTGGGTATTGTTGATGCCAGTGATGCTGAAGGCATCCATGGTCTGCCTGAAGAAGGCGAAGATATTCTAGTTCACCTTGTGCCGCGAACAACCGCGATGCAGTGGGTTGAAGAAGGTAAAATTGAAAACGCGGCGTCGATCATCGCGTTACAGTGGTTAGCTTTAAACTTAAAAAAGTGGCGTGAAGATTGAGTGACGCATTCATCGGACCGCTAGCGGGAAGAGATATGTTGAAACGAGGGTATCAGGTTGATTTATCTGCCTTGATGCGAATGTATGAAACCAATTATGCCAAGTTGCTGCGACTGATGCCCCGTCAGGATGATGTCGGGGAGTTCTGCGTGTATGACATACAGGGAAATGAGTTCCAATTAGATGTAGTTGAGTCGACACGTTACACCACGCTGTTAGATATTTGGCAGCGGGGCGAGATCCCTCAATATTTGAGACCTCGGCTCACGGTTCGAATGTATCACGATGCACGAGTCGCTGAAGTGTGTACTAGTCAGCAGATTTCTCGAATTCAGCCGAGTTATGATTATCCGAATCCACGTATGCACCAGCGCAATGAGAAACATCAGATTAATGCGTTTCTTTCTGACTGGCTGGGGCATTGTTTGAGAAACGGAATAGCAAAACAGAATATTATTTATTAGTTTGACGCGTTAACATGTTGACGCGTATTTACCATCAGGATTTTCAAGACGTTGCGGACTTGCCATCTACCTAGCCAACACAGCCAGACCGTCCGGTTGTTGCAAATAACAGATACTCACCTTTTTGCCGATCCTTATGGCTGTTTGCTGGGGGTGAATACGGCTGCGAGTTATCATGCCGTGGTGGCTGAGATCCAAGCTAAAAATGTAGAGTTTGACGCGATTATCGCAACGGGTGATTTATCTCAAGATCACACGGAAGAGTCTTATCAGCGTTTTGTGGATGGTATCGCTTCTTGGTCTCAGCCTTGTTATTGGTTACCGGGTAATCACGACTACCAGCCAGAAATGCAAAAAGCCTTGGCGCAATCGACGCTTGTGCGTTGCGATCATGTATTGGTTGGCGAAGACTGGCAGTTAGTGATGCTCGACAGCCAAGTAAAAGGCGTGCCTCATGGGCGTTTGTCGCTAGAGCAATTGTCGTTACTGGAACAGGCACTTTCTGCCAATCCCAATCGCTATACCTTAGTGTTGTTGCACCATCATCCACTTCCTGCCGGCAGTGCTTGGCTTGATCAGCATCAGCTTCATAATCAAGAAGACTTTTGGAGCTTGGTAGGAAAGTACAACAACGTTAAAGGCGTTGTGTGCGGACATATTCATCAAGCATTAGACGTTAATGTAAATGGGTGTCGAGTCATGGCTGCGCCATCGACGTGTATTCAGTTTCTGCCTGACTCTGATGATTTTGCTCTTGATTCGACCAATCCAGGGTGGCGAGAAATCTCATTGCATCAAGACGGCACCATCACTTCAACGATTGGACGTTTGGACGGCAGCGTGTTTCAACCTGACATGAATTCGTCTGGCTACTAAACATGGCGCCTTTACTGCTTTATATCCACGGTTTTAATAGCTCCCCTCTGTCAGCAAAAGCGCAGCAAATGAAGACTTGGTGCGACGTTCATCGGCCTGACATAAAGCTGGAAGTTCCCCGCCTCGCCTGTTACCCTGCCGACGCTGCAAGCCAGCTAGAACAGCTTGTTGAGCGTTATAAAGGTGACTATTGTATCGGTTTGGTCGGTAGTTCTTTAGGAGGGTATCTCTCCACATGGCTCAATAACAAATATGGCTTTCGTGCTGCATTGGTTAACCCTGCTGTGAAGCCGTATGCGTTGTTGGCCGATTATCTTGGCCCGCAACAAAATCCGTATACTGGTGAGCAGTATTTGCTGGAGCCTCATCATATGGATGAGCTCAAAGCGCTGGATACAGAATTCATCACACATCCCGATTCAATTTGGCTGCTTCAGCAAGAAGGTGATGAAGTGCTTGATTACAAGCAGGCCGTCTCCAAATATCAGCACTGTAAACAGACTGTTGAGGCGGGCGGCGATCATGCTTTCGTCGGCTTTGATAGATATCCCGCTGAGATTATTCAATTCTTAGGACTGTGACTGTAACTCACAGAAAGATCGCATCAGCTGTGTCATTATTTGACAAGCAAGCGAACCATCGCAGACCATGTAACAAAATTTAGAAACCAATCATCTATGACAGAGCAAGTTTATAACGCTGGATCCATTGAAGTCCTCAATGGTCTTGAACCGGTTCGTCGTCGTCCCGGTATGTATACAGACACGACCCGTCCTAACCACCTTGGTCAAGAAGTCATCGATAACAGTGTCGATGAGGCATTGGCTGGGCATGCACGTAAGGTTGAAGTCATTCTTCACGCCGATCAATCACTTGAAGTGATTGATGACGGCCGAGGTATGCCTGTTGATATCCACCCTGAAGAAGGGGTTTCGGGTGTCGAACTGATCATGTGTAAACTGCATGCTGGTGGTAAGTTTTCGAACAATAACTACCAATTTAGTGGCGGTTTGCACGGTGTCGGCATTTCTGTGGTGAATGCGCTATCGAACCGTGTGGAAGTTTCTGTCAAACGCGATGGTCAGGTATATGAAATCGCCTTTGAACATGGTGACAAAGTCCAAGACTTAACGGTCACAGGTACTTGCGGACGCAGAGCGAAAGGCACGCGAGTGCATTTTTGGCCAGATGCTAAGTACTTTGATTCTCCAAAATTTTCTGTTTCTCGCCTAAAAAGCAACCTTAAAGCCAAAGCCGTTTTGTGCCCAGGCTTAGAGATCGTCTTCACTGACAAAAACACCAATGAAACCATCAAGTGGTGTTACGACAGTGGATTGAAAGACTATCTCGCTGAAGGCGTGAAAGGCTATGAACTGCTGCCTGCTGAGCCGTTTACTGGCGACTTCAATGCACCTCATGAAGCAGCCGACTGGGCGGTGATTTGGCTACCTGAAGGTGGCGAACTCGTCACTGAAAGTTACGTTAACTTGATTCCGACAGCACAAGGCGGTACGCACGTTAATGGTTTGCGTCAGGGCCTTCTTGATGCAATGCGTGAGTTCTGTGAATTCCGTAACCTATTGCCACGTGGCGTGAAACTGACCGCCGATGATGTATGGGAGCGCTGTGCCTATGTGCTTTCAGTCAAAATGCAGGATCCTCAGTTTGCAGGGCAAACCAAAGAGCGTTTGTCTTCGCGTCAGTGCGCTGCATTTGTTTCAGGTGTGGTGAAAGACTCTTTTAGCTTGTGGCTAAATGAACGTCCTCAAGTGGCAGAGCAGTTGGCGGAAGTCTGTATTGCAAACGCTCACAAGCGTATGCGTGCTGCTAAGAAAGTCGTGCGTAAGAAAGTCGCTTCTGGCCCTGCATTGCCGGGTAAGCTGACCGACTGTTCAATGCAAGATCTGGCGCGTACTGAACTCTTCCTCGTGGAAGGGGACTCGGCAGGTGGTTCAGCCAAACAAGCGCGTGATCGTGAGTTTCAAGCCATCATGCCGCTGCGCGGTAAAATCCTAAATACGTGGGAAGTCTCTGCCGATCAGGTGCTTGCTTCACAAGAAGTTCATGATATTTCTGTGGCGCTGGGTATTGACCCTGATAACGATGATTTGACAGGGCTTCGCTATGGCAAGGTTTGTATCCTCGCGGATGCGGACTCGGATGGTCTTCACATTGCGACCTTGCTCTGTGCACTGTTTGTTAAGCACTTCCATGCGCTGGTTAAAGCGGGTCACGTTTACGTGGCAATGCCGCCCCTTTATCGTATCGACTGCGGTAAAGAAGTGTTCTACGCCCTGGATGACGCAGAGAAAGCGGGCATCTTAGAAAGCTTGAGCAAGAAGCGCGCGAAAATTGATGTTCAGCGATTCAAAGGTCTGGGTGAAATGAACCCATTGCAATTGCGTGAGACGACCATGGATCCGAATACTCGCCGATTGGTGCAATTGACCATTGACGATCAAGAAGAAACAGACCGCATGATGGACATGCTTCTTGGTAAAAAACGCGCTGAAGATCGTCGCCACTGGTTGCAAGACAAAGGCGACAGAGCCGAACTGGCAGATATTTAATTAGAGTTTAGAATCGGACGTTTTCAATGACTGATATCACTTATGACGGTGTCGAGCAGCTTCCCCTTCGGAAGTTCACCGAGGATGCATACCTCAACTACTCGATGTACGTCATCATGGACCGCGCATTACCATTTATTGGTGACGGCCTAAAACCGGTACAGCGCCGCATTATCTATGCCATGTCAGAGCTAGGTCTGTCGGCAACCGCAAAGTATAAAAAATCCGCCCGTACTGTGGGTGACGTGTTGGGTAAATACCACCCACACGGTGATTCGGCGTGTTATGAAGCCATGGTATTGATGGCTCAGCCTTTCTCTTACCGCTATCCATTGGTTGATGGACAAGGTAACTGGGGCGCACCGGATGATCCGAAATCATTCGCCGCAATGCGTTATACCGAATCTCGTTTGTCGCGCTTCTCAGAGGTTCTGCTGAGTGAGCTAGGCCAAGGCACGGTCGATTGGCTGCCAAACTTTGATGGCACCATGAAAGAGCCAAAAACCATGCCGGCGCGTTTGCCTCACATTCTGTTGAATGGTGTGACGGGTATCGCGGTAGGTATGGCGACGGACATTCCGCCGCATAATGCTCGTGAAATTGCCAACGCTGTCGTGGCGCTGATTGATTCGCCGAAATTGGATTTGGACGGCATTCTCGAGCACGTGAAAGGACCTGATTATCCAACGGAAGCGGAAATTATTACGCCGCACGTTGAATTGAAGAAGATGTACCGTGAAGGCCGTGGCTCGGTGAAGATGCGTGCTGTTTGGCACAAAGACAATGGCGATATCGTCATTACCTCTTTGCCGCATCAGGTGTCTGGAGCAAAACTGCTTGAGCAAATCGCGAACCAGATGCGTGCGAAGAAACTGCCAATGGTGGACGATCTTCGTGACGAATCGGATCATGAGAACCCAACGCGTATCGTGATCGTGCCGCGCTCAAACCGTGTCGATTGCGATCAGTTGATGAATCACCTGTTTGCCTCTACCGATCTTGAGCGAAGCTACCGCGCTAACTTGAATATGATTGGCCTTGATGGTCGTCCTCAAGTAAAAGGCTTGCTTCAGATCCTCACTGAGTGGCTGGAGTTCCGCCGCACCACAGTGACACGTCGTTTGCAGTACCGTTTGGACAAAGTGCTTGCTCGCTTGCACATCCTTGAGGGTTTGTTAGCTGCGTATCTCAATATCGATGAAGTGATTGAGATCATCCGCACCGAGGATGAGCCAAAGAAAGAATTGATGGCGCGTTTCGACCTGAGTGAGAAACAGGCCGAAGCAATCCTTGAAATCAAACTTCGTCAATTAGCGAAGTTAGAAGAATTTAAGATCCGCGGTGAGCAAGACGAATTGAACAAAGAGCGTGAGCAGCTAGAGAAGTTGCTGGGCTCTGAGCGTCGTCTGAACACGCTACTGAAAAAAGAAATCATCGCAGATGCTGAGAAATACGGTGATGATCGTCGTTCACCATTGGTAGAGCGCGCTGAAGCGAAAGCCATGACAGAACGCGATTTGATGCCGAGTGAGCCGATCACTGTTGTGCTGTCAGAGAAAGGCTGGATTCGCCATGCGAAAGGCCATGACGTTGACGCAAGCACATTGAGCTACAAATCAGGTGATAACTACTTGGCTTCAGCCCGAGGAAAGAGCAGTCAACCCGCTGTATTCATTGGGACTGATGGGCGTAGCTATGCGCTGGAATCACATTCTATGCCTTCTGCACGTAGCCAAGGTGAACCAATCACTGGTCGCCTTAACGTCACGGCAGGAACCACTATCCGTCATGTATTGATGGGTGAGAATGATCACTTGATGCTGATGGCGTCTGATGCGGGTTATGGCTTTGTGTGTAAGCATGACGATCTGCTGTCGAAGAACCGCAGCGGTAAAGCACTGTTAAGCTTGCCTCAGGCTTCTGAGGTAATGCCGCCGCAAAAAGTCAGCGACATTGAAAGTGACGATATTCTTGCGATCACCAATGAAGGACGGATGTTGGTATTCCCGGTGAAAGAGCTGCCTCAACTGGGTAAAGGCAAAGGGAATAAGATTATCAATATTCCTGCAGCGCGTGCGAAAGCCCGTGAAGAATTGCTGGCACAGTTGTGTGTGATCCCACAAGGCTCAACCGTGACCTTGCATGCAGGTAAGCGCAAATTGTCGCTTAAGCCGACTGACATCGATAACTTCCGCGGTGAGCGTGGTCGACGTGGTGCAATGTTGCCGCGTGGGTTGCAGCGTGTCACAACGATTGAGATTGAATCGCCAAATTCGGTGGAGCCTTCGGAAACACCGGAAGCGTAATCATCAACAATACTCTAAACCCTCCAGCCGGAGGGTTTTTTATCGGCTTTTGTTGACGTTTTATCGTTCGGTGGGTGAATTTTGCCGATGGATAAGTATACTAGTCGCCAATATGTTTAAGCTTACACCTGTACGCTGTAATTCTACCGCTTGGTTGAATAGGGCTCACAGGGATGTTTTCCTACCCCCGATAACGGGTGTCAGGCATTAGGAGAGAAGAATGTACTTTATACTGCGACTGCTGGCGGTTGCCTTGTTTGCGATTGTCATCTTTGTGTTCGGTTGTGGTTACTGCCTGTTAAGCCCGAGAAACCCCGAGAATGTTTACACCATTGGTCGCTGGTTCGGCAAACTCTCTAGTTTGTTTGGGATCAAGCTGAGTTTACGCGAAACTGACGCTTCAAAAGAGGTGGGTACCTGCGTATATATCGCTAATCACCAGAGTAACTGGGATTTGGTCACTGTTTCTAACGCGGTGCGTCCACGCGCGGTGACCGTGGGTAAAAAGAGCCTGACTTACATTCCTATCTTTGGTGCTATTTATTGGTTAACGGGCAATATCCTGATTGACCGTAATAACCGCAGCAAGGCGATGGGCACGATTGGTCAGGTTGTGGATCAAATCAAAGAAAACAACGTGTCAGTGTGGCTATTCCCTGAAGGTACGCGTTCTCGTGGGCGCGGCTTATTGCCTTTCAAAACGGGAGCGTTTCACGCTGCTATTGCCGCTGGCGTACCGATTGTTCCTATCGTGTGTAGTTCAACCCGAGATCTGAGAGCATCTCGTGGTGACAATGGGCATGTGATTGTGGAAGTGATGGATCCTATCTCGACGGAAGGCATCACGAAAGAGCAAGTCCGTGAATTGGCTTCTCGTTGTCACGACGTGATGGCAGAAAAGTTAGCGCAACTGGACGCTGAAGTGGCTGAGTTAAACAAAAAGGCATAAACTTCCGCTCACGCTGAACAAAAGGATACGCCTGTGCGTATCCTTTTTTAGTTTTTACGCGATAGTAGAGTGAGAGAAGTTAAGCACTATGCTGAGAAATCAGGTTGTTTTAGTCACTGAAAGTGGTGAAGTCACGGGACTTGCTGAGAAAATGGCAGCGCACCAACAAGGTCTGCTTCATTTGGCGTTTTCTGTGATGATTTATCGAGAAACGGCGTCAGGGCGTGAGTATTTGCTTCAGCAACGTGCAGAGCATAAATATCACAGTGGTGGGCTGTGGACCAACACGTGCTGTTCCCACCCTATGCAAGGGGAATCTTTCGAAGTCGCGGCGACACGTCGCTTAAATGAAGAACTCGGTATCATTGCGCCGCTGAAATTTCAAATGGGTGTGACATTTTGTTATCGCGCAGCCTTGGACAACGACCTTACTGAGCATGAGCTTGATCAGATTATTTTATGCCAAGTGGATGAGGTAGAGCTTGAGCCAAACCCCGATGAAATCATGGATTGGCGCTGGTGGCCTGAGCAAGAGATGAATACAGCACTGGCAGCGACCCCTGAACACTTCACCGCTTGGTTTGCGCAAGTTGTCGGGCATGTTGATGCTCAATTAGCGAGTTAACAACTTGCTGTGTGCGTTTGTCATCGAACAGAAAAAAAGCGGCAGTTGCCGCTTTTTTTGATTCTATACGCTGTGATGCGAAAAGCGATGTCGATTATTTGCGAACCGCAATGGCTTCGATTTCGATACCCACATCTTTTGGCAAGCGTGCCACTTCTACACAAGAACGTGCAGGGTAATGCTCGACATTGTGCTCATCGAAAAACTTGCCATAGACGTCGTTCACTGTACCAAAGTCGTTCAGATCTTTAACGAATACGGTCATTTTCACGATGTCGCCGACTGTCAGGCCTGATGACTCAACAACCGCTTTCACATTTTCCAGTGACTGACGTGCTTGCACAGCAATTTCTGGAGACACTTCGCCCGTGACTGGGTTAACTGGGATCTGACCAGAGGTCAGTACCATGTTGCCAAGATCAACACCTTGAATATAAGGGCCAATTGCTGCTGGAGCGTGTTCAGTGTGAAGCACTTTAGTCATTTACCAATCCTTAATTAAACATTTGGTACGGAAACAAGGTAGGTGCCTAGTCTGCATCTTGGCAGGAGCAAGGTAAACCTGCGAAATCACATTTTACATCTGTTGTGCTCTTTGGTGCGCATCAGGAGCAAGAAAAAGCCAACGGTTATCGTCGGCTTATCATGCATACCATGCTGTGACGATAAATTTATCGCCGAGGACAGGCAATGGTGACGCAGGATTAATGGCGCTCTGTCATGATTTCTCGAGAGAATACTTTCTCGCAGTATTTACACTTCAAGTGGATATCATCCGCTTTGTTGATAACAGTAAAGCTGCTTTCAACAGCATGCTCATCGTGGGTAATACAGTTGGTGTTAGGGCAACGATAAACGCCAAGAATGGTTTGAGGTAGTGTGAGCGGAAGTTTTGCCACGACCTCGTAGTTTTCAATCTGGTTCACGGTGGCGTTCGGTGCATAGAGTGCCAATTGCTGAGCTTGCTCTTCGCTGACAAAGATATTTTCGATCTTGATAATGTCTTTTGCACCCAGCGCAGATGAAGGCAGGTTTAAACCCACGGTGATGCGTTCGTTGGTTTTATGCAGCTTGAACAGTTTCATCACCTTAAAGCCGACATTGGCAGGGATGTGGTCGATAACGGTGCCGTTCTTAATGGCTTCGACTTGTAGTTTGTTTTGTTTTCCCATGTCCTGTGCTCCTGCCTTAAATCTCTTCGTTCATAACCAATGCGAGTAGTGCCTGACGTGCATACACCCCATTCTCAGCCTGCTGGAAGTAGTAGGCGTAAGGCGTTTTATCGACAGCGACAGTGATTTCATCAACGCGCGGGAGTGGATGAAGTACTTTTAAGTTATCGCGAGCATGTTCCAAAGCGGGTGTATCAAGAATAAAGGCAGCTTTGATGTGAGCGTATTCAGATTCGTCAAAGCGCTCTTTTTGGACACGAGTCATGTACAAAATATCTAGCTCAGGCACGACATCTTCAATGCTGCCGTGCAGACTGTAAGGGATCCCTGAATCATCGAGTTCTTCCAGAATATAGTCTGGCATTGCCAGTGCGTCCGGCGCGATGAAATAGAAGCGATTGTTATCGAACTTAGAAAGCGCCTGTGTCAATGAATGCACAGTACGCCCGTACTTTAGGTCACCGACCATGGCAATATTGAGGTTATCCAAGCGACCTTGGGTTTCAAATATGCTGAATAAGTCGAGCAGGGTTTGCGTTGGGTGTTGGTTCGCACCATCGCCGCCATTGATAACAGGCACGCCCTTAGAGAATTCAGATGCGAGTCTCGCTGCCCCTTCTTTAGGGTGACGCATGACAAAGGCATCCACGTAAGAAGAAATCACCTGCACGGAATCAGACAGGGTTTCTCCCTTTTTGCCTGATGAGGTATTGCCTGCGTCAGGGAACCCGATCACTGTACCGCCAAGTCGTTGCACAGCCGTTTCGAAGGATAGGCGCGTTCTTGTAGAGGCTTCAAAGAAGCAACTGGCTACCACTTTGTTTTTCAGCAATGTCGGATTCGGCTCTGCTTTTAATTTGCCAGCCGTATCGACGATGATTTCCAATTCTTCGCGGGACAACTCCGGGATGGAGATAATGTGTTTGTTGTACAGCGAGGTCGCCATGTTTTTTCTTCCCTCAATGGTTGCGCATCATGCTTGTTTGGGCAAAACCCAGAACGTGATAGCGCTAAGTGGTACGTTTTTTAGCCAAAAAAAAGCCTCCCGATCAGGAGGCTTTTTTTGAAAATACACGAAAAATAAAATAGGAGGCCATTGCCGCTGTTGGGCAGTGTTTAGCAGTCGATTGTGTCGCTAAATATGGCATTCCGATTCGATTTTTTGACAAATTGCGAAGAATTATACGCCCATTTTTTACGTGTGCAAGCATGAGGCTACAAACGTGTCTGTGCTGCTCTTTGAGTGGGAAAACCAAGGTTTAAGTACGTAATGGCATTGGATTAGGCTGCATTGCCAATAAAAAAGCCGCTGTAAGTGACAGCGGCTAGTTGGGGGATTTCTATGACGGGTTAATCACCCAATGTGGCTACCAACACCGCTTTGATGGTGTGCATGCGATTTTCTGCTTCGTCAAATACGATGGAATAGTCCGATTCGAACACATCATCGGTGACTTCCAAGCCATTCATGCCATATTTCTCCGCCACTTCTGCACCAATCGTGGTTTGGTCGTTATGAAAGGCGGGTAGGCAATGCATGAACTTCACGTGTGGATTACCAGTGGCTTTGATGACATCCATATTGACTTGATATGGCTTCATGAGGGCGACACGCTCATCCCATGCATCTTTAGATTCGCCCATAGATACCCAAACATCGGTATAAAGGAAGTCACAGCCTTTCACGCCTTCTTCGACGTTTTCGGTCAGGGTGATCTGTGCGCCGGTTGATTCTGCAATGGTTTGGCATTGCGCCACGAGGGCTTCTTCTGGCCAAAATTGCTTAGGCGCCACCAAGCGAATATCCATGCCCATTTTAGCAGCGCCAACCATGAGTGAATTGCCCATGTTGTTGCGTGCATCACCAAGGTAGGCAAACTTGATATCATGCAGCTGTTTGCCGCGTCCGTACTCTTGCATGGTCAGGAAATCGGCTAAGATTTGTGTGGGGTGGAATTCGTCAGTGAGGCCATTCCACACTGGAACACCTGCAAACTGGCCGAGTTCTTCAACGATCTCTTGCCCAAACCCTCTGTATTGAATGCCATCGTACATTCTGCCCAATACGCGGGCGGTATCTTTCATCGATTCTTTATGGCCAATCTGAGAGCCTGAAGGGCCAAGGTAAGTCACTTGCGCGCCTTGATCGAAAGCGGCAACTTCGAATGCACAACGAGTTCGCGTAGAGGCTTTTTCAAAAATTAACGCGATGTTCTTGCCTTTCAAACGAGGCTGCTCGTAACCATTGTATTTGGCTTTTTTGAGATCGGCCGACAATGACAACAGATGTTCGATTTCGCGAGGTGTGAAATCTAATAGCTTCAGAAAATTCCGGTGGCGAAGATTAAAAGCCATAAATGAGTTCCCTTCAAAATCTTGCGTACAACTGAATAGTAGAATTACCCTCTACTATGATAATAATCACGATTTTCACTCAAATGTGATTAAGAATGCAACCCCTGTGAATAAATAATTATTTGTTATGGATCTCTATTCATTAAAAAGGCCACCTTGAAGGGTGGCCTTGATGGGGGTTATAAACAGAAGAGGATCTGCGATTTTTACACCCCGTCGCGTTCGATTGGGCAACTCATGCAGCGTGCGCCGCCGCGTCCTCGTCCCAATTGGTCTCCTGGGATAGGCAGTACTTTTATTCCCGCTTTATCATATTTCTCGTTGGTGTAGACATTGCCTTCGTAGCCAATGACAACACCTGGGCGCACAGTCAGAACGTTGTTGGCATCATTCCATTGTTCGCGTTCTGCTTCGAAGCTGTCACCACCAGTGGTAATGATATTGAGTTGTGGTAGCTCGAGGGCCTTTTCGATCGCATGGAGGAAATAGTCAGCTTCTTTGACCTCAACCTCGCCATTGCCTTTGTTAATGAGTCGCCAAGACTGAAGATCTTTGCGCATAACCTGCGGATAGACAGAAAAAGTATCAATATCCATATGTGTCATGACGGTGTCTAAGTGCATGCATGAGCGATGCTTAGGCAGATTGATTGCAATCACTTCTTTCGCTTGCCCATGTTTGAACAGGTTTCTTGCCAGTGCTTCAACACCTTGTGGGGTGGTGCGCTCAGACATGCCGACCAAGACTGCCCCATTACCGATAACCAATACATCACCACCTTCTACCATGGCATTGTCATAGTCACGTTGTTCCGCGCCAAGGTAGGTAAGGAAATCTGCACCGGCGAAGATAGGGTGCCAGCGGTAAATGGCGCGAAGGTGGTTGGTTTCACGTTGGCGAGCGGGTTTCGCCATTGGGTTTAGCGATACGCCGCCGTAAATCCAGCATGAGGTATCACGGGTAAATAGATGATTTGGCAGTGGGTCGATAATGAAGTCGGTACGCTCATGCATGGCTTGCATCATGGAAGATGACTGCACCGGGAAATCAATATAACTGAGGCCACCCAATAGAATATGTGCTAATTCTTCATTGTTCAGTTCATTAAGATATTTGCGCACATCGCCTGCGAATTGATAACCGAGGCGGTATTCACCCACCTGTACATCAAGTAGCCACGTTTTTGCTTCGGGGATCGCTAAGGTCTCTGCCAACAGATCGTGCAAGAGCAATACGTCGACGCCTTGGTCGCGTAGCGTCTGTGCAAATTGGTCGTGCTCTTCACCAGCACGCTCAACGGCTAACACATCATCAAATAGTAGGTCTTTATAGTTTGATGGTGTCAGGTGATTAAGGGCTCGCTCTGGTCGATGCAGCAATACGCGCTTTAATTGACCGACTTCAGAACCCACATATAACTGACTCATTATCGTCTCTCTCTTGAATTTTTATTAGACCCGCCTGTTGCTCACCATGCTCGCTATTCACTCGGTTTTATGGGTAAAACTGAGGATGTTAAGCGTGAGTAAGATGTTTGCAATCACGGGGAAATAGGGAGATTAAGCGACAGAATTCTGTAATTGGGGCGCTTGATAGCAAAGACGCCTGAAAACATGTCGTAAATCCATTTATCAAAACAGCGGCTTAGGATAGTTCGCGCTAACGATAAGTGTTGAATATCCTAATAAATGCTCGCGTCTATTTGTGCTTATCTATGCGATAGAAATGCACACTATTCCATAATTCGGGGTTTTCTTGGCGCAAGATGATGCAAAACCTAGGTATGCGCAGCATCTTGTATGGTTATGTCCCCATTCTCAAATAATGACAACCTTGTTGGTTAAGGTCAATTTTACTTTTAATTAACATGTGTCGTGTGCGATCTTTTTCGCGATAAATCCGATCGCTTGGCGTCTTGGTATTGGTATCAATTGAACGTGGCAAACCAAGCCAATCCATGCGATAGTGCCTCGGTTATTATTTCAGTCTGGAGTTATCCAATGTCTTACGCTGACATTATTGAAGAACAAAAAGCGGAAACCCGCGAAATCATTGCTGCGCTGCTAGATGATGGTAGCGATCCAGATGCGCTTTACACCATTGAACACCACTTTTCAGCTGATAGCTTTGCGGAGCTAGAAGGCGCTGCAGTGGAAGCGTTCAAATTGGGTTATGAAGTGCTAGATGCGGAAGAGCTTGAACTGGATGACGGTTCAACAGTGATTTGTTTTGATGCGGTAATGGAATCTGCTCTTGACGCTGATCGTATCGATGCACAAGTAGAAGCACTTGCTGCATTGGCTGAAAAACACAAAATTGATTATGACGGTTGGGGTACTTACTTTGAGTCAGACGAAGAATCTGACGAAGAAGAAGGTGACCTTGAAGAAGAAGACGAGAAATAACCACGTCCTCTTTTAATACCGAGTAGAAAAACGACAAAAGCCGGAGATATCCGGCTTTTTTGTGGGCGCTATTTGAAAATGCCACTTGAGCCTGAGTTTGAATAAGGTCAAGGCTGTTATGACGAGAAAGCTTTCAGCATAACGACTTCGCAATCGCTATGTCCTGTATTACCAAGCGGCTTGTCGAGATGCTCGAAGCCAATCGATTCATACAGGTGAATCGCCTCTTTTAAACATGCTGTGGTTTCCAGATAACACGCGGTGTAGCCTTTTTCTCGTGCAAACTTCATGGCCATTGCGGCTAGACGACGTGCAAACCCTTTTCCCCGTAACTCTGGGCGGAAGTACATTTTCTGTAACTCGCATACAGCGTCTTCGCCTTTCAATGGTGCAATACCACCACCACCTAAGATCTTCCCATTCTGTTCAACGACCCAATATGCTGCGTTGTCAGCTTGGTAGCATTCGCTCAGTGAGTCGAGCGTTGGATCTGCGACGCTGTAACCCTTATCTTCAGTTAATCCGTATTCTGTCGACACTTTGCGAATCACCGCCGCGATGGCGGCGTTGTCAGCGGGCTCCAACAAACGCAACGTAAAGCCTTTTTGGTGATGACTTTGCTCCATCGCTCGATTATAGCGATACAGAGAGCGTGACAAGTTTTCAATTTCGTCCAAATCGAGTTGTTCTAAGTACAAGGCGATTTCTGAATTGATCCCGACATGATGCTGGTCGAGTCGTGCTCGGCCAAAATCAGACAACAAATAGGTGGGGTGGGCACTTTTGGCATCGGCTTGGTAAGAGACGGTATCGTTATTGATCAAGATAGCCAAGGTGCGATTGGCGTTGATGACATCAATGTTAAGTCGCCCTGCGAGTTCTTCTGCGCTTAGCGGGCCTTGCTCTAGTTCAATCAATACATGGCATTGCACGGTTGTGAGACCAGCCGTGCCATAGATGTTATCTAGCAACCCGCGATGCCTGAGCAGTTGACGGACTAAAGAGCGGATTTCAACCGGACCTGTAGGCATTGTTTCTCCATTTTACTTCAAATGTATCGAGATGAATCATGATTCAATCTTGAGGTGAACCTTGGCTTTATTGCTGTATCAACTGTTTGGTTACAGCAATTATACCCGAGCAATCTCAAAGTGCTTGTTCCACGACAATTTGTTGGCTTGCAGGCTCAGGATTGTTTTGAAAGCATAGTGGATCTAGGTTGACAGTCAGCAACAGAGTATGACCGCCAACAAAACTCGCCTTTCATGAGACTCTCTGTACCTGAGGCAACTCGGTAGACAGGCTTCTGGTTTGCATATGGATAAGAGTAGGGAGCGTCATTCCTGTTAAGACATTAATATTATTCTTCTAAGACATGAACATAAACATAAACATAAATAAAAAACTCATTTCAGCTGAGATGCTGACAATGAAGTTGGCAAGGGATTGATTCAATGAAAAATAAAATGATATTTCATGGCTCAGGTCGTGAATTTTTCAACACATGGATAATGAACGTTGTGATGAGCGTGCTGACACTTGGTCTTTACTCTGCTTGGGCCAAGGTTCGGACGAAAAAATACTTCTATGGTCAAACCGAATTAGCAGGTGACCGTTTCGACTATCATGACTCTCCTGTGAGAATACTCTTTTGGAGGGTTATTTTTTTTGTAACATTAGTGGTCTGCATATTTTTTGTAAGTCATAGCAAAGAAAGCGCTTATTTTATAGCTATTGTTTTTCTGATGGTTTCCCCTTGGTTTTTTAGAAGAAACCTTAGAGTTAATGCTGGTATGACTAGTTATCGGAATAAACGGTTTAATTTTAATGGGACCTTGATAGGTGCGTATAAATCAATCTTTGTTGGCTCTTTGGTCTCATTATTAATTTTTTCATTAGGGATGATATTTTCTTTGGTTGTTAGCCCTCAAAATAATTTACTTGTGGCGATTTATCTTGGGATTTTTTTTGTTTTAGGGCTATCTAAGTTAATTTATGAAGTGGTTAAGTATGTTAATTGTGGATACGAATATGGTGGTGCTAAATTTGGAACTAAAACTGATATTTCAAAAGTTTTCTGCTTCGTCGTCAGTTTGGTATCTCTGTTGATTTTTTCTTCTTCTACAGTTGGCGTATTCTATTTGGATTGGAAGCTAGAGGATGCGGTGACGCATTATACGCTGGAGGGGGTTAGTAGTCGAATGTCGATGGTTGACTATGCCTTATATGCATCTAAAGTTATTGTTGTTAAAGGCTTATTTTATGCTATGCATGCGATACCAGCCTTAATGGTTTTTCATTTTTTATCTCGCATGATTCACGCTTATGTTTTTAATGACAAAAAAATGATGCATTCTGTCATTTTTGTTTTGTCTAATATGCTCGCGAGAATGTTGACTCTTGGTTTTTTGACACCTTGGGTTAGGGTTAGGGAGTATAACTATTTTGTCTCTTCGGTAATAATTGATGGTGATTTGGATGTGCGTTCTGACATTGTTGGTTATGAAGGCATGAAATCAAATTCAAAAGTTGATAAACAGTCTTTTCAACATGCTATTGAATGATTTTAATTGATATGTTGTCGATGAAATGATTTGTGAGTAAAGGCAGAAATAAACTGCCTTTTTATGGTTATGGCTTTATCTTTTTATTTTTGGAAAACCGTGTGACGACATTGCATTGCGCGAAACGCTTCTTTGTTTTGCCAAACACGTTCATGGAAGTAATAAGCCATGGTGTTGATGCATGGCTCAATCATCGCCATCACGCTACCAATCAAGATATCGCCTGTCAGTAAGTACACCACACCAAATGCAACACTGAAATGAACGACAGCAAAGCTTGCTGTTTTTCGGCCAGGGTTGTTGTTCATCGTACGTTTCAATAATTTGCTGTCCCATGCTTTTTCATGGAAGTAGAAAGCAACCGTGTTGACCATTGGCTCTACCATGGCTATCAAACTACCTAGCAGAATATCACCAGTCAAAATGTATGCGACGGTAAAGGCAACGGTAAAATGGATCACAGCAAAACTGATGGTCTTTTTCATAACAGGTCCTTCGATCCTTCATGGGTATGACTTCATTATTGCAAATGATTCTCATTTGTAAATAGGAGTTTCACGTATTGTTCCGATAGGTCTGAACTATTGGGCAAGAATATCGATCTAATTCATTGATTGGTAACGATTAAAATTTTTTTCATGTTGACTGGTGAAACCCGAAATAATGAATATTCGTGATGATAATCAAACGCGACAATCAATTTGAGCACGATTTTTTCGCAGGAAAGTAGTGGTGGAACGTTAAAGTGACGCCCAATTTGTCTGGGATTCGGTTGCTTGGTGGTGAGAAAAACGCATAAAAAAAGGCTGATGGTCACCCATCAGCCTTTTGCGTTAAGTTGGTTAACGTGAGAATTACAGTGCCGCGATAGTCGCTTTCTGCTCTTCCAGTTTCACCAGTGTTTCTTTGTAGCCATCTAGCTTCGCACGTTCAGCTTCAACTACCGCTTCTGGTGCTTTAGCAACGAAACCTTGGTTGCCAAGCTTGCCAGCGATACGCTTGATTTCGCCTTCCGTTTTTGCGATTTCTTTGTCTAGACGTGCTAGCTCTGCATCTTTGTCGATTAGGCCAGCCATTGGGATCATCAGCGTAGACTTACCAACCAGTGCAGTTGCACACGCAGGTGTCTCTTCGCCAGCAGACAGAACGCGAATGCCATCCAGTTTTGCCAAAGACAGTAGAACTTGTTTGTTTGCTTCGAGACGAGCAACGTCTTTCTCGTCCGCGGCTTTCAGCATTACATCAAGCGCTTTGCTTGGCGCGATGTCGTATTCTGCACGCAGGTTACGAATAGAAGTGATAAACGCTTTTACCCACTCAATGTCTGCAAGTGCATTTTCATCGAACTGTGCTTCATCATACTGAGGCAATGCTTGCAGCATGATAGTGTCACCTTCAACACCGTTAACTAGCGGCTTCACGCTCTGCCAGATAGATTCGGTGATGTATGGCAGCACTGGGTGAGCAAGACGCAATGTCTTCTCAAGTACAGTGATCAATGTGTAACGTGTCGCTTTCTGTTGCGCTTCAGACCCTTTCCAAAGAACCGGTTTGGTCAGTTCTAAGTACCAGTCACAGAATTGGTTCCAGATGAATTCGTACAGCGTGTTTGCTGCCATATCCAGACGGAAGTTATCAATGTGTGCGTTGAAGTCTTTTGCTGCCAGTTGGAACTGAGATTCAATCCATTTGTCTGCCAGTGAGAATTCCATCGCGTCGCGCTGTTCTTGAGACAAAGAGGTGCCGCAATCTTGGTCTTCTGTATTCATTAGTACGTAACGGCTAGCGTTCCATAGCTTGTTACAGAAGTTACGGTAACCTTCAAGGCGCTTCATATCCCAGTTGATGTCACGGCCGGTAGAGGCCATAGCAGCAAGGGTGAAACGCAGTGCGTCTGTACCGTAAGGTTCGATGCCGCCTTCAAAGGCTTTACGGGTGTTCTTTTCAATCTTGGCTGCAAGTTGAGGCTGCATCATGTTGCCACAACGTTTCTCAACAAGAGATTCCAGATCAATACCGTCGATCATGTCGATAGGGTCAAGCACGTTGCCCTTTGATTTCGACATTTTGTCACCGTTCTCATCACGGATAAGACCCGTAACGTAAACGGTTTTGAATGGCACTTGTGATTTGCCGTCTTCGTCTTTACAGAAGTGCATGGTCATCATGATCATGCGAGCAACCCAGAAGAAGATGATGTCAAAACCAGTGACCAACACGTCAGACGGGTGGAAGGTTTTCAGATCTGGGGTCTGCTCAGGCCAGCCTTGTGTACCGAACGTCCACAGTGCAGATGAGAACCAAGTATCCAGTACATCGTCGTCTTGGCGAAGTACAACAACGGGTGCAAGGTTGTTTTGTTCACGCACTTCTTCTTCGCTGCGACCAACATAGACGTTACCGTCGTTGTCATACCATGCAGGGATGCGGTGACCCCACCAAAGCTGGCGAGAGATACACCAATCTTGAATGTCACGCATCCAAGAGAAGTACATATTTTCGTATTGCTTAGGCACGAATTGAATGTCGCCATTCTCTACGGCTTCAACCGCTGGTTTTGCCAGTGTTGCAGCACGTACGTACCATTGGTCAGTCAGCATTGGCTCGATGACCACGCCACCACGGTCACCGTAAGGCACGGTTAGATCGTGATCTTTGATTTCTTCAAGCAGGCCTAGCGTGTCAAATTCCGCAACGATCGCTTTACGTGCAGCGAAACGTTCCATTCCGCGGTAAGCTTCTGGAAGCTCCGTGCCATAAATGTCGCTTGCTTCGCCGTTGGTGTTGAACACTTCAGCGCTGTCACGGATGTCAGCATTGAAGGTCAGAATGTTGATCATTGGCAATTGGTGACGTTTACCAACTTCGTAGTCATTGAAATCGTGCGCAGGGGTGATCTTCACGCAACCTGTGCCTTTCTCCATGTCTGCGTGCTCATCGCCCACGATAGGGATACGACGATTCACGATTGGCAGCATGATTTCTTTGCCGATCAGTGCTTTGTAGCGTGGATCTTCAGGGTTTACTGCAACGCCTGTGTCACCCAACATGGTTTCTGGACGTGTAGTCGCAACAACAATGTAGTCTTTACCGTCTGCTGTTTTTACGCCGTCAGCCAATGGGTAACGGAAATGCCACATGAAGCCTTTGACGTCTTTGTTTTCTACCTCTAGGTCAGAAATTGCGGTGTGCAGTTTCGGATCCCAGTTAACCAGACGCTTACCGCGGTAGATAAGATCTTCTTGGAAAAGGCGAACGAACACTTCCTGAACGGCATTAGATAGGCCGTCGTCCATGGTGAATCGTTCACGATCCCAGTCGACAGATGCGCCAAGACGGCGAAGCTGCTTGGTGATGGTGCCACCTGATTCAGCTTTCCATTCCCAGATCTTGTCGATGAAGGCATCACGACCGTAATCGTGCTTAGTTTTGCCTTCTTCTGCTGCGATCTTGCGCTCAACAACCATTTGCGTCGCGATACCTGCGTGGTCGGTACCTACCTGCCAAAGGGTGTTTTTGCCTTTCATGCGTTCGCAACGGATCAAGGTATCCATGATGGTATCTTGGAATGCGTGACCCATGTGAAGGCTACCAGTGACGTTTGGTGGCGGGATCATGATGCTGTACGCATCTTTTGATGTGTCACCATGAGGCTTGAAGTAACCGGCCTCTTCCCAGCGCTGGTACAGCGCTTTTTCAATCGATGTTGGGTTGTATGTCTTTTCCATAGCGCTCTTGATGGATCGTGTGATTTAGGACATGTCATCAATGGCAAGGGTTCGCATTTGTCGCCCTGCCATTCTGTAAATTTTGTAGCGCTCTCGCGCTTGCTGCTTGAGAGTTTCTTCGCAAGGCACGAAGTCTACCACTTGTGCAAAGGAAGGCGCAAAAATTGCTGCTTCTTCGGCCAAATTTATCAGCACATTTCGGTGTCCTGAATGTCTGACACCTGACCAGCCAATCTCAACTTGCGCACCACCTCTTGGGCCTTCGCCTACAAGATTATGCGGGACAAAGTGATCGGGAGACTGTTGCCAGAGATATTCGTCGACGGTTTCTGCTTGAGATTTGTCGCTCGCAGAAATGTAAACCTTCATACCTTGTTGAGAAAAATGCGCAGAAAGTTGGCAGGCTTTTTCCACCATGCGATCTTGGTGGTTGGTATGGGTATCATCCAATAAATAGAAGGTTGCCAGTGCCATATTCGCGTTTCTCTCTTAAGCCGTATTAACGTATCTCAGTGTGCGGTGAGTCAGAATCAAAATCTATTGCTTTTTGTTTCTTTGCTCTCGTTGCAAACGAAAAGAGGGGGCCTTGTCAGCCCCCTCTTTTCAGTGTGGATAAATGTTACTCCACGGTCTCAAGGCCAGAACGGTTCAGCAAGAACTGGACGAGCAGTGGGACAGGACGACCCGTCGCGCCTTTATTTGCGCCACCACGGAACGAAGTACCCGCGACATCAAGGTGTGCCCAGTTGTATTTCTTCGCAAAGCGAGACAAGAAACAACCAGCAACGATAGTGCCGCCGCCAGGGCTACCAATGTTCGCCATATCTGCAAACGGGCTCTTCAGCTGCTCTTGGTACTCTTCTGTCATCGGCAGACGCCACGCGCGGTCACCCGCTTGTTCTGATGCGTTCACAATCTCATGTGCCAGAGGGTTGTGGTTAGAGATCAAGCCACTGATGTGGTGGCTTAACGCCACAATGCATGCGCCTGTCAGCGTTGCAACGTCAACCACGCATTCTGGTTCGTAACGTTCGACATAGGTTAACGCATCACAAAGTACCAAACGGCCTTCAGCATCGGTGTTGAGCACTTCAACGGTTTGACCTGACATTGTGGTCACGATGTCGCCTGGGCGGTAAGCATTGCCATCAGGCATGTTTTCACAACCAGCAAGCACGCCGACTACGTTTATTGGTAAATCAAGTTTTGCGAGCGATTTCATCGTGCCAAATACGGATGCAGCACCACACATGTCGTACTTCATTTCGTCCATGCTTGCTGGTGGTTTCAGAGAGATACCACCCGCATCAAAGGTTAAACCCTTACCCACCAATACGATAGGCTTCGCATCTGGGTCTGGGTGGCCTTTGTATTCCATGATCGACATGAATGATTCATTACGAGAACCTTGACCAACCGCTAGGTATGACGTCATGCCTAGTTCTTTCATTTCTTGCTCACCAATGATCTTGGTGCTGACTTTATCAAAGTCATCAGCAAGACGGCGTGCTTGAGAAGCTAGGTAAGCTGGGTTCGCAACGTTTGGTGGCATGTTGCCAAGATCTTTACATGCTCTTACGCCTGATGCGACAGCAAGGCCATGGGCAATGGCACGCTCGCCAAGGTTTAGCTCGCGACGCGTAGGAACGTTAAACACCAATTTACGTAGTGGACGACGGGTTTCCGGCTTCACACTCTTAAATTGATTAAAGGTATATAGGCTGTCTTTGGTGCTTTCTACTGCCTGGCGTACCTTCCAATAAGTATCACGACCTTTAACGTGCAGTTCAGTCAGGAAACAAACTGCTTCCATTGAACCCGTTTCGTTTAAGGTGTTGATGGTGTTTTTGATGATCTCTTTGTATTGACGCTCACCCAGTTCACGCTCTTTACCGCAGCCTACTAACAGTACGCGCTCAGACAGTACGTTAGGAACATGATGCAGAAGTAGCATCTGCCCTGGCTTGCCTTCTAGATCGCCACGACGCAAAAGACTACTGATGTAACCATCGCTGATTTTGTCGAGTTGCTCCGCTACAGGTGATAAGCGGCGTGGTTCAAACACACCGACGACGATACATGCGCTGCGCTGCTTCTCGGGACTCCCGCTTTTTACACTGAACTCCATGCGTACTCCTACATCCTAAAGACAAGTGAGGCTAAATGTTGGATAATGCCCGCTTTATTGGCACTCGATTTCTTGTTCGAGGTAATTTGAATTAAGCAGGTCAACACTTGGCCGAAAGATTAAAAAATAACTCATTTACCCAAAAACTATAGCGATTCGAGTAAAAAAACAAGTTTTCTAAAGGTAAAACGCCGTGATTATTGTTCGGTATTTGATCCGAGAGACAGTGAAAACACAACTTGCTGTGTTGTTTGTGCTTTTTCTGGTCTTTTTTAGTCAGAAGTTTATTCGTGTACTGGCAAACGCTACAGATGGCTCAATTCCGGGTAGCGATGTGTTAACTCTTGTGGGCCTTTACATGCCATCAATGGCGATGTTAATGCTGCCACTTAGTCTTTATATAGGGATTTTGATTACTTTCGGGCGTCTCTATGCCGAAAGTGAGATTACAGTGATGAATGCGACTGGGATTGGGAACAAATTTCTCATCCATGCTGCGTTGTATTTGGCACTGATTACTGGCGCTGTTGCGGCGTTTAACGCACTGTGGCTGACCCCTTGGGCGAATGACAAAGAAATTAAAGTGATGGAAAGCCTCGAGTCTGATTCAGGGCTTGAGCTTTTGGTGCAAGGACAAATTCAAACCACGCCAGATGGCCAGGCTGTTGTGTATGTCAACGAAATCACTGAGAGCGGACAGAACTTACACAATGTCTTTATAGCCCAGCCAGTTCCTCGCGGAACGATGCGTCCGAATGTGATTGTTGCTGAAAAAGGCTTCGTTTCGGAGCTCCCGGATGGGCGTCAGGTGTTGGATCTGAATACCGGTGTTCGTTACGAAGGTATCCCAACACGATTGGATTACACCGTCACAGACTATGAAAACTACCAGGTGTTGATTGGTCAGAGGGAAGTGCGTCAAAAGCACCGTGACTGGGATGCAATGCCGACAGTCGCCTTAATTGATGAACCGTCAGCACCGGCACAGGCGGAATTGCAATGGCGAATCTCATTGGTGCTTTGTATTCCATTGATGACGATGATTGTGGTGCCCTTATCTTCGGTGAACCCACGCCAAGGTCGTTTTGCGAAGTTATTCCCAGCAGTGCTTATATATCTGACTTACTTCCTGGCTATCAGTGCGGCAAAGTCTGCTATCGAAGAAGGCACGTTAAAGCCTGAAATTGGTCTGTGGAGTATCAATATACTTGCCTTGTTGGTGGCAGTAGCGCTGATCAGTTGGGATACGTTGCCGATGCGGAAAATGAGATATCGACTGAGGAGAGCCGCTTAATGTTTAAGATCCTCGACCTTTACATTGGGCGAACCATCATAGCGACGACCTCGCTTTGTTTGGCAACGCTGGTGGGGTTGTCAGCCATTATCAAATTCGTAGAGCAATTGCGTTCGGTCGGTGAAGGTGCTTTTACCATGATGACTGCCGTGCAATACGTGATGTTAAGTATGCCTCGTGATATCGAGATGTTCTTTCCGATGGCGGTGTTGCTTGGCGCGTTGATTGGCCTAGGAACATTGGCGTCTAGCTCTGAGCTTGTTGTTATGCAAGCCTCGGGTTTTTCAAAACTCGATATTGGTCTCTCCGTATTGAAAACCGCGATGCCGCTCATGCTAATAGTGCTGGCGCTTGGCCAATGGGGCGCACCTGATGCACAAAAGGCAGCGCGTGAGCTAAGAGCATTCGCGAAGTCTGGCGGTAATGTCATGTCAGTTCGTAGCGGCGTATGGGCGAAAGACGGTTCAGACTTCATCTATATTGCACGTACTGATCAGAAAGAGTCTTTAACAGGCGTGAACATATGGAAGTTTGAGGGCGACCAAGAATTAAAGACCATGGTGTTTGCGGAGAAAGGGACATATCTGGATAAAGACAGCTGGATGTTGAGCAACGTAACCATCACCCATTTTGAAGGTCCGGTTAAAATCAGTGAAACCGAGCAAGAGCAATTAGCTTGGAGAACGACGTTGACCCCTGAAAAGCTCTCTATTGTGACGGTCAAACCTGAAGAGCTTTCGTTGAGTGGGGTATACAGTTACGTGGATTACCTCAAGGCCTCTGAACAGGATGCTTCTCGCTATGAACTCGCGTTGTGGCGCAAAGTCCTACAGCCTCTTTCTATTGGGGTAATGATGTTGCTGGCACTGAGTTTCGTCTTTGGGCCGCTGCGTTCTGTGACAATGGGGGCTCGAGTACTCTCAGGTGTCATTTTCGGTTTTGCGTTCTACATTTCTAACGAGGTGTTCGGACCATTGACCTTAGTTTACAATTTACCGCCATTTTTTGGTGCAGTGGCACCCAGTTTGGCGTTTATTGGTGTGACGCTCTATTTGCTTAATAGAAAGCTCTAGCCGATAAAGTGAAAGTTGTGGAAGGTTAGGCGATATTTTTAGTCGTAACCAATAACGATACCCAATAACAGAACGACAAAAAGAGGGAGCCAAAAGGCTCCCTCTTTTATTATCAAACCGGTGGAGTATCAGACGTCGCTGTAAGTCAGTCGATTTTGACCATTTGACAGTTCGCGAAGTGGTCTTGAAATGATCGATTGTTACGGTCAAATAGGGCGAGTAAGTTGCCTGCACCTAAACATGAAGTTGCCATGCGAATCAGTGATTGGGTAAACGTGACATTCCCACCAAACTCGCTTATGAGTTGAAGCTTCCAAGCTTTCATGCCAACAGTCTGGCCTGCCTTTGACCAAAAGTAGCCATAAAAAGCTGATGCGACAGCAAACACATAAAGAGTAAACAGGGGACTGACCATTGGATTGCGAGTGAGATAATCCCCAACATCGACATAACCTTCAATTGAAAAACCAAATTGAATCGCAATAGCAAAACCACCGACCACCACACCAATGGCTAACATCTCCACGGCAGCAAGTACGAGAAGGTCATATAACCATGCGCCCATACGACGAAAAAAGCTTGCGCCTTTGGGGACACTGTATTGAATTGAAGATTGAGACATCTTTCTGTCCTAAAATTGAGTATATGCAGAGTCTACCAGCCTTAGCGGTGATGTTGAATGCATAAAAATGCTCCCATTTGAGCGTATTTATAGCAGGCTGGCGAAAAAAGAAACGGTTGAACAAAAATAATGAATTAGGGGGTTGCGCTGTAGTTCGGCTTGCGTATAATCAGCCTCACTTGCCCGGGTGGCGAAATTGGTAGACGCAGCGGATTCAAAATCCGCCGGTGAATAACTGTGCCGGTTCAAGTCCGGCCCCGGGCACCAATTTCCGGAAAAGCCCCAGTCGAAAGACTGGGGCTTTTTTCGTTCTATGCATTCAAGATTATGCGTTAACCTTTCTACTTCTACTTCTACTTCTACTTCTACTTCTACTTCTACTTCTACTTCTACTTCCAACAGTTTGTATCTTCTATATAGCAAAGAGCCTGTGAATTAATGTTTATTTGAAGATAATCATCAAGGGTGCTGTGCGTTGAAGTCATTGACCATTTCTCTCCTCTATATATACCCAACTAACCTTAGAGCCTCCCTTCGACGAGTTTACTGAGGCCGTGCCCGGTGTTATCCCTTTTTGATGGAGTTCACTACACCAAAAAAGGACGCTTTGATCATAACGTCAGTAAGCCTTGCTGAATCCTGCATCTTCAGGTTGGTGGGGTATACCATTCCGAGTTAAGGCGGTTTCGTGTCAATGTTACCGTGTCTTATTAAAGCATGGCGTTTTTGTCATGAAGTATCTCGTTAATGGACTTCAATTGCTGAAACTGAACAGAGAGATGTTTTTGGTATAGATAGACAGTTCGATTTGTTTGAACGCACTATCTAGAGATGTATAACTGTGTACTTAAGATAGGTTTCTCGCGCAGCTGTGAGGAATTCATGTTGTTTCCAGAGGTTTTGGTGTGCTTCTAAGATAGCAACTAGAGGTGAAACTGGTAAAAACAGCGTAAATAATCGTCTCTTTTGGGTGTTTTGATGAAAAAGTGAACGGTTGAGTCGATTTTATAAAGTTATTTGTATTTTGCTATTGCCAACGTGATCGATCTCTCTATAATGCGGCCCATCGACACGGAACACGGCGAGTTAAGCCAGTGACCAAGTCAACGTTCTTTAACAATTTGACCTATACAATCTGTGTGGGCACTCGTACTTGATAGACATAAGATTTATCAATGAACTGAGTGACCCAAGATGGTTGAGCTCTTCGGAGTAATGCTATCAACACAGTCAATGCAGTTTTGCCTTAGGGCAAAAAAGTAATTCAGTATTCATTGAGCGTCACTTTCG